>NZ_JPVQ01000027.1 GCF_000772965.1 Ureibacillus massiliensis 4400831 = CIP 108448 = CCUG 49529 | reverse complement strand
TCAAGAGCACTATTTATGTGATCCAAAGAAAAGCGTATCCGCTCGAATCCATACAGCAGCTCTAACGAAAAAACACATCCGCTCCAATCAGTCGGCTATCCGCCCAAAACGGCAAGCTATGCGATCCAGAGCACTTTTTATGTGATCCAAAGAAAATTTCGCCCTAAAAAATCCTACACCACAACCCACATTCTCAAACAATCCCCAATACCCAACGAAAATTCTAAATGCCAAAAATTCCGACCTCTCCTAAGTTTGAAAGATGAAAAGTGTGGGGAATATATCATTATCACCACATGTATTTCGTATGATAATAATAACCACAATTTAACACATGAAAGTGCGATTAAATTCTCATAAAGAAACCGCATAAAACTATTAATCTGCAAACGCTTACACTTGGGTAACATACGAAAATGTGTTAAAATGTCATAAAATTCGAAATTTAGGAGGGGGATATATGGTTCATGTTCAATATATAAAGCCTTTTTATACGAAGGTGTCGGGGGATAACTTACGCTTGGTATTTGCTTATCAATACTTCTCCATTATTAAAGAAAACGAATTGTATCACTTCATTCCAGTGGAAGGGAAGGAAATGATTATCAATCTGAACACAATGCAGATTGAAAACCTGTCTGAAGTCTTTGTGTTCCAAAAAGGCAATCGTTTTATTCGCTACCCATTATATCAATTACTCGTTCAATCAAATGTACATGATCACCTGATGCCAATTATTGACGAGGCGATGTCACAAAAGCAACAGCTGAACCTTGTACCGATGGAAAATGAGACGGAAATCGATCATATTATCAACTCACTAGAAGAAAAAAATCTCGAACGCCTAATTGACGAAGCGCTTACCGCAAGAAATGAAAAACTTTTTTATGATTTAGTGGTAAGAAAAGAAAAGTTGAAATCAAAAAGTAGTTAAGAGCTACATCGAATTTCAGAACCCATCCACCAACATCCACGAATAACGAATTTTTGAATTGCTACGGAGGAAAGGCAGCATGATGGACTTACAAAACTTATATTCACAATACGCGGTCGCATTACAAAATATGATTGTCACACAAAAATAGAAGCACCTGCAATCCAATAAGGAGCAGGTGCTTTTACTATTACAATAGAAGGCATGGATGAAAGATCCAAAAAACTCGGATATTCGAATCTATTAGAAAATCATTCTATAAAGGGAGGGGAAGCTATGCGATTTGATAGGCAAAATCAAAATAACCGAAATTCAGTTCATTAAGAGATAAAAAAATGAATGACCAAAACAACAATACCAGAACCAACAATCCCGAATATCCAATCTGTTTTACTTAAAGAATAGTGTTTTGAATCTTTCATTCATATCCCTCCTTCTGTTGTTACACCCTATTATTACCAAATAATGAACTTATTATACATAGTTTCTATAATTTATTCGAACATTGAAAAATTGTACATTGCATGAATCTTAGGATGATAAAATTTAATCATTCTAGAGCCTTCGTACTATATTGAATGCAAACGAAATATATAAAAACAACTTATGAAAATATCGTTGAGGAATATGCATCTTAAAGAAATATAATTGGGTTCAACAAATCTATAATGGGAGCTTGATAGAAGACCTCTCTCAGAAAAAGTCCATTTGAACCGATACGATAGGGTCTCAAAACCCACCCTCCAAAAATCGATTTTGCCAATCAAAGTTCCTCCCAAATAAAAAGTTTCCAGAACCACTATTCCCATCCCCTTCGAAACTTGATATCTTATAAGCAAAAAGGAGAGAAGAAGAAATTTGATCGCAAAACCATTTTCAAGCTACGATATAACACTCGGACTTACCGCTCTTAAAAATCGCATCCCTCCCACACACGAAAAATATCCTACTATAATAGAAGAACTCTCCCGCTACGAAGCTGGCGAACAAGGGGAGCAGTATATTCTTCAACTACTTTCAGAAAACGAACTCCCTAAAAACACTTATGTATTACACAATGTTCAATTCAAATCGAAGGTAGATGTGCAGATTGATGTGTTGATTGTAGCACCAAGCTTGTGTCTCCTATTAGAAGTTAAAAACATCAAAGGGTTTCTTCATTTCAGAAAAAATCCAAGACAACTCGTGCGTGAAGAAGAGGACGGGAAATATCAGATTCTAGGAAGTCCAGAAATCCAGCTAGAACAATATTGTCTAGGGCTGAAACTTTTACTAGAAAGTATGAAAATAAAAGCACCTATATATGGTGTGATCGTATTTCCATTTAACAACGCAATCATTAAAACACCATCAGATATATTTCCAGTAAAAATTGGTAGAGAAATAATAACTTATCTATGGAATCAATCAGAATCGCAAAAACTAATTGATACAGAAAAATTGGTTAGAATACTAAGTAACATTCCTTATGAAAGTACTACTTTTCCGTTATGTAACAAATATGAAATTAAAAGAAATGAAATTATCTCAGGAGTAGAATGTCCGCAATGTGGAACCATTCCAATGGTAAGAACGTTAAGAACATGGTATTGTCCAAAATGTAAAAAGAGTAATATGCACGCCCATGAACAAGCATTGAAGGACTATTATATGCTAATAAACAAAACTGTCACAACGCAAGAAGCTGTATCTTTCTTACAATTAAGAAACAGACATGAAGCTAAAAGAATTCTAAAAGCAAATAGTTTAGAAAGAATTGGCGCAACTAAATCAAGCAGATATATATTAAGTAATTAGACGCTTCGAATAGCATCTAATATAGGCTAACAAAAATTATGTGACCAAATGTTTAGATAAGTGATCCAATGAATTACTTATCCGCTCAAAAGAAAGTTATGTGACCAAAAGCGAATGCTAAGTAATCAAGAGAACATATTAAGTGATCCAATTAATTAGACAAGCGCTCAAAATCCATGTTTATGTGCTCGAAAGGTGACTTTAATATTTTAAAAAGTGGCTATGTGATCAAGAGAAAGTAGTATACGACCAATTATAAGAATAAGTGATCCAATGAAGCGCTTGTTCGCTCAAATAAAAAGTATGTGCTTTAAACCTGGTTTTTAAGTACCCATAATGAAGACTTATATGATCAAGTATATTTAGTATGCGCTCAAAACCTCCGGTCTTGAACAATGTAACAATGATTTAATTGAATTTTAATTCACAGACCAACTCGAAAGTTGTATACTAAAATGCAGGATTGAACCAAATAGGTTAAAATTAACGAATGAAATTATATAAACATAATTGTTCTTAATATTTGAAAGGAAGTAACGATCATTATGACAAAGAAAATTTGTGTTGTTGGGTTAGGGTATATTGGCTTACCAACAGCAGTTATGTTTGCAAACCACGGTGTAAAGGTGCATGGAGTGGATGTGAATCCAGCAGCCGTACGAAGCATTCAGGAAAAGCAATTACACATTGAGGAAAATGGCTTACAAGAACGCTTAAATAAAGCGGTAGATGAAGGATTCTTAACTGCCTCTACTACACCAGAGGAAGCCGACGTGTTTATCGTTGCTGTTCCTTCACCAATCAATCCAGATAAAACAGCGAACCTAGAATATGTTCGTGAAGCAACTAAAGCAATCGTTCCTTATGTAAGAAAAGGAAACTTAGTAATCCTTGAATCAACAGTTCCACCAAAAACTGTGGAGCGTATTATGATTCCTGAATTGATCAAATCAGACCTAGAAATAGGTGTGGATTTATTTGTATCCCATTCACCAGAACGTGTTATTCCTGGTCGTATTTTCGATGAGTTAGTGAATAATGATCGTATTGTTGGTGGAATTAATAAAAAATCTGCTGAAATGACAAAAGAACTATACGAAACTTTCGTTAAAGGAACAATCCATTTAACAGATGCAACGACTGCAGAGTTAGTAAAAGTAATGGAGAACACATATCGTGATGTAAATATTGCTTTTGCGAATGAACTAGCAAAAATGGCAGATTTGTTAGACGTGAACATTTGGGAGGCAATTAAATTTGCGAACTATCACCCACGTGTAAATGTCCATTTCCCTGGCCCTGGTGTTGGGGGACACTGTATTGCGGTAGACCCGTGGTTCCTAGTAGAGCTTGGTGGAGAAAAAGCGCAAATCGTTCATATGTCACGTAACACAAATGATAATATGCCAGCATTCACTGCACAGAAAACACAAGCCATTTTAAACCAAAATAAAATTGCAGGTGCAAAAGTAGCAGTGCTTGGACTAGCATTTAAAGGCAATGTCGATGATATGCGAGAAAGTCCATCAACAGAAGTTATATACGAACTTCAAAAATTGGGCTTAGACGTCGTGTCTTATGATCCACATATAAAGGAAAATAAACATGTAACACAAACGCAAAGCTTAGAAGAAGCGACAAAAGAAGCCGATATTCTTTTATTCTTAACGGATCATAATGAGTTTAAAGAATACAATCCGTTATCAATCTCAGCGCGAAACAAAATTGTGTTTGATACGAAAAATTGCTTAAACCGTGAAGCTTGGCAGGAAGCAGGCTTCCAATACCACTTACTTGGTGATTCTAAAAATAAATAGTTGAACCTAGGCAGTGTGCAATGAAAGATGCATGCTGCCTCTTTTTTTGTTAAGATGGAAATAACTAAAATAAAAACCATCACTTCCATAGGTGATGTAATGGACGGTAGAATTCAATATGAAAGAAACAGTACTAGGTATAAATGTAAATACAGAAAACTATGATGAACTGATCCCCATGATTTTCGACAGAATTGAAACAAAAGAGAAATCTCTAATTGTTGCGATCAATCCGGAAAAGATTATCAAAGCCAAAAATGATCCATCCCTTAAAAAATTACTTAACGATGCGGAATTTCAAATTCCAGACGGTATAGGGGTAATCCTTGCTTCCAAAATTCAAAAAGGACAAATTACTTCACGGGTTACAGGTGTGGATATGATGATGCGACTTTGTGAAGAAGCGGCGAAGCGACAAAAGGCTATCTTTTTATATGGAGGAAAACCTGGGATAGCAGATAAGGCTGCTGAGAAGCTGAGGGAGCTATATCCAAGTATCATTATTAGTGGGACACAAGACGGCTATGAAAAAGATAATGAAAAAGTTATTGCGAAAATAAATGAAGCAAAGCCTGATCTCCTATTTGTAGCTATGGGAAGTCCAAAGCAGGAAAGCTGGATCAATGCAAACCGAGAACAACTTCACCCAACGATTTATCAAGGGGTAGGGGGTTCCTTTGATGTATTAGCTGGTAACGTAAAACGCGCACCAGAGGCATTCCAAAAAATCGGTATGGAATGGTTCTATCGATTAATGAAGGAACCAAAACGAATCAAGCGCCAAATTGCATTACCTCTCTTCTTATTAGAAGTGGCGCGCGGATCAAAGAAAAAGCAAGTGTAATAAAAGAAGGATTATCCAATCGAGAGAAAGAACTGCTCAAAGTGGGTAATCTATGCAAATAAAAATAATCCTGTAATCTTTGTAATAATTTATTGTTAAAATGTAATAAAGGTGGTACACTGTACTAGAAGTAAGATTTTCTCTATGATATATAGTAATTTCCCTGCAAGGAAAAAAACGGTTGGTAGCCCGAAAAGAAGGTCTAAGTAGCTCGCACTGCTTAGACCTTCTTTTTATGCATAAATTAGGAAACTAGTCATATAATAGTCGAGGGATTAAAGCTACTTAGGGATAATAACAAACCACTAAAAACCACTTTAAAAGAATGACAATTACTTAACGTATAAATAACAAAAATAAATTTCAAATTACATGAAACTTCTTCAGAAACCACCCGTCTAATTACAATGAAACTATAATTCTCCAATATTCCTAGTAATTTCACGATTAACCAACAAAATAATACTATTTCTACAATAGTAAATAGAATTGCTAGACTCCTACATTATTAATTTTATATTAACGATACACAACCTAATAGTTATATTAATATAGTGATATGATAATTGTGGGAAGAATCTATTGGTTTTTTATATTTTTTTATGTAATAATCTATATAGATTTTAAGTTATCCCGTAGCATATAAACCTAGTTTTTCATTTATAGTTACAATTATAATAAAAATGTAATTTGTGCTAAAAAATGATTGACAACTAATTTATATACTACTAAACTTTTATGTGTACTAGTTTATCTACACATAAGTGTCGGGTAACTAAAATTTTAATTGAATTAGAGGAGGAAATCTTTCTATGGCTAACCAACCAAAGAAATACAAAAAATTTGTAGCATCTGCTGCAACAGCTACTTTAGTAGCATCTGCGATCGTGCCTGTGGCATCTGCAGCAACACCTTCAGATATCGCTGGTAACGACCACGAACAAAATATTAAAGACTTACTAGAATTAGGGTACGTATCTGGTAAAGCAGACGGTACATTCGCTCCAAACGAAGCTGTAACTCGTGGACAAGTAGTATTAATGCTTGGTAAATGGGCTGAAGCTCAAGGTATAGAAGTACCAGCTGACTACTTAGAAAAAGAATACTTCACAGATTACCCATCATACTTAACTGATGACAACAAAAAATACTATGCTTTAGTTAAAGCTGCTGGTATTTTCGAAGGTTATGAAGACGGTTCTTTAAAACCAGCTCAAAACCTTTCTCGTGTACAATTAGCAGTAGTATTAAACTCTGCTTACGAAGCTGTAACTGGTAAATCTTTAGTAGATCTTGCTGGCGACACTTCTGACGTAGTATTAGGCGATATCGATGCTATCTACGCTCCATATCAACCAGCTGTATTAGCAATGAAAAAACTTGGTATCACAGCTCCAGCTAACTTCAACCCAACTGGAACAGTAACTCGTGGCCAATTCGCTTCATTCTTAAACGCTACTATTAAAGCTGAAGCACCAGCTGGCGAAGCAGCAACGGCTATCCAATCACTGACAGCTACTGGTAAAAGTCAATTAACAGTACAATTCAATGGTTCAGTTGACACTGAAGCTGCAAAATTTGCATTAGCACAAAGTTCAACAGCAATCGCTGTAAGTGATGTTGATTGGAATGAAGAAAAAACAGAAGCTGTATTAACAGTTGACGGAACTTTCTCAGATGCAACATACACATTAACAGTTAGTGGTGTAACTGAACAAGACTTAACAGCGACAGTAACAACTACTCGTGAAAAAGTAACTACTATTGAATTCTTATCTGACAAATTAGTATTAACTGGAAGAGAAAACACTCCGGTTGCTGGAGGAGAAGAATACAAAGAAGCTATCATTACTTTTGCTATCTATAACCAATACGGCGAAGATATTACAGAATCTGTAAACGAAAGTTATTTAAAAGATTTAGATGTGAATGGTATCGATGTATATGAAGATGCAAATCAAACATATGTAAAAGCACCATATGTAGAAGATGGTAAGTTTGTTGTATGGGTAGACGGAGATGAAGATGATGATGCTACTGGTTCTGTAGAATTTACTTATGAGCGTAATGATGAAGAAATCAACGTGAAACATGATGTTCAACTTTCAGATGAAGGTGAACCTGCTCAAGTAGAAATCGTAGGATTATACAGCCCAAATGATGATGAGTTAAATGTAGAAAATTTAGAAGATCGTAACGCTGAATTCTCAATTCTATTCAAAGTAAAAGATCAATACGGTATTGAAATGGATGCGGAATTTGCAGATGATACTAATTCAAATGCATCATCAGGCGATACTACAATGTTAGAACAAGTTAGAGAAGGACTTTCTGTTGATGTATCAGATGATGATATCTTTGAAATTGAAGATGCAGATGATAATGGTTCTGGACACGGTCTTGACGGTGTAGAAGTAATTAACGTAGATGGTGAATACTATTTTGCAATTGATATCTTCGCTGATGATATAACAGATGTTAAGAGTGGAGATAACACTGTAACATTCAGATCACAAGCTACAGGTGAAGAAACATCACAAGTATTTACTGTTGCAGATAGTGGTGAACCACATAGCATTGAACTTGGCTTACCAAATGAAGTAATTGCTGGTGATGAAGATGTTTTACTACCAGTATTTGCTTACGATGCTAGCGGTGAATTAATAACAAATGCTAAATCTTTAAATGATGACTTAAGTGAAGATAAAATTCTTGTTAAACCAGATAATGGTTTAGTAAAAAATGCGACTGGAAACCAAGCGACTGATTTCACATTTGTTGAGAAAAATGGTCAAGTATACTTGAAATTCAAATCTAGCGACAATCTAAGAGATGAAGCAGAAGAATTTGATATCGAGATTGAAGTTGATAAATCTGGTGTTGAGAATACACTAACTTTATTTGTTGAACCAAATGCTCACCCAGAAAAAATTGTAAAAATCGCTGATAATGCATTAACTTATATTGCATCAGGTGATACAACTACGATCAAATTTGAAGATATTGTTTTTGAAGATCAATACGGTCGTATTTATGATGATTACTCAAACGATGCTGCAAATCATAATGCTGCACCAGCTGATAGTAATCGTTCTTGGGAAAAATATAAAGTACGTGCGAGAGTATTAAATAATAATATCATTGCATCAGGAGATTCTACTGAAGTTGTTAATGGCACAACTTACCAAACAATTAACAACAACAGTGACGGTAAGTTTACATTCACTGCAAATGGTGGGAATGCAACAGTTGAATTTAGCTTAGTTGGAGAAGATGTTCAAGATAACCCAATTTTAGATACATTAGATGTAACATTCCGTACTGTAGAGTTTGAAGACTTCAAGTCATATGTTGTAAAAAGCGATGGAGTTGTAGATGCTATCGATACAAGCGATGATGCGGGTATTACAGTTTATGGTGTATTAGGTAACGGACTTGAAATTGAATTAACAAACCCTAATTCATATCAAATTATACCAGGAAAATATTTAACAGGTGATAGTAGCACAGGAATTACTGCTTCTGGATCTTATAACAATGTTTTAACTGACGAAGGCGATAAAGTTGAAACAGAAGTTACAGTAATCATTAATGAAGATGGTACTTCAATTACACATGCATTAACTCTTGTTAATGAAGAACCAAAAGTTTCAGCAAGATTTGCTGTTGTTGATAAAGACTCATTAGGAAACTCATTATTAGAGGATATTACTGTTGATTATAGCACTGTTAATAGTAATGATGGAGCATTAAAACTTGATGAAATCATTAATGAAATCCTTTCTGAAGGTAAATTCGATGTTGAAGATCAATTTGATCAAGATGTTCTAAAAACTTATGATGCTAATGGTAATGACTTAAATTCTAATTCAGGTCCACGTAATATTAACGTGACTAACGGTGAAGTAACATTCGCTAATGGTACTGATACAGAAAAAGTTGTATTTACAATCTCTGATATTAATTCTAACAATGATAAAGGTGTTGTTACTGGCAACGCTAGTCAAAACCTATCAGTTGATTTAGGTTCTGATGGACTTGAATCTGGTGATTCGTTCACACTTACATTATCAATTGATGGTAAATCTCAAGCAATTAAAGTTTTCCTTCAATAATTAATATAGTAATTAACAAAAACTCTATGGAAAATTCCATAGAGTTTTTTTATTTCTTGATGACATACACATGTAATTTAGGATACAGTAAGCCCGAAATAAAAAATAGAAATAAAAAGTAAGCCCGAAATAAAAAATAGAAATAAAAATGGCGTACCTTAGGTACGCACGACGAATAACCTTCAATCCGTTACTTTTTGGGATAGAAGGTTATTATTTTTTACATGTTCCTTGAATCAATTTTGACCAAGGCATGTAGTTATGTAAAATTTCCGGTTGCTGATGAATCGGTAAGTTTGGAAGATCCGTTAGTAATTTCACGAGGTATTGATAAAAATCAATCCCGTTGGCTTTTGCAGTTTCCGCTAAACTTAAACAAATTGCATTCGCTTTTGCACCAGCATCACTAACAGAGAAAAGCCAATTTTTTCTCCCTACTACAGTTGGACGTATTGCATTTTCAGCTGAGTTATTATCTATTTCAATTCTACCATCCGAAAGAAATGCTTTTAATTCCTCTACACGATTCAACGTATACTCTGCTGCTTTCGCTAATGCATTCTTCCCATAGAAAGGCGATTCTTCAACCCATTTTATAAATTCCTCAACTATAGGTTTTGAATATTTCTTACGTAATTTTCGTCGTTTCCCTGGTGAACAATTCCTAAACTGACGCTCAAGCTCATACAGCTGATCACAATAACTAACCCCAATGCGACCATTCTTACTGTCTGCCTTTAACCAGTAACGTCGAACATGAGCCCAACAGTTAGCGAATGTGATATTCGGTAATTTATCGTAAGCTGAATATCCATCTGATCGTTCCTCTAAAGTTTGTTGTGAATTCTTCCAACACCATACGTGCTCTGGTTAATGCGCTTTGGAAAAGGACAATGACTGGTCCTTGTGAAGGTACAGTTTTGAATACCCAGTTATATGCATTAGATTGAGCGGGTTTCCCATCGGATCTATTTATGACCTAAGCGTAAGTTTCATCAATATGAAGAATTGACTTTGTAAGGAGCACTTTTTTCAACTTGTTGTAGATTGGTAACAGCCATTCTTCTGATACACGAATTACCCAGTTGGACAGATTTTTATCATTCGTTAGTAACCCTGAGCGCTCCCATTCTTTCACTTGACGATATAATGGTAGAAATTGAATGAACTTATCATAAACTAATTTGGCTAACACAGTTGGTCCTGCAATACTGCGGGGAATAACCGCCATCGGCGCTTTACCACGTTTAATTTGTGCTTTTTCAGCTATATCTGTTTTACAATGTTTGCACTCATATGCATGCTCTATATGCTGAACACGAACCATCTTCGCTGGAATATATTTGGCTTCTTCACGAACAATATTGCTACCGATTTCATGCATATTCTCGTGACAACAGCCGCATTGAAGATCCAAAGGATGATGGTGAACTTCTTCAATTTCTACATTTTCCTTAAATGAATCATTGCGTTTTTTGCTTTTGATTTTACGTACAACTGTATAGCTGACAGTCTCCGTGCTTTGTTCTTCTGTGTGCTCAGATTCGCTAAAAGACGGATCAACTTCGAATAAAGAACATTGTCCATCTGGAGCTTGATACTTTGATTTTTCTGACTTTGATCCATATAATGCTTTTGTTAAATGGTGAATTTGTTCTGATAAGTATTTGTTTTGGGCTATAGATTGATCTAACTTTTTTGATAGCTCTTCATTTTGTTGTCTCATAAAAGCTACTTGATCTTCTAATAATGCTATTAATTTATCAGTTGAATTTTTATTACTCATCGCATTCACCACATTTCAGTACAGTTTATCTATGTTGATTATACCATCTGAAATATAGTGTCTAAAAGACACCTTTTGAAGATTTAGTAATTGCTTTCGGTTGGGCTATGGATAGACCTTCTAGCAACCAGCGTAATTCTTGTTGTGTTAAGTTCTGAACTTCAGCTTCGTTTTTTGGCCACTGTAGCTTCCCGTTATCAATACGTTTATATAGTAAAGCAAATCCATCACCATCAAAATATAAACATTTATAGCGATCACGACTCCATCCAGAGAAAAGAAATACTGCATCACTATATGGATCAAGTTGAAAGGTATCCTGTACAAGTGTTGCTAATCCATCTATTCCTTTTCTCATATCTGTACGGCCACAAATGATATAAATATTTTTCACCTTAGTAAAATCATGAATCATGTTGGCGCAACTCCCTAATAACCGTTTGGATCACATAGTTCTTAACATCAGGGTAGAAGGAGACTTTCATATGATTTGCTTGAATAACGCAAATTGGTTTTGCAGGTGTACGACCTGCATAAGTTGAAGAAGTTGAAGTGGATTCCAATTTGACTGGAACGATTGATACTTTGTCGGTAGACATAAAAAGCACCTCCCTTGTAATTGATACCTTTATAATACCGAGAGGTGCGATCTGAAAAAATGCGTTATTTGATTACGGGCTTACAGGATACATATCATTTGGTGTGAAGAAGTTAGATTAAATTTTCCCGTATAGTGAATTTATATTACCTAAATAAGAATTAAACAATACAAAAACTGAGACTACGGGTAGGACAATATATGTTTCATTTAAAAAGACTTTG
The DNA here is from genome assembly GCF_000772965.1 of Ureibacillus massiliensis 4400831 = CIP 108448 = CCUG 49529. Taxonomy (GTDB): domain Bacteria; phylum Bacillota; class Bacilli; order Bacillales_A; family Planococcaceae; genus Ureibacillus; species Ureibacillus massiliensis. The sequence goes on along the minus strand of NZ_JPVQ01000027.1, from coordinate 33,537 downwards.
TATGATGGTCCTTTTTTATAGAAATCGTCGGTACATTTATATGTGGTAACGTTTCTCTCTGATAAAGTATGATCAATAATAATTCCAAACAGCTAAACCCCAATAAAAAATAAACAGTCTTATAAAAAATTAAACCAAAAGATTATTTGATGGATATTACTCAGATGCTTAAGTTGTCGAATATGTAACCAAGAACTACAAATCCAGATAAATCATAATGATAGATCACTAATAAAATAAATATTTAGGACTATTTAGGACATAAAATTAAATTTAGAAAGACCTCTATTCTAGAGGATTGTTCAAAAGGTATGAATGGTTATAAAATCTATGCATAATATCAAACCAAAATAAGTTGTTGATTCCGCATCTAGTGCGTTAGATACATTCCATTAGTTCGCTAGATTAGCACTTGTGGAAGTATAAGGGTGTGGTTGTATTAAATGATAACTGATGAACTGACTATGACAAATCATATAAAAAACAAGGCATTTAGTTGAATCGAATGATTTTTACATTTATACTATAAAATAGTTAGTATCCATTGGAATAAAGTTATGAGAATTCTATTTTAGAAGAGAGTGAAGAAAATCATGAAAAAGGGAGTATCAGTTGGAGTAACTACGATACTGTTACTAGGTAGTTTATCCCCAACAATCGTTTCTGCAAAAGCTAAGCAAGCACCACTCAATACAATTGAGGAAGGTAATCATATTAATTACGATGCTGAGACGGATATTTTTGTCGAGCGAATTAAAGTTGATTCGCTTTCCTTAGAGGAAGCTGTTCGATATGGGTTGAATAGTGCATATTCCTTAATGGAAATCGACTATAACTTGGAACTATTAGATGAACAGGAAGACCAAATGGAAGACCGCGTATCGGTTACAGAAAGTTCCCTTAACTCGGCTATTAAAGAGAGAGATGAGTTACAAAAACAAATCGACGCAACTACGCCAGATACCGCTACAATGGACACGGCTTCAATTGATTTTGCTAAGGAAATAAATGAGTTAGTGGTTAGTTTAGACAACATTAATGTAGATATCAATGATATCGAGGCACCCATGTCACCCTCAACAGGGTTAAGTGGTACTATTTCCAACTTAACAAGATTTCTAAATGAGATAGAAGCCTATCTTGTAGAATATGAAAAAAATCGAGAATATCAGTTGCTGGATGAGCAACTCGAATTAGTAAAAACAAACATTCTCACATTGCGAACACAACTTGACACTTTAGAAAATTCATTAGACAGTATCGATTTGCAAAATACATCCCTTTTTAACGATCGTATTCAAAGACGTGAACAAATGAAAGTGTCAATTGAATCTAGCTATATTAGTTTACTAATGCTTCAGGATCAGCTTGAGTTTTTAAACAATACCTTAGCAACTGAACAAAATCAACTTAATGCAAACAAAGTAAGATATGATTTAGGTCTTATATCTTACAGAGACTATGAAAAAGAAACTCGTAACATTACAGATTTAGAAACACAAATAGCCGATATACAGAAACAATTGAAAAACGATAAAACCACGTTTGCTTTAACAATTGGTATTACATATGATGAAGATTACCAGCTCGAAGAACTTGAAATTGGTGAGCTTGGTCTACTAAAGCAAGAGATTCCAACCGATGAGTTAATTAAAAATAGTTTGAACATGGTTAACGCACGAACAGAGCTAAATCAAGCTGAGGACAATTTAGATGATGTGGACGACATGCCAAATCGTACACCAGAAGATGAAGATATGGCTGAAATTAAGGTAAATATCGCAAAGTTAAAAATGGAAGCATTAGAAGTAAATTTAGAAAAAGCAATTAACAATATCTATCACCAAATCCAAGTACAATACCAAGCTATGAAAAATGCTGAAAGAGATTTAGAGGAAGCAAGAATCGACCATCAGGATTTACAAATCAATTATGACTTAGGTCTTCTTGCCAAGCAAGATTTTGATAATGCTGCACTTGCACTTGAACAAGCAGAAATGAATTACTCTAATGCGAAATATCAGTACTATTTAACGACAAAACAAGTTGACCTACTGGAAATGAAAGTCATTCCAGTACAATAATAAATTTTTCGAAAGGGTACATTGTCCATCTTAGGAACAATGTACCCTTTTTCACCTCAAAAAATTACTTTAGTAACAATGTTTACGAAATTGCATTAAAATTGGTAAAGCACACTACATAGATTTCATGTATAATAGATAATAAGTTATTTCATGTCGAAAAAAGGGTTGAGTTTATGAATTTAAGAGAATCTACAAGAAGATATATTTTACTAGGGTTGGTCGTTCTTGTCATTTTGGGCGTAGTCGTTTCAAATGTCATGGCGAGTGGGCAAGATGAACAATTCTCAATAGAAGATGCCTTATATCAACAAGCTAATCAGTTAGCAAGTGCAGGTAATTTTGAAGAAGCCTCAGTTTATATCAATGAGTTACTAAAAACAAAACCTAATTCGGAAGCCGCTAATTATTTAGGAGCTCTAATTGCTGTAAATACAGGGGAAAAAGAACAAGCAGCCATTCTCTTTCAGAAAACATTAGATTTAAACCCCTATCGAGTAGAAGAACCAATGTTCATGTTACAACTTGGAGAATCGTTCTATCAGGCTGAACGTTATGTGGATGCTAGAGTGGTTTTAACTAGATGTTTAGAGACGGGATGGGCACCTGAAGAGTTCCCAGAGTATCAAGCAACAGTTGCTGATTTACTGAGCAAAATTGAAAATAAGTTGTAAGGTAGGTATACATATATGACTTCATTTTATGGAGAATATCGTGAAAAAAATATAATCAGCGATGAAGAGGGAAATCGAATTTCCCGTGAAACTGTAGATAAGTGGATCTTTCGTTTGTTTTTGGTGTTAATAGGCTTCATGCCTTTAATCGTTCTTGGGCATGTGGAAGAAGTCGTGAGTCCGTTAGTCTCAGATACGCCACTTTTAAATTCAGGTATAAAAGGCGATCTTTTCACGCACTATAAATCAGTAGTAACGATTACCATTACGGTAATGACGAGCCTATTATTGTTAGCGAAGATTTTCTTTATGGGCGGGACCATTAGAAAAACTATACTGAATTATTTTATAGGTGGCATGACGTTGATAATTGTCGTCTCAACAATCCTATCGCCGACTATTACAATCGCAGCAAACGGATTATATAACCGTTCAGATGGTGCGTTTACATGGATATGTTATATGGCATTATTATTTATTGCAATTAACGTGCAATACCCTAAAAAAGCAGTGCATTATATAATTTATTCTTTATATCCCTTCATATTAATTAACTTTTTTATTACTACGATGAATTTTTCTGGGAATGATCTTTTAAATTATAATATAACAAGAGCTATTATTTCGCTATTTCTTCCCGAAGGAACTAACATATCTGGTGGTTCGATATTACTCGGTACGTTAAATCATTTTAACTATATGAGTGGAACATTTATTATTATGTCTATGATATGTATAGTGTGGGTATTAATTGATACGAATAAAATAAGAAAAATAATTAATTTTATAATTGCACTTATAGCAATGGCCACAATGCTAATGGCCATGTCTGCAAGTGGTTTTGTTACGTTTATTTGTATTACACCATTATTAATTTGGATAGCAATTAAAAGTTGTAAAAAAGTAACTTCATTTATTTATCTTGCACTTTTCTATTGTATTACCGCTATAATAATACATATTTTAGCATCGATTAATCCTGAAGCATGGGATGAATCAATTGGGTTCTTTGGTTTAGAAGGATTATATTCAATGGAACAGCCTGAATCAGTTTCTTATAACGGTAATGACTATGGTCTCGACCTATTAGGCTCAACGGTCCATGCCTCTGATGGGGAATTCACGTTACCAGTTTTACCAGAGAGTGCATGGTCCGCAGGGACAGGGCGTGTCTATATTTGGGAAGAAACCTTAAAGCTAGTTCAAGAGAGACCACTATTTGGTTATGGTTTAGATTCTCTAGTATATCACTTCCCGCATAATAATTTAGAAGCTAGAGGGAATTTAGCAATGGTTACCATTGTTGATAAACCTCACAGTCTTTATGTAGGTACTTTATTTGGAACTGGAATACTAGGTCTAGTAGGCTTTCTAGGAATTGTTATTTTAACGGCTTGGGTTGCAGTTAGGGAAATATTTAAATTTAATACAGAAAAAATATTGTTATTACCTTTATGTATTGCTTGGATTGCTTTTTTAATTCAATCGTTCATAAATGATTCTTTACCTGGTACAACAGGTATGATGTTTACAATTATAGGAATAGTAATGGGTATTTTATATTCTAAAGAAGAAGTCACTTCTAAATAATTTAGACTCATTATATAAATATTAATTATGAAACCTGAGGAGAACTAATAATGAAAAAAGCTTTGATAACAGGAATTACAGGACAAGATGGATCTTACTTAGCTGATTTATTGCTAGAAAAGGGTTATAAAGTATACGGTTTAGTTAGAAGAACAAGTACACCGATTATGGTTAACTTAGAACATATTAAAGATCAAATTGAATTTGTATCAGGTGATATTACTGATCTATCTTCTTTAATTCGTATTGTAGAACAAATTCAACCTGATGAAGTATATAATTTAGCTGCACAATCATTTGTAGGGAGCTCTTGGGAACAGCCAGTACTAACTGGTAATATCACAGGTTTAGGAGTAACAAATATGTTAGAAGCTGTTCGAATTACTAAACCAGATGCTAGATTTTACCAAGCTTCTTCATCCGAAATGTTTGGTAAAGTCATGGAAACACCACAAAAAGAAACAACACCGTTCTACCCAAGAAGTCCTTATGGTGTAGCAAAACTATATGGTCATTGGATTACTATAAATTATCGTGAAAGTTTCAACATGTATGCATGTTCGGGTATATTATTTAACCATGAATCACCTCGTCGTGGTGTCGAATTTGTTACTCGTAAAATTACAGATGCTGTAGCTCAAATTAAATTAGGTTTAACCAATGAACTTCGTTTAGGTAATTTAGATGCAAAACGTGATTGGGGCTTTGCAGGAGATTATGTTAAAGCTATGTGGTTAATGTTACAACAAGATACTCCAGATGATTTCGTTATTTCTACAGGTGAAACACATACAGTTGAAGAATTTGTCGAAATTGCATTCAGCCATGCAGGATTAGATTGGAGAGACTACGTAGTAATTGATCCGAAATTTGTCCGTCCTGCTGAAGTTGATCTTCTCCTAGGAGATTGTTCAAAAGCTAAAGAAAAGTTAGATTGGAAATTAGATGTATCGTTTGAACAGTTAGTGAAGATGATGGTAGATTCTGATTTAAAAAAATACGAAAATATCACTAAGTAAAAGAGTGTGATGAAAATGAGAGCACTAATTACCGGAGTTCAAGGATTCGTTGGAAAGTATTTAGCAGATCATTTACTATCACTTGGAATAGAGGTATGGGGGACTTCAAGACAGGAATCCCCCATCCTTCGTTTAAAAAATGGTGAGGTCAATGTTATTATTAATGATCTAAATCAAACAGAAGATATATATCAACTCCTTCATAACTTTAAGCCCAACTACATATTTCATTTAGCAGGTCAAAGTAATGTGAAACATTCTTGGGAAGACAAAGAAGGAACGTTTTATGCAAATGTGAATAAAACAATTTTTTTGTTAGATGCATGTGAGAAATATCAACAAGAGAATCCTAATATGAGATTGTTAACAGTAGGGTCTTCAGAAGAATATGGGAAGGTTGAAGAGCATGAGCTTCCTATTAAAGAGACAACACCATTGCGACCAATGAGTCCGTATGGGGCATCTAAAGCGGTGGTATCCATGCTAATCCAGCAATATCATAAAGCGTATGGGTTAAACGTAATTCATGCAAGACCGTTTAATCACATTGGACCAGGTCAATCTGAAGGATTTGTAACTACTGATTTTGCTAAACAAGTAGTTTCGATTGAAAAGGGCGATAAAAAGCCTATATTATTAGTTGGAAACTTATCTGCAAAACGTGACTTTACTGATGTAAGAGATATTGTTAAGGCATATTATCAGTTAATTATAGAGGGTAGAATGGGTGAAATCTATAATGTGTGTTCTCGGAATAAAAGGCCTATACAGGAAATCTTAGACTTAATAATTATCAATTCTAAGGTGAATATCGAAGTTCAATTAGATAAAAATAGATTACGACCATCGGATATCCCTATTTATGAGGGGAATAATAATAAAATAAAGAAACATATTCAATGGGAACCATCTTATCCTATAGAAGAGACAATTATAGATATATTAAATTATGAGAGAACAATATAAACATGTATTGGGTGTGAAGATTTGATTACAGCATTATGGAATTATAAAAATTTTATAATTGGGTTAGTTAAAAAAGACTTTAAAACAAAATATTTGAATTCTGTTCTAGGTTCCTTATGGACAATAATACATCCTTTGACATTTATCATAATCTATACGGTTATTTTTGCAAATGTTATGAGTGCTAAATTACCTGGAATAAATGACGTTTTTGCCTATTCTATTTATTTATGTGCAGGATTATTAACATGGAATTTCTTCGCAGAAACATGTCAAAGAATGGTTTCTGTTTTTTTAGATAATAGAAATATTCTAACTAAGGTTAATTTTCCAAAGATCACGTTACCAGTTTATATTGTAGTAACAACAACGATGAATTTTCTAATCATTTTCTGTATTTTCTTGCTTTTTTTGATTATTAGTAATCAATTTCCCTATGAGACCATTTTATATATAATACCACTACTAATAGTACAAATTATTCTATCTGCTAGTTTCGGGTTTATCTTAGGCATACTTAATGTATTCTTTAGAGATATTGGGCACTTTTTAAGTTTAGGACTACAATTTTGGTTTTGGTTAACACCAATAGTATATGTTAAAGACATTCTACCAGATTGGACATACTCTATACTTAATTACAATATAATGTTCCCTATTATTAATGGATATCAAAATATTCTTTTATACAATAAAATACCTGATTTTAACTCAATATTAGTTGTGTTTATTATTTCTGTAATTTTAATGCTAATAGGGTTTTATATATATAAGAAACTATTAAGTGAAATGGTGGATGAATTATAATGTCTGTAATTGAAGTTAGAAATTTAGGGAAAAAGTACAAAGTTTATAATAAACCATTTGATCGACTAAAAGAATGGGTATCATCGAAACAAAAACACTCCAAAGAATTCTGGTCTTTAAGAGGTTTAGATTTTGAAATAGAAAAAGGAGAATCTGTAGGTATTATCGGACAAAATGGTGCTGGTAAAAGTACGTTATTAAAATTATTAACAGGGACAATATTGCCAACAGAAGGTAGATTAAATGTAAATGGTTCTGTTTCTGCAATTCTAGAATTAGGGATGGGTTTTCATCCAGACTTTACAGGAATTCAAAATGTATTTATGACTGGTCAATTGATGGGCTTGAGTAATCAAGAGATTGAAGAGTTGCTACCACAAATTGAAGAATTTGCTGAAATTGGCGACCATATGAATAATCCTATTAGGACATATTCAAGTGGGATGACAGTAAGATTGGGGTTCTCTGTCATAACAGCTAAAAGACCAGATATTTTAATTGTTGATGAGGCACTTGCAGTTGGGGATGCATACTTTCAACATAAATGTTTTAATAGAATTAAAGAATTTTTAAATGAAGGAACTACTCTATTATATGTATCACATGATCCTGCGGCAGTAAAAAGTTTATGTAATAGGGCAATTTTACTAGATAAAGGACAACAGATAAAAGATGGCCATCCTGATGAAATTTTAGATTTTTATAATGCAAATATTGCACAAAAAGAGGCAGACTATAAAATAAGACAAACAAAGGGAAAAGGAAACAAAGTAATAACCAAATCTGGAAATTATAAGGCGGAAGTTAAAAGAGTATTTTTTGAAAGGGATAATAAGGAAGTAAATGCAGTTCAGGTACACGATACTATAGAACTAGTAATAGAAGTAGAATTTTTTGAGGATATTGATGCCCCCACTGTTGGATTTATTATTAAGGATAGGGTAGGGAATGATGTATATGGAACTAATACATATAATTTAAATTATAACTTAGGTAAATGTTATAAAAAAGAGGTGAAGCAAATTAAATTTAAGTTTAATGCAGATTTGGGAGTCGGAAATTATAGTATAACCGCTGCAATTCATAGTGGACCAACTCATGTTAGTCAAAGTTATAATTGGTGGGATCAAGCTGCAACCTTACAAATAGTTCCAGGTACTAACCCTTATTTTATCGGTGTAAATTATTTAGAAATTGAAAAATGTAAACATCTAAATATTTAAAAATTATTAGATTGGGGGTAATAATAGTGGATAAATTTGATAGTACTGATAATGAAATCTTTAATAAATTATTAATATTAAAAAATAATAAAATTGATTTTCAAAATGATAATAAAGATGCATTAAATATGGATAGTTATATTGCTCAGTATAATGAAAATTGGCATATATCAGAACCACCGATAACATCACATAGAAAAATATTAGGTAACGCAATTGTGTTTGTGAAAAAGTTAATTAAGAAGTTTGGATTAAGATGGTATATTCAACCATTAATTGAAAAACAAAATAGACATAATTTTGGTGTCAATAAAACATTAAATTTCCTTTTAGAAACTATAAATGAATTAGTTAGTACAAACATAGAATTAAAAAATGAACTATTAAAAGTTGATGATAAAATTAAAATATTAGAAAGTAATTATTCAATAATTGCTGATGAGAAGGTTAAATTTTTGGAAAATCAACTTTCGACTCTAGTTGATGCTTTAAATACTAATGATGGAAATGATTTAGCTGAAAAGTTCAATTATTATAAGTTCGAAGAAATATTTAGAGGTCCAGTTGCAGAAATAAAAAATAGACAAAGATGGTATTTAGAGTACTTACAAGGTGTTGGAAAGGTAATAGATGTTGGTTGCGGTAGAGGAGAGTTTCTAGAGCTATTAACAGAAAATAACATTCCATGTCAAGGTATTGATTTAGACGAGAAGATGGTGGAATACTGTGTACAAAAAGGGTTTGAGGTATATCATCAAAATCTTTTCGATTTTTTACCAAATATTGAGGATAATTCATTAGGTGGAATATTTTTAAGTCATGTTATTGAACATATCACACCAATAGAGTTAATTGATATGATCTCAATGAGCTATAAGAAATTAAAACCAAATGGAGTCTTAATAATGGAAACTCCGAACCCAACGTCGTTATATATCTACGCAAACTCATTTTATCAAGATATAACCCATATTAAACCAGTACACCCTGGTACACTTAAGTTTATTTGTGATAGTGCTGGATATAAAGATATAAAAGTAGAATTTTTATCATCTGTCGATCCTCTAAATAAATTACAGGTATTGGAAGAACAAGGTGAATTTTCGGATAATAAATCGATTGAAATGTTAAATAGTAACTTTGAGAAAATTAACAATATAGTCTTTAATTACCAAGATTATTGTGTTATTGCAAAAAAATAAAGTTGGTGATGTAATTGAAAAAGAAAAAAATAGCCATTTGTCATTCACAAGTTCCCTTTGTTAGTGGAGGAGCAGAGATTCATGTAGAACAACTTTACTTAAATCTTAGGCAACGCAATTTTGATGTAGATATTATTAAAATTCCTTTTAAGTGGTATCCAAAAGAAGAAATTCTAAAGCATGCTTTTTTGTGGCGAATGTTAGATTTAACAGAATCAAATGGGGAAGAAATAGACCTAGTGATAGGCACTAAATTCCCTTCGTATGGTATTCAGCATCCTAATAAAGTTACATGGTTAATACATCAGTTTAGACAAGTATATGATTTGTACGGAACTGAATATTCTGATTTTAAAGGAACGCCAGAAGATATTGCAATTAAAACTGGGATTTCCCAATTTGATAATGTTGCTTTATCTGAATCTAAAAAAATCTATACGAATGCTCAAAATACTAAAAATAGATTAAAGAAGTTTAATGGTATTGACAGTGAAGTACTGTATCATCCTCCGAAACACGTCGGTAAATATTACAATGAAAATGAGGAACCATATATATTATCTGTTGGTAGATTAGACAAATTAAAAAGAATTGATTTATTAATTCAAGCAATGAGATATACGGATACTAAAGTTAAATGCGTTATAGGTGGAAAAGGACCAGAGGAAACATATTTAAAAGAACTTGTTGAGAAGTATAATTTACATGACAGGGTGAAATTTTTAGGTTTTGTAGAAGATGAAGAATTACTTCGGTTATATGCAAACTGTTTAGGTGTTTACTATGCTCCATTAGATGAGGACTACGGTTATATTACACTTGAAGCGTTTTTAAGTAAAAAACCTGTAATCACGTGTTTTGATTCTGGTGGTGTATTAGAGTTTGTAAAAAACGATGTCAACGGATATATATGTGATGTTAACTCAGAAATAATTGCAGCGAAAATTAATTGTTTGATTAACAATTCAACTATTAAAATTAAAGAATTCGGACAGAATGGATATGACATGGTAAAAAATATTACGTGGGATAATGTAGTTGATGAATTAACGGCAACTCTAAAATAGCAACATTCCCTATAAAGAGCATTAGTCCCAACAGCTATTTATGATCCATCATCATACAGGAGGACTACATTAATGAATTCAGAGACGGGTCAAAAATTAAGTAACTTAATTTATACTCGTCTAAGGTACCGGTATCATAAAGAACAAACATTATGCTTAGAAATTGAAACTAAAATGAGTGCTCCAAAAAGACCTTATCCTTAATAACATTTTAGAAGTGTGTAGCTTATGAAAAAATATTAGCTTTATGTGCAGTTCTGGCAGGAATGCAGTATTAGTGACTGTTGTGCTAAAGTTAACAATGAAAGAATTCCGCAGATTGTTTTCTTTAAACATGGGAGTAACTTCCCGTTGTGATTCTAAACCATGTGAACAAATTCAAAGAACTAGAGGATGGGTAATCTTCAATTGAAGTTCCATCAAAAGTACACGTGTCATTGCATTTTTAATGTGTGAGGGGGGTTAGTTGCCTGTTACATATTTAGAAAGATTTAATCCTAGAAATAAGATTAACCCTAAGCTTGACTTTAAATACAAAAGCTTGACATATAGAAGCGGGTAACACGGTATTCTAGCTGATTACGAGTCCCTATGGAAACATTACCAGCCTCTGCCTTATGATTATCGAACGTATGTTTGTATTTATTAGACGCCAGGATAGATGGAGGTACATGATCATAATCATCGTAGTAATCCAATGTGCATCCTATTATTGAACTGAAAATAATTACTACCATTTACTTTTTGATATTTATTTTAAAGTTACTATCAACATTTAAAGAGGGAGGAGACTAAATGAAAATTGCATATTTCAGTCCCTTAAATCCTGAAAAATCAGGCATTTCAGATTATAGCGAAGAATTATTACCACTACTGGGAAAATATCTTACTATTGATATATATGTAAAAAATCCAAAATCTGTTTCAAATAAAGTATTAAAGGATATGTTTCAAATTTACTCTAATAAAGAGTTTGAGATGAAAAAACATGAATATAATACATACATATATCACATGGGAAATAATTGCTCAATCCACAACGAAATTTATGAAACACTATTAAAATATCCAGGTATTGTTGTTATACATGATTATGCTTTACATCATTTCTTTGCAGAATATTATCTGAATAACAATAGAGTAAATAACTATATAGAAGAAATGATTTATAATTACGGTTTAAATGGTTTTCAACTGGCTAATGAATTCCTTGAAGGAAAGATACAACCATTATGGGAAAATTATTCTTTACAATATCCTCTTATTAAAAGAATAACTGATCATGCTAGAGGAATAATTACTACATCGTCATTTGTATATAATAAGATAAAAAAAGATACTCTTCCAATTTGTAATATCCCAGTACATGCTCCAGAAATATTAGATTTGGAAATGCAAGAGAGTATTAATAAAGAAACACGCAAGAAACTAGGAATAGAAGAGGATATATTAGTATTAGGAACGTTTGGTTTTTTATCAAAAAATAAAAGAATATTAGAAATTCTGGAGTCTTTAGGCGAATATAAAAAAATAAATAGTAATTTTATTTTTTACGTAGTGGGTGACATTGCGCCTGATTTAAATGTAGAAGAGATAATACATAAGTATGATTTGATAGACAATGTAAAAATCACTGGATTTGTAACAATGGATGTTTTTAAAGATTATATGAAGATAACTGATATATGCTTTAACTTAAGATATCCCACTCAAGGAGAGTCTTCTGCAACATTAAATAGACTTTTAGGTTATGGGAAAATAGTATTTGTAAATAATGTAGGATCATTTTCAGATTTACCAGAGGATGTTGTTATTAAGATAGAACAAGGAAAAGATGAGAAAAAAAATATTGTTGACTATTTAAAACTTCTAAACAATAAAATAACTCGAGAAAAATATAAAGAAAATATTATGAAATATGCTACAGAATACTTAAGTATAGAAGATTGCTCATTCAAGTATATAAGTTTTATTAAACAAATTCTAATAGAAGAACAATGCAATAGTAAACTTTTCTTAAATAAATTATATGATGAAATATCATCACAAATTAATAAATTTTCTTTAAATAGTGAATGTGAAAATAAGATTATAAGACAAAGTTTGAAAGAAATTGAACGTATTTGGTAGATATTAGTGATAAGTATGTAATGTAACGACAGGACTTGTTATAATTCAACAAAATTGTACTAACAACGTGTCCCCCTGTTAGTATAAAAGTATTAGCAGATCGTCTCAAATATTGTGCGCGTATATTAATATGGTGAGTGGTTCATACCGCAATTTAGAAAAGAAGGAATATGAGTGATAACTAAGACGCTCTATTTTTATTTAAATTTATTTAACAATTGACTTAGCCTTTACTTACATTTTTTATCTATCGGCATTAATGTTAATAAAGCCTTTAATATTCTTCTATTAAGAAATGAATGAAGCTCATATAATCTATAAATGACTCGATAACGAGACAGATTTTACAATAACAATTGTAGAAAGGAAGTACTATGTTAAAAAGATATTCAAAAGATATATTTATCTATGTAACATATTGTATTCTACCATTTGTATTTTATTTCAATTTCTTTTATTCTAATGGAATATGGGGAATTGGTGATGCGTTAGAATCATATGCTCCAAATAAATATTTGTATGACCAAGCTCTCTCTAATTTTGAGCTACCATTTTGGAACAATGGTATAAATTTGGGAATTAGTAATATAGGGGACATACAGTCTGCCCTTTTATATCTACCTAATCTTCTTTTATATTCGATTTTACCATTCGATTTAGCCTATAATTATTTACCATTATTCCATTTAACATTAGCTGGAATCTTTACGTATATGTTTTTAAAACAGATAGGAGTAGATAAGAAAGTTGCATTCTTAGGTGGAGTGACTTTTATGTTCTCTGCAGTACTAAACGTAAGATTTTCACATGTAACTATTTTAAACTCAATAATTTGGTTACCATTAGTGTTATACTTTTACGAAAAATTAAAACAATCAATGAAGATTAAATATGTAATACTGATGAGTTTCGCTTATTCTATGCAAATTCTGGCAGGGTTCATACAAATTGCATTTTATACAGCTGTAATATTATTAGTCTACTTCATTTTTTCTATTAAGAGCTATGAAAACATAAAATTATGGTTTAAACATAAGGTTTTGTTTTCAATACTTGTATTAACATTAACAGCTTTTCAAATCATTCCTACTTTAAAATTATCAAAATCAGTTGGTAGAGATGAAATAACTTATGATTTTTTTAGTAGTTTTTCGTTACCAATAGAGAATATCTTGACTTTATTTTTCCCTTATTTTTATGGTACTCCGTTTCCAGAAAATCAATTACCTTTATACAAAATACCTTTTTTTGGAGAAGGAAGTATAGTGGAAAATGGGTTTTATATTGGTATTATTCCTATATTTTTAGCTTTGTATTGTATATTTAAATATGCATTTAAAGAAAGATATATTCTATTGTGGAGCTTAATTATAAGCTTTTCGTTATTATTTGCTTTAGGAAGTGAATTAGAATTTATTAACTCAATTTTTTATCATATTCCTGGATTTAATTATTTTAGAGTTCCATCGAGAATATTATTTGTCTTTTCATTTGGAATTGTAGTTTTATCTTCGTTATGTTTAAATAAAATTATTTTTGAAAAAGACAGAAATTTAATTATAGGTTTAAAAAAGTTTTCTTTTAAATTAGTTGTATTTTTAACAGGTTCTTTAGTACTATTAAGATTTGTTTTAAGTAAAGTTCAGTCATATTATAATGAAGAGATTATTATTAATAACGTCAGATTGATGGATGTATTAACCTTTAGTAATACAGCAATTACTATACCAGTTATATTAATGTTAATCTACCTAGGTATTTTAATGTCTATGCGGAATTTTAAAGATAAAAATCCGAACCTGTTGATCTCTATTTTATTTATTTTCATTTTCATAGATTTACATTTATTTAATTTTTATAATATTAATAAATTTAATGATATAAACAAAGATTCTGAGATGGTTTATTACTTGGAATCTGTAAATGATGGGAATGATAGGATTTGGCCTGTCTTGACTTCAAATGCAGATATAGAAATGGCTATATCTCCCAACAAGAATTTATTTAATGAATTTAGGACTTTAAATGGATATGTTACATTTATGTCAGAAGATAAAAAGGATTTATTATATATTGATGAAAGAGGAGTTTCAGATTTCAACAGTGTAGAGAAATTACTTGTAGATAACACATTATTATCTAGTTTGAATATCAAATATATTATAATTAATAATGTATATAAAAAAGAATTTGATTTGCTCAATAGAGGATTTACATCGGATAATACAACTTTAATTGATATCAATAAAGAATATTTACCTAATAGTAATGGGGAACTGTTTTTATTTACTAAGGATATAAAGTTAGAAAAAAATAACCTTTATAAAGTTTCCTTAAGTTTAGAAAGACCTATAAATGGTGAAATATTTATCGACTTTTATGGTGAAAATTTTGATTTAGCAAATTTACAAACTGTTTTAAGAAACGGTGAAACATTCACTGAGGCATATTTTTATGTTGATGAGCAACAGGTACCTGAATCTACACAAGTTAGGCTATTAAATTATTTGAAGTCAGATAATCTACTACACAAATTTACAGTAGAAAAGATGGGTATAAATAGTAATATCACTGATGAAAGTAAATATCAAGAAGTCTTTGTAGATAATACATTTTCGATTTACAAAAATAAAAATGTCTTAGAAACATTATATTCTGTTAGCAATGTAATTAAAGCTGATAATAAAAATGAAATTAATGATTATACGAATAATGCAATTGTTCATTCTCAAGCTAACCTTCAAGATTCGTATAATAAATCTAATATTAATATTATTAATTATAGTAATGGTCAGGTAAAAGCAGAAGTTAATTCTAAGGAAGCTTCATTTATAGTTTTTTCAGAATCTTATGATGAAGGCTGGAGAGCATATATTAATAATAAAGCTGTACCAATATACCAAGTCAATAATTTAGTCCAGGGTATTGAAGTACCCAAAGGAAGTAATATAGTAGAATTTAGATATGTTCCTATTGATGTGTATTGTCTTCTATTAATATCAATTATTCTATGCTTTATTTGTTTGATTTATTTATATATTGATTATAGAAGAGACAATAATAATACTTAAATATATAATATAAGATTGAGATGGGTTAGGGGATTTTAGTAGGAGGATGTGGTATAAGGCTATATCCTCTACAAAATCAAAATATAGTAGAACTAAATGAAAAAACTGTACTTGTTCTAAAGGATCCAATGATGTTAGGTTTCAAATAAACTTATGGATGGAAGAAATAAAAAGAGAGTATCTTTATTTTCGTAAACAAAAATTAGTTCGTTCTTATAGAATGAATAAAGGAGATTTATATGAAAGGTATAATATTAGCAGGTGGTAGTGGAACCCGATTATATCCATTAACAAAAACAATATCTAAACAATTACTTCCAATTTATGATAAACCAATGATTTATTATCCATTATCAGTTTTAATGTTATCAGGTATTAGAGAAATTCTTATAATTTCTACCTTTAGAGACTTACCTATGTATAAACAATTATTAGGTGATGGTAGTGAAATTGGAATCTCAATCGAATATGAAGTACAAGCAGAACCAAATGGATTAGCTGAAGCTTTTATTATCGGTGAAAAGTTTATAGGAAATGACGGTGTTGCTTTAATATTAGGAGACAACGTGTTCTTCGGGCAAGGTTTTACAGACCTATTACAAAATGTTGCTCAAAGGAAGGATGGCGCAACTATATTTGGATATCGTGTCAAAGATCCTGAAAGATTTGGAGTAGTCGAATTCGATACTCAATTAAATGCTATTTCAATTGAAGAAAAACCAATAAATCCAAAATCTGAATTTGCTGTTACTGGTCTCTATTTTTATGATAATGATGTAATTCAAATCGCTAAAGAAATTAAACCTTCAGCAAGAGGTGAGCTAGAAATTACAGATATCAATAGCGAATACTTAAAAAGAAAAAAATTAAAGGTAGAGCTATTGGGAAGAGGCTTTGCATGGCTAGATACAGGCACACACGATTCTTTACTACAGGCTTCTCAGTTTGTAGAAACGGTTGAAAAAAGACAAGGATTTAAAGTTGCATGTTTAGAAGAAATCGCATACCGAATGAATTATATAACTAGAAATCAATTATTGGTATTGGCAGATCCGTTAAAGAAAAATAATTATGGACAATATTTAATTGATATAGCTAATGAGACTAAACATGAAACTTTAAGTTTGGTAGGTGTTTAATTTTGGATAAAACTATTTTAATTACAGGTGGAGCAGGTTTTATTGGTTCAAATTTTATTGAATATTTTATTAAAAAATACTCTAATTATCATATTATTAACTTGGACTTACTTACATATGCTGGAGATTTATCCAATTTACATGAAGTGGAAAATTGCCAAAATTACTCATTTGAAAAAGGGGATATTCGAGACAGATTTTTTTTAATGAGTCTTTTTGACAAATACGATATCCAACATATCATACATTTTGCGGCAGAATCACATGTAGATAATTCTATTAAGGACCCAGCAATCTTTGCAGAAACAAATGTGATTGGAACTTTAAACCTATTAGACATAGCAAAACAGCATTGGATGGATGCCCCTTTTCTTTACAAAGAAAAGTACCAAGGATCTCGATTTTATCATATTTCTACTGACGAAGTATATGGAACATTAGGTGAAATTGGTTACTTTACAGAGCAAACCCCTTATGCACCAAATAGTCCATATAGTGCAAGTAAAGCGGGTTCTGATATGCTAGTTAGAAGTTATTATCATACATTTGGAATGAATGTTGTAACGACAAATTGCTCAAATAATTATGGACCTAAACAACATGATGAGAAACTTATACCAACTTTAATTCGAAAAGCTTTGCACGGTGAACCATTACCTATTTATGGAGATGGAAATAATATTCGAGATTGGTTATTTGTTGAGGATCATTGTAACGCAATTGATCTTGTTTTTCATAAAGCGAAAGCAGGTGAAACTTATCTAATTGGTGGACACAATGAACGTACTACACTTGAAATAGCATATGCAGTTTGTGAATATTTAGATAAGAAAGTACCGAGCGAGAAAAGTTATAAAGAGTTGATTCAATTTGTAACAGACCGTCCTGGACATGACTTCAGATATGCTATTGATGCATCAAAATTAGAGAGTGATTTAGGGTGGCAAGCAAAAGAAACATTTGAAACAGGCATAATAAAGACAATTGATTGGTATATCCATAAGTATATGTAGTTGTAATTTAAGTTTATGATTTTTTAAAACCCAAAACAGCATTGTTTTGGAATCAAGTAGATGAATTATGATATATTATACCGTTTATAAGGATAAGCTGATTTCTATTTTATCCTCAGAAAAGAACTTTAGGAGAGAAAAATATGTCTGTTAAAAGTCAAATTATTCAAATAAATAGCCTATCTGATGAACGTGGCTCATTGTCTGTAATTGAAAGTAATAAACAAATACCATTTGAAATTAGAAGAGTGTTTTATATTTTCAGCACAAAAGAAAATATCAGAAGAGGATTTCATGCTCATTACAAAACTAGACAAGCATTAGTAAGCGTATCTGGAACTTGTAAAGTATTTTTAGATAATACTATAAGAAAAGAAGAGGTTATACTAGATTCACCAAATAAAGTTTTAATATTAGAACCAAATGATTGGCATGAGATGTATGATTTCTCAGATGATTGTGTTTTACTTGTTTTAGCTTCTGAACATTACGATAGTAATGATTATATTAGAGATTATGATGAGTTTGTATCTGTTTATGGAAATAAACAATATTTATTATTATGAGGTGAATTATGACTGAGCATTCTATGATATTTACACAAGATATTGGAGAAAACTTAATAATTGCGCCATTCTCTATAGTATATGATGGATGTGTTATTGGAAATAACGTTGTCATCGGAGAACATGCTGTTATAGGGCGTTCTCTAGCTCCAACAAAGGCAATGGTTAGAAAAGAAAAAGAACGAGATTATGTCAAAATTGGTGATGATGTTTCTATTTCCGCACATGCAGTTATTTACAAAGGTGTAAAAATGGGTAAAGATTGTCTTATTGGAGATCATGCGTCTATTTTATCTAATGTCAAAATTGGTGATAGTGTATTGATTAGTAGACAGGTTACTATCAATTCAGATGTTGAGATAGGTGATCATACTAGAATAATGGATAACACACATATTACAGGCCGTGTGAAAATTGGAGACCATGTCTTTATTAGTGTTGGGGTAAGTATGGCTAATGATAATTTATTTGGCCGTAACGGTTTTAATGACGATGTACAGGGCGCTGTGATTGAGGATTTTGTATCAATTGGTGTAGGTGCAACTATTCTTCCTAATGTTAAAATAGGGAGAGGAAGTATCGTTGCTGCAGGTAGTGTAGTAAAGAAAGATGTTCCCTCAGGTGTAATTGTTGCAGGTAATCCTGCAAAAGTTATTTCAAAAGTACCAAGTAACTTAAGAAGGGATTTAAACGAATAAGAGAGGAGTTCAATAAAATGATAAAGTCCTATATCAAAGCAATTACTTATTATCTACCTTCAGAAATTGTATCCAATGATAGTAACGATCGAATGACCAAAAAAATTGGTATATTTAGTAAACATGTAACCAATGAGAATGAATTTGCATCTGATTTGGCATACTATGCAGCGGAAGAATTATTCTCTAAAAATTTATGCAATAAAGATGAAATAGATATGTTGATTTACTGCACTCAATCACCAGATTATTTTTTACCTACTACAGCATGTATAATACAAGATCGATTGGGTCTTAAAAAGTCAGTTGGTGCATTTGATTACAATTTAGGTTGTTCGGGATATGGCTATGGTTTATCAATGGCTAAAGGATTTATAGAAACAGGAATTGCGAAAAATGTATTATTACTTACAGCGGATACTTACAGTAAATATATTAATCCATTGGATGGAACAGTTAAACCGTTGTTTGGAGATGGTGCATCTGCAACTTTAATTACTGGAGCAGATTATCTCGAAAAGGAATGTATTGGTTCAATCGTTTTTGGAACAGATGGAAGTGGAGCAGAAAATCTAATTGTTCCTGCTGGTGGGCTCAAAGAACCGATTAGTAACACTTCATTTGAAGAAACTGAAGATAGTCGTGGTAATGTAAGAACTCGTAAAAATTTATATATGAATGGTAAAGAAATTTTCAATTTTGCAGTCAGAGAGATTCCAAGAGCAATTGAAGATTTATTAAGTAAAAATAATCAAAAACTAGAAGACTATGATTACTTCATATTCCACCAAGCAAATGAGTATATGATGGAAACATTAAGAAGAAAATTAGGAATACCGAAGGAAAAGTTCTCTGTACAACTTGCTGATTGTGGGAATACGGTTTCATCTACTATACCAATTGCCTTATATAGAGATTTTGAAGAAGGTAAGATTAAAGTTGGTGATAATATCATGCTGGTAGGTTTTGGCGTGGGCTATTCTTGGTTTGCTAATTCAATAATATGGAATCCAAAAGGAGAGAATCTAAATGACATTAAAGGAATTTATTGAAAACTTCGAAAATATAGTGATGGTTGATCCAGGAGTTATTACATTAGAGACAGTTCTGGATGAGTTAGAGGATTGGGATTCACTATCTCAAGCAGCTTTTTTAGCACTATGTGAAGATGAACTAGGCATTAAAGTTAGTGATCAGAATTTACGGGAGTCTGTAAAATTTTCAGACTTAGTAGAATTAGTTAAGGAAAAATTACAAGACTAGGGTAAAGTAAATTTGATATTGAATTATACAGTGCCTGAAAAGGCACTTGTACTTTTTATCCAATAAATTTTAAGGAGTTTATGTTTAATGATTCCCTTTTTAGATCTTAAAGAAATTAATGCACAATATGCTGATGAGTTGAAATCGGTTATAAATCAAGTGATTGATAGTGGTTGGTATATTCTGGGTAAATCAGTAAATGAATTTGAAGAAAAATTTTCATCCTACTGTGGAACAAAATATTGTGTTGGCGTTGCGAATGGTCTAGATGCACTTTCACTGATTGTAAAGGCTTATGAAATTGGTAAAGGGGATGAAGTAATTGTTCCATCCAATACCTACATTGCTTCTGTTCTAGCAATCTCTGCAAATGAAGCAACTCCAGTCTTAGTTGAACCGAATATTAATACATATAATCTTGACCCTACAAAAATAGAAAGTAATATTACTGAAAAAACTAAAGCTATTATGGTAGTTCATTTATATGGTCAAAGTTGTGACATGACGCCTATTTTAGAAATCGCTAGAAAGTATAATCTGAAAGTGATTGAAGATTGTGCTCAAGCACATGGAGCCTTTTATAAAGGAAAAAGAGCAGGAAATCTAGGTGATGCAGCTGGATTTAGTTTTTATCCTGGTAAAAATTTAGGTGTTTTAGGTGATGGTGGTGCCATCACTACGAATGATGAAGAATTATATACAAAATTAGTAGCACTTAGAAATTATGGCTCACATAAAAAATACGAAAATCTTTATAAAGGAACTAATAGTAGATTAGATGAAATTCATGCTGCTGTGCTTACTGTAAAACTAGACTTTTTAGATCAAGAAAATAGTAAAAGAAGAGAAATCGCAACTTATTATTTGAACAATATAACTAATAAGAAAATTGTTCTACCTTCAGTAGAATCAGATATTCAAAATCATGTTTGGCATTTGTTCGTTGTTAGAACAGAAGAAAGAGATCGTTTACAGAAATATTTATTGGCTAACGGTATTCAAACATTAATCCACTATCCAATCCCTCCACATAAACAAGATGCGTATGCTGAGTGGAATCATTTAACCTATGAGATATCGGAAAAAATTCATAAAGAAGTTCTTAGTTTACCAATGAGTCCGGTATTAACATTAGATGAAGTAAAACAAGTAGTAGAGGTAATTAATAAATATGAGTAAGAAAACTTTTTCTATTTTGATACCTGTTTATTTTAATGAGATGAATATTCCACATACTGTACCGAGACTACAAGCATTATCAAGTTTACTTCCTAATTATGATTTAGAATTTGTGTTTGTGGATGATGGTTCAAAAGATGACTCATTAAGATTATTATTGGAAGAAAAGAAAAATGATTCAAGAATAAAAGTTATTAAGTTAAGTAAAAACTATGGCTCTATGCAAGCTATTCAAGCTGGATTAACATTTGTTACTGGTGATTGTGTTGGTATTATTGCTGCTGACCTTCAAGACCCACCGGAATTATTTGAGAGAATGATTACTAGTTGGGAAAATGGAAAGAAAATTGTTATGGCAACAAGGGAAGATAGAATTGAGTCGTTCTCACAAAAGTTATTCTCCAATACGTATTATTACCTAATGGATAAGTTTGCAATTAAGGATTATCCAAAAGGTGGTTTTGATTTTGTCTTGATTGATCGTCATGTAGTTGAAGAACTTAACAGAATTAAAGAAAAAAATACGAATATCATGAGTTTGATATTCTCATTAGGTTTTGAGCAAGAAACCATTCCCTATGTTCGTCAAGCCAGGGAACATGGAAAATCAAGATGGACATTTTCAAAAAAAATAAAACTATTTGTCGATTCTTTTGTAAGTTTTTCCTATGCACCAATTCGATTTATGACAGGAATGGGATTTGTAGTCGCGATATTGAGCTTTATATATGCAATGTATACAGTAATTAGTTATTTTGTGGGGAATATAAATGTCCAAGGATGGACAACTCTTATTGCATTAATTACTTTATTACTCGGAATGATAATGATGATGTTAGGAATCATAGGGGAATACTTATGGAGAATATTAGATGAAACAAGGAAAAGACCAGGGTACATTGTTGACAAGGTTTATGAATAAAGAATTTATACGATTTCTATTTGTCGGTATATTTAATACTGTATCAACATATGTTAGTTATCTGATTCTGCTACCATTTCTTAATTATAATCTTGCATATTTAATTTCATATTTATCAGGAATTATAATTTCCTTTTTATTAAATACAAAGTATGTTTTTAAGGTGGATATTTCATTTAAGAAAGCTATAAAATATCCATTAGTGTATGGTATTCAGTATCTATTAAATGTAGTTATTTTGAATTTATTGGTTGGAAATAATTTAATAAATGAAGTGTTAGCACCGATTATAGTAATTATTATTTCAGTGCCAATTACATTTTTTTTATCAAAGTACATATTGAAGAGATGATATGTTATATCATCAAGAGTAGATAATATAAAGTGTATTTTAATTCTTGATATATGTTAAGTTATCATTAGATTGTGGTGAATTTATGAAAAATATAGCTTTTGTCATTCAACGTTATGGTGAAGAAATCGTAGGAGGCTCGGAAACGTATTGTCGTGAACTAGCTGAAAGACTTGTTAACACTTACAACGTAGACATTCTTACAACCTGTGCAAAAAGTTATGAATCGTGGAAGAATGAATATCCAGAAGGAAAGACTGTTGAAAATGGGGTCACTGTACTCCGTTTTCGTAATGATAAAAAAAGAAATCGATTATTTGGTCGTTATACTAAATTTTTGCAGAAGAAAAAAAACAAGACCGTTCTTGATGAAGTGACTTGGATGAATCTACAGGGCCCATATTCTAAAAATTTATTAGCCTATTTAGAGAATCATCAAGATAATTATGACTTAATCATTTTTGTTACGTATCTCTATTTTAACAGCTATTATGGTTTACAGATTGCACCACATAAGTCTGTTCTTATTCCAACAGCTCATGATGAACCACCTATTTATTATTCTATGTTTAATACGGTTTTTCATCTTGCTCAGGGGCACGTTTTTTTAACTGAAGAAGAAAAAGACTTTGTTTTTAAACGATTTCCGGGCTTGCAATCAAATTATCGTGTGATTGGCATGGGCATAGACGATCAAACTAAACAACTGACAGCCACTACAGAGATCGATTCGAAAATAGAAAAGGCAGCAAGTGAAGATTATGTTGTTTATGTAGGTAGAATCGATACAGAAAAAAATATAGGCGAACTAGTTGATTATTTTAATCGTTTTATTAAGGACACTGGATCAGATTTACGCTTGTATTTAACAGGTTCGCTACAAATGGACATACCCAAACAAAAAAATATTAGTTATCTTGGATTCGTAAGTGAACAAGAAAAAAAATATCTACTTGAACATGCGAGAGCGTTTATTATGCCTTCCAGATTTGAAAGTTTTTCAATAGCTACATTAGAAGCTATGAATTTTGGAGCTCCTGTATTTGTTAATAAATCATGTGAAGTTTTAAATGGACATGTTGAAAGAAGTCAAGCTGGACTTTCATATCGTAACTATGAAGAATTTAAAGATGGTCTTCAATCAATGCTCACAAATACTACTCTCGTTGAAAATATGCGAGGAAACGGAAAAAAGTATGTTTCCCAACATTATGAATGGGATGTTATTATCAAAAAATACGTTGAGTTTATTGATGAATGTTGTCAAAATACAAAGAGGTAGTGAAATGATTATCGGATATGATGCCCGTTTAATTGGTACGAAAAGAACGGGAACAGTAACAATGCAGCAAAAATTATTAGAAAAACTAATTGTAGATAATGCGCATCGATGGATTCTTTTTGGTGATCGGGATACAATTGGAAAATATGAAGAAACCCACGCCAATGTAAAAGTCATTCATGTCTCTATGAAAATAAAACCAATATGGGAACAATTCATTTTGCCGTATCATATTTTTAATGAAAAGATTGATCTTTTTTATTCTACTAAAAATTTTACTGTTCCATTCGTGTATCGTCATAGGACAATTGCGACTATCTTAGATTTAATTCCATTTCATTTTCCAGAGAATTATTTAAAAAATAAGTTAAGATTTATCTATCACCATGTTTTATTAAAAAATGCTTTAAAGGCAAGAGCCGTTGTAACAATTTCTGAATTCTCCAGAAACGATGTATTAGCGATTAAACACATTGAAAATATTCATGTAATTCCACTAGGCCCAAACGCAAGTTCAGGTTCTAAGGAGCAAAACATTCGAATACATATGAAACCATTCTTTCTTACTATTGGCGGTGCAGAGCCAAGGAAAAATATTCAGTCTTTGTTGAATGCATTTTCCCTTTTTAAGGAAAAAGGATATCCACATAAGCTGGTAGTTGTTGGTCAAAAGAATTGGAGAAATGATACACTCGTTGTGCCACCGAATATAGAAAAAGATATACAATTTACTGGTTTTGTGGAAGATGAGGAATTATATAAATTATATCAAGAAGCAGTGTGCTTCATCTTCCCGTCCATGTACGAAGGATTTGGGCTACCTGTTTTAGAAGCCATTTATGCTGGTTTGCCTGCAATTGTTGCTAGTAATTCTTCCCTTGAAGAAATATATAGTGACTCTTGTTTCATGGTAGAAACCATGGACCCAACATCTTATGTTCGTGCAATGGAAGAACTGTCTGAAAAAGAAACATATGAAATCAATCAAGTAAAGTATAATGAAATCAAAAGTAGATATAATTGGGACAATAGCGCTAATGAATTAATGAAAGTATTATTAAAATATTCAAAAAGATAGGTTGAATAGAATGAGAATAATAATTGATGGGCGATTGGCAAGTCCTTTTCATGGTATAGGTAAACACACAATTGCCCTAATCGATTGTATGAGTGGATTTGAAGGTTCGAATATTACTGTTTTGTATAACAATGATGAGCAAAAGAAACATGTTATCAGCAGAAATGTGGAATGGTTGAAAATAAATGCTGCTCCATTTACCTTAAACGAACAAATCGAAATACCTCTTAAACTAAAAAAAGTGAAATATGATATTTTCCATTCGCCCTATTATACGGCACCATTCTTTGTGAAAAACCTAGTTTTAACGATCCATGATATTATACCTGCAACTTTCAAAGAAGACTTTGGAATACTAAAGTTTCTGTATTATAAAATTTACATTCAACTGCTTGTTCAGAAATCAAAATATATATTAACAGTTTCTGGTTACTCTAAAGAGGAAATAATACGTTTTTTTAAAGTAAATGAAAACAAAGTAAGGGAAATCTATTCATATAATTTTGATGATGTGAAATATATTGAGAATTCGATTTCACCAACCATATTCAACCCTTATTTTATTTATGTTGGAAACAAAAAAAGATACAAAAATGCCAATATAATAGTTGAAAGTATTATTAAACTGCGTAGTAAAGGTTACAAAATTGACTTGGTACTAGTTGGGGACTTTGAAGATTATCATTTGGATTTTATTCATATTAAAAGGAATATATCAAAAGAAGAGTTATATGGATTGTATGAATTTGCTATAGCTCTTTTATATCCATCTCTCTGTGAAGGATTTGGTTTGCCTCTTGTAGAAGCAATGAGTAAAGGTTTACCAATTATCGCCTCAAATAGGGGTCCTATTTTTGAAGTAGTTGGTGATGCCGGGGTGATAATAGAACCATCAGAGAAAGAATTTACGAATGCTATGGAGCAATTACTTTTGGATAAAGAATTACTAGTAGAACTAAAAGCTAAAAGCTTTAATAGACAAATGGCATTTAGTGCTTCTAAGTTTAAAAAGGAGCATTATGCAGTGTATACAAAACTAAAGGTGGAATTAGATGAAAGTCGCAATCGTACATGATTGGTTAATAGGAATGGGTGGTGCGGATAAGGTAGTGGCTGAATTACACAAGCTATTTCCTGATGCACCAATTTATACATCTGTTGTTAACTATGATAAGTTGGATCCTGAATTTAGAGAAATGGATATACGAACGACCTTTATTCAAAAGCTTCCATTTAGCAAAACAAAATATAACCGTTACCTACCACTGTTCCCGATAGCATTTGAAGCTTTTGATTTACGAGAATATGATTTAATTATAAGTAGTACGGCTTCAATCGGGGTGAAAGGGGTTATTCGTGATTCTTCGAGTGCACATATCTGCTACTGTCACACACCACCTCGATATTCATGGGATTTTTACCATGAATATCTAAATTATAGTGGGTGGTTTCAACGAAAAATAATCCCTTTTCTGATGCATTATTTAAGAATGTACGATCAACTCTCAGCGAATAGAGTTGATTACTACATTTCAAATTCAACGATTGTCAAAGAAAGAATCAAAAAAATATATCAACGAGACGCAGAAATTATTCATCCTCCTGTTGATGTTGAACGTTTTAAAATGTCTACTGAGAGTGAAGATTTTTACTTAGTTGTTAGTCGCTTAGTGCCATACAAAAAGATTGACTTAGCAGTACAAGCTTGTAGCCAACTTAATAAAAGGTTAATTGTTATTGGTTCAGGTTCAGAACTTAATAACTTGAAACAAATGGCAGGACCATCAGTAGAATTTCTAGGTTACCAATCAGATGAGATTGTGAAAGAATATATGCAAAAATGCAACGCCTTTCTTTTCCCGGGATATGAGGATTTTGGAATTGCTCCAGTTGAAGCGCAAGCCTGTGGGAAGCCTGTGATAGCATATGGTAAAGGGGGAGCATTAGATACAGTAATTCCTAAAAAAACGGGTGTTTTGTTCAATGATCAATCAGTTGAATCACTAGTGGAAGCAATAAACGAATTTGAAAAAACATCATTTGATCCAATTAAAATCCGAATTCATGCTGAACAATTTAGTAGTAAAAGATTTAGAGATAGTATACTAGAGTTAGTTGAAACAATAATTCAAGAAAATTAATAGAACCCTTTTATATTTTCTTATTTTCGATATATAATAATATTGTTAGAAATTTAGTTTTGAAACTAGTTATTTAATTTTATTTAGTAGACATAAAATAAAGTATGATATATCGGAGGAAAGTTAATGATTAGAGGAAATGAAAGATTTATCACAACATTATATGTTGGAACAGATTTCTTAATTATTCAACTTTCATTTTTTATAGCATGGTTTTGTCGATTTTATTTTCTTGATGGAATTGTCGCAAATGATCTATCTTTAGCAGATTACTTTTTTTGGAATGTCGTTTATTCCATTACTTACATAATTATTGCGAATTTTATATCCTTATATAAGTCGAAGAGAAGAAAGAAATTTTCTAATGAAATTTCTAAAATTATACAAGCAAACTTATTCAGTATGTTTGTACTACTAAGTTTACTTTTTATTGTAAGAAATATCGACACATCAAGGGTATTTCTAGTAATTTATATTTTATCAAACTTAACATTCATTATTGGATATCGCTATATTGTTAAGATTACTCTTAGTATCTTAAGAACAAAAGGATATAATAAACAATTTATTTTAGTGATAGGCGCTGGGTCTTTAGCTCAAAAATTTATACATACATTATCCTATCACCCGGAATATGGTTTTGAGATACTTGGTTTTCTGGATGACAATAAAGAAAGTTTAGGTAAAATTAATTCAGTTAATAGGCCTATTCTAGGTAAAATTAATGATTTAAAATTGATATTGGAAAATGAAATAATTGATGAAGTAGTTATTGCGCTTCCTATCTCAGCTTATGATAAATATCAAAAAATAATAATGACTTGTGAAAAAGTAGGTGTACGTGTGTCAATTATACCAGACTTCTATGATATACTACCTGCGAATTCTCACTTTGAAAACTTCGGTGATTTACCTGTTATAAATGTTCGTGATGTACCACTTGATGATAGAATTAATAACTTTTTAAAAAGATTGTCAGATATAATGATTGCTATTATAGGAATTATTCTGACAATGCCATTATTAATTGGAATTGCAATCGGTGTGAAATTAAGTTCACCTGGTCCAATACTATTCAAACAAGAAAGAGTGGGATTAAATCGTAGAACTTTTATAATGTACAAATTTCGTTCAATGAAAATAATGTTCGATAATGCTTCAGATACAAAATGGACAGTTGAAAATGACCCTAGAAGAACAAAGTTTGGCACATTTATTAGAAAAACTAGTTTAGACGAATTACCACAACTTTTTAATGTGCTTAAAGGGGATATGAGTATTGTTGGTCCTCGTCCAGAACGTCCATTTTTTGTTGATCAATTCAAAGAGGAAATTCCAAAGTATATGATTAAACACCAAGTACGTCCTGGAATTACAGGTTGGGCACAGGTATGTGGTTTACGTGGAGATACGTCAATTAAAGATCGTATTGAACATGATATATATTATATCGAAAATTGGACATTATTATTAGATGTGAAGATAATTTTGAAAACGATAGTAAGAGGTTTAATAAATAAAAACGCCTACTAAAATTTAATTGATTCAGTACTTTATCTTACCCATACATTCAGTATGGGTTTACTTTTTCTATATAAAAGTTTACATAGCTATTGATTGATATTAATTCTTGATTGAATCATTTATAGGAGATGGGGATTTTGTTACTAGTTGTTGGTGGTGCAGGTTATATCGGCAGTCATGTTGTTAAAGAATTAGTTGAGGACAATAGAGAAGTAGTTGTTTTAGATAATCTTAGTACTGGTCATCGTTGGGCAGTTGATGAACGTGCAATTTTTATTGAAGGAGATATGGCCGATTCTAAATTACTTCAAAAGGTTTTTGAAATATATAATATAGAAGCAGTTTTGCATTTTGCAGCATCTAGTTTAGTAGGAGAATCAGTAATTAACCCAATTAAATATTATGAGAATAATGTTTCCTCTACATTAACGTTATTAAAAGTAATGAAAGAGAATAAAATAGATAAATTTATATTTTCTTCAAGTGCTGCAGTCTATGGGATTCCAAGCGTTGATATTATTGATGAAAATACTTTGACGAATCCAATTAACCCTTATGGTAAATCAAAATTGATGGTTGAACAAATTGTTGAAGATTTTCATTATAGTTACGGATTAAAATATGTAACACTAAGGTATTTTAATGCCGCAGGTGCTTATAAAACTGGAGAAATAGGAGAATATCATAATCCTGAAACCCATTTAATTCCTTTAGTATTGGAACATTTACTTGGAAAAAAATCAAGTATTTCGATTTATGGGAATGATTATAATACCAAGGATGGAACTTGTATAAGAGACTATATTCACGTTACTGATTTAGCTAGAGCCCACGTTTTAGCACTTAATGCTGTACTTAATGAGGAAGTTACGAATGCTATATTTAATCTTGGGAATGGTAACGGATACTCAGTTAAGGAAATTATTGATACTTGTGAAATAATAACTGGTATTAAACCAATAGTTAAATTGGATAAACGTCGTATTGGAGATCCTGATGTGTTAGTTGCAAATTCAAAAAAAATTTTAAAAGAGTTAGGTTGGAAAGCAACTATAGACATAGAGGACATAATAAAAAGTGCTTGGAATTGGCACAAGTCTATATTAGTAAAGAGGAAATAAACTTGTAGTACGGCCAACTCTTATACTATTGAGTTGGCATTTTTATTTTAATTATGTAATAATATATATATCTAGAGATTGCATTTTCTAGATTATTAAAAGTATAGAATATGTTTATGTTACATACATTATCTTAAAGATTAAAGGAGATTTACATATGGAATTAATACTATTATCGGGGGGCTCTGGAAAGCGATTATGGCCGCTTTCTAATGATTCTAGATCAAAACAATTTTTAAAAGTGTTAGATAATGGTAATAGTCTAGAATCAATGGTACAAAGAGTTTGGAGACAACTGGGGAATTTAGGTATACAAAAGTCTGCTGTTATAGCAACAAGTAAATCCCAAGTTGATATGATACAAAGTCAACTAGGTAATCATATCCCACTTATTATTGAACCTGAAAGACGTGATACATTCCCTGCAATAGCACTAGCAGCAACATTCCTATATTCAATTAAAGGTACATCCTTAAATGAAGTAGTGGGGGTATTGCCTGTAGATCCTTATGTAGAAGATCAATTCTTTAATAGAATATTAGATTTAGAACAAGTTTTACATAATTCTGAAGCGGATTTGGCTTTAATGGGTGTTACACCAACATATCCTTCTGAAAAATACGGTTATATTGTTCCCACAGAAAATAAAACAAATAAATATTATAACGTAAGTCATTTTAAAGAAAAGCCAACTGAAGAGGAAGCAAAAAAATTAATTGAAAATAATGCATTTTGGAATTGTGGGGTTTTTTCGTTTAGACTAGGCTATCTAATTTCTTTACTTCAAAGTAAGGGATTACCAACTGATTATGACGAATTATTAAATCAATATAATACACTTGAAAAGATTAGTTTTGATTATGAAGTCGTTGAGAAAACTAAAAAAATCGTCGTTCTACCATATGAGGGGACATGGAAAGATTTAGGTACTTGGAATACATTAACTGAAGAAATGGGTTCCAACTTAATTGGAAAGGGAATTTTAACCGATGATTCTCCAAATACTCATTTGATTAATGAATTAGATATTCCTGTAACAGTAATTGGTATTAATAACGCAGTTGTTGCTACTAGTCCAGATGGGATTTTAGTAGCCGATAAGGCACAAAGTCCACGGATAAAAGAAATACTAAAAGGTTTTGACAACCGTCCTATGTATGAGGAACGTCGATGGGGTTGGTATAAAGTACTTGATCATACTAAGTTTGATGAAGGTAACGAGATACTTACAAAAAGAATCGGAGTTAAGGCTGGGAAAAACCTGAGCTACCAAAAACATTTCGCTCGTAGCGAAGTTTGGACAATTATTAAAGGTGAAGGTGAATTCGTGTTAAATGATGAAATCCGTAAAGTGAAAACAGGGGATGTATTAATTATTCCTGTTGAGGCGAAACATGGAATTAAAGCAACAACTGATTTAGAATTTATAGAAGTTCAATCTGGTTCGCATCTAATTGAGGAAGACATTGTACGTATTTTTATGACTTGGGAAGAAGTAGAAGAAAATTGTAGTACTCTAATTGTATAATAAAAAACTACTCGCTAAGTAAATAGTATACCTTAGCGAGTATTTAATTTAATCAGCTTGAAAATTACGAACTTTCTCCGAATCAAACTTCTATTAATCTAAAATAGTATTAGCGATTCCTTGTACGAATTGGATTTACAGGATATAATTGAGGACGAAATGACGATTGTTCTTCCATTGTAGGTAAATTGTAGACGGGATTTTGGATTGCTAGATAATATAGAAAAGAGTGGTATGGTCATGAAAAAAGGAATCACGATGGGACTTGCTGCATTATTAGTTACAGGTAGCATTTCCCCAGCAGTGTTAGCAGCAGAAGCTAGTAAATCACCTGTTGAAACATTCGCTGCAACTAATAAAAAAGATAAAGATGAAGAAAATGAACGATTCTTTGAGAAAGTACAGGTGGAATCGTTAACTTTAGAAGATGCTGTACGTTATGGCTTAAATAGTAGCTATTCATTAAAAGAATTAGAGTTTGCCCTTGAACAATTGAATGTAACCGAAGATAAATTGGATGATCAATATGATGTTGCAGAGAGTTCTCTCGAAAGTGCCATTAAACAAAGAGATGAATTAAAGAAAAAACTTGAGACTACACCAGACTCCGTTACATTAGAAACTGCAACTAAAGATTTAAATACTCAAATAAGCAACTTACTAGAATCGTTACAAGATGCTGGGGTTCCAGTTGAAGATATCGAAGCTGCTGCAGAAGAAGCAACACCACAGGATGAATCTAGTGGTTTGAACAGTCAAATTGATAATCTACAAGGTTTTCTAGATGCTTTACAAACCTATATAAAAGAAAATACTGAATACAAAAATGATCAACTGCTTAAAGAACAATTGGCTTTAGTGGAAACAAACATCGCTACTTTACGTAGCACTGTAACCAGCCTAGAAAACACCCTAGACGACCTAGATTCTCAATACGAAACAATTTTCAATAATCGTGTTGTAGCCCGTGAAAGCATGGAAGTGTCTATAACGTCATCTTATTTAGGTTTAGTGATGTTACAAGATCAGATTAATCACTTGAAAAATATGCTGAACACACAACAAACTCAAATCGACGCAATGAAAACTCGTTATGAGCTTGGGTTAATTTCTGCTAGAGACTATGAAAAGGAAACACGTAGTATCTCAGATTTAGAGACTCAGATTACCGATTTAGAAAAGCAGTTAAAAAATGACAAAGCAACATTTGCCTTAACGATTGGAATTACATATGATGACGATTATTCAATTGAGGTTCCTGAATTAGGTGATATTTCATTAGTTGAACAAACAAAATCTACAGAAGAGCTTATTAAAAACAGCTTTAATATGGTAGCTGCGAAAAATGCAGTATTACGTGCTGAAGATAAGCTGGATGAAGTAGATGATTTACCTAACCGAGTAAAAGAAGATGAAGAACTAGCTGAAATCGAGTTGGATATTGCTAAATTAAGTAAAGAAAAACTAGAAGTTGATTTAGAAAAAGTAATTAAAAATCTATATCAACAAGTCCAACAACAATACTCTGCTCTTAAAACAGCGGAAAAAGAATTAGCTGAGGCGAAGGTTGATCATCAAGATTTACAAGTGTACTTTGACTTAGGCTTATTATCAAAACAAGAATTTGACGCAGCAAATACGCCTGTTACACAAGCAGAATTTAATTATCAAAATGCAAAATATCAATATTACTTAGTTACTAAACAAATCGAGTTAGTTGAAGCTGGGGTTATTCCAGCCAATTAATTTATGTACCTAAAATAGTATTATGCTTATGAGTTTCCCAAGGGACACTGTAACTATAGAAAACGCAAGAATGTTGAAGAAACAACGTTCTTGCGTTTTTAAATTGTAAGCCCGAAATATAAAAAACAGCGCACCTTTCGGTACGCACGACG
>NZ_JPVQ01000092.1 GCF_000772965.1 Ureibacillus massiliensis 4400831 = CIP 108448 = CCUG 49529 | reverse complement strand
TTGTAACCGTCAAGTAAAATTAAACAGTTTTTCACAAATAAGTTTAAACAGTTTTCACCAATTAAGATTCAACAGTGTGATGTTGAAATAAAGCTTTTCTATATTTCATTCGAATACTATCAGCCTCCTTGTCAAATGTGATAATCTCACTTCGATGAAGTAAGCGATCCAAAATAGCGGTTGTTAATGTTGGGTCTCCTAAAAACTTCCCCCATTCTCCTGGCCCTTTGTTTGATGTTAAAATGAATGCAGCTTTATCATATAGATCGTAGATAAATTGAAAGAATAAGTTAGCTTCCTGAGCCTCGTATGTCATGTACATCACGTCATCAATAATAATCAAATCAGATGTGATGATCCGTTTATATCGGGTTTTTGATTTATTGGTGTATTCTTTAGTTTTTAAAACGTACATGAGCTGACTCATGGAGATGAAGGATACTTGGTATCCTTTCTCCACGGCATGTATTCCTAATGCTATCGATAAATGAGTTTTCCCAGCCCCAGTGGGGCCCATCATAATTAATGTGAAATACTCTTCAATCCAATTCAATTCTTTTAGAACATTAAGTTGCTTTTCTCCAATTGCTGATTGCTCTTTCAAATTATAGTCTTCAAAAGTTAATTTCTCTGGAAACTCAGCCCACTTCATTAATCTTTCATTATTCTTTTTCTCTCTACAGCTCATTTCGTAACTCAAGATTTCGTGAATGAATTCATGATAAGTCCAATTTTTTGCTTCTGCTTCTCGCATTAGGTTCGGTAACTCTTTCGCTGTCTCAGCGAGACGTAGGGTGCGAAATTTGTCTTGTAATAATTCAAAAGGATGGGTCATATTAATCTCTACCTCCGGCTAAGACTTTTAAATAAATATCTTCAGATCGTTCTGGCGCAATCAAATCCTTATATTTCTGATTCAGTTCAATAGCCGTAGGAGAGTCCTTTTGGCTCTGTACAGATAGAGAGTTGGCAATATCCCGAAAATCATTTGCACTTGTCATGTTTAGTCTTTTCATCTCATCTAATGCTTGTTCACAATGATTAGGGTAAACATTTATCGCTTGTTTAAGTACTTTTAATTGATCTGTTAAATGTCGAGGGTATCGCTCCTTTAATTGATGTATTAACCACTGTATATTTTCTTTATCCAAAAATACATCTTCGATTTGTTTGATTAATAATTCTCGTTTAGATGTTCCGTATTCTCGATGGGCAGGGTCAGAAATAACACGACCTCGTTCACTAGAAATTCTATGTTTGGCTATTATTGAGCCAGTTTGCTTTAATCTTATAGTTAACCAACCATCATTTTCTTGAACATAAGCAATATTAGGCGCATCTGCTCTGAATGTACCTTTTGGTACACTATAACGATTTCCTCCAAAACGAATGACATTGTCCTTTTGTATGCTTCTTGTTATACTAGAAACGAGAATATTCTCGAAAATATAGGTACCAGAGACTTTCTTTAAGTGTTGCTTTTCGAGGGCGTGCACTTCAGAAGGTCTCTTTTTTATATTATGATGTACCTTATAGTTGCCTGTTCGTTTGAGCCAGGCGTGACAAGATTGATTCCAATCTGTGATGTTATCAAATACACGGTTTTTGCTGAAGTTATTTTTGATAAACTTAACGACTTGTTCAATTTTCCCTTTCGATTCTGGATCACTTTTTCTACAAAGATATATATTAAATTGTCGTGTTTGATGATACTTGGTAAATTCCGATGTCATAATCAAATCACCTGCATTTTCACTTACTGCTAATAACGCATCCTGATCATAAACAATTTCTTCAGGCATTCCCTCAAAATAATAGAAAGCATTCTCATGCATTCGAATAACATCAGCTGTACGAAACGGACGATCTAACCACTCCGCATATTTATACCTTGAATGAGAAAGTATAAATGCAATAAAGTACAAACGCTTATTATGACCATCTTTATCTTTTACCACTGTTTGACCAAAGTCTACCTGTACTTGTTTTCCCATTGGTAGTTCTGGTACGGTGGAGTATGTACGTTGAACCATTACTTTTGGGATGTGATATCGATCCCTTAATTCATTCAAGTAATTCCGAACGGTATTTTCAGCGACCTCTTTAAAGTTGAATTTCTCCTCCAGCCAATCATAAACTTGTGCTCCTGATAAATCAGGATGTTCTCTTAACCACTCAAGTATTTGATTATGATATGGGTCTAATTTTTTCTCTCTAGTCCGTAAGGAACCTACAAACTCTTCAAATTCCTCAGTCGTCATATTCAAATAATCAATGACTGTATTTCTCGATATTTTTAACTTCTTTGCAATTGCACTTTTTGAGAATCCCTCTTTATATAAACGGTGGATCTCGATGTAATTCATAAACCTGTTCACTCCTAATTCCTCACCTTCAATAAACTAAATATTAGTATATTGAAAGAAAGCTAGTTTTGGGGAACTGTTTAATCTTATTTGGGGAATTCTGTTGATTTTTGTTTGTGGAAAACTGTTAACTCTAGTTTAGCGTTTACACTAGTACTCTAGCTAATAAAAGGAGAATAAAGATTCCGCAAATTACAATCACAAATACGAACAATAATGTGTTCGCAAAAAATGCTGATGTTGTTCTACTAACTACAGTAGACTCCCTTTCCTTCTCCAACTCACACTTAGCAACGATTTTCATTATTGATTTTATCATTCATTTAATGACGATAAGAGGTGGCGGAGAAACACTAAAAACGTTAGAAGAATTAGATGTATTAAGTGAAAGATTTGGGTTTGTGGATTGATATTTAGAAGTGATGGAGAGGACAGGGTTTCTCCACCTCTTTCTTATATAGAAGAGGTGAGATGCAACACATTCGTCAATAAAGAGTAATTTACAAGAAATCTTTATATTAAAACCTAGTAAATTGGAGAATTTAA
>NZ_JPVQ01000028.1 GCF_000772965.1 Ureibacillus massiliensis 4400831 = CIP 108448 = CCUG 49529 | reverse complement strand
CTGTTGATTTTTGTTTGTGGAAAACTGTTAACTCTAGTTTAGCGTTTACAACATTTTCATAAATCCCATTGCCAGCAATTATTTCAACACTCATCGAAGCTAAATCACTTTTGTAAATAAAGGTTGCTAATTGCCCCCGTGTCACAGGACTGTTAGGTTCAAAGGTTGTTGGTGTAACACCATTTGTAATTTTAAGATTTAATAAAGTTTGAATAGCATTTTTATACCATGCATTTTCACTTACATCTGTAAAAGGAAGATGTACTTCTTCATTCAATTCAAATTCATATGCTTTTGTTAAAATACCTGCCATATGGGCTCTTGTAAGTTGTTCATTAGGTCTAAAGGTATTATCTTCAAAACCACTAATGATTCCTTTGTTAACAAGAGTAGCAATTTGTTTGTAGTACGGGTGTTTAGTTGAAA
The DNA here is from genome assembly GCF_000772965.1 of Ureibacillus massiliensis 4400831 = CIP 108448 = CCUG 49529. Classification (GTDB taxonomy): domain Bacteria; phylum Bacillota; class Bacilli; order Bacillales_A; family Planococcaceae; genus Ureibacillus; species Ureibacillus massiliensis. Next base: position 44,608 of record NZ_JPVQ01000028.1, on the reverse strand, counting down.
TATCTTTAAATTGAGGGTTAGTTACTGTTGAAGTATCTAGTTGTAGGGTTTGTACAAGCATAAGGGCCGCTTGTCCACGAGTTACGGGTTGATAAGGTTTAAAAGTTCCATCTTGGTAACCTTTAATGATTCCTTTACCTGCTAATTGTTGAACAGGTTCATAAAAATAAGCATCCACATCAATATCTTTAAACATAATCTCCTCAGCATTTGCTGTTATAAAATTGCTGTTATGTAAGCAAAAGATTATGGTTAAAGCAAAGAGTGATATAATTCTAACTATTGTTTTCATTTATACACAATAATAGTATTTAATACTCACCCAAATCGTACCAAAGTCGGGAGGTAAATACTAGATAAATTTGTTATTAACTAGGCTAATTTTATTTTTTTCGAGAATATAAAAAACCGCCTCGCGACCCCGAGACGGTTTATGTAACTTTATATGTTCACGACTCACTAAGAGTGAATCGTTTCCTATAAAGTTTTTATTATTATCAAGTTACCCTCTGGCTTCTTGATAAAAGATTTGAAAACTATTGAGCATCACTGTACTACATTAATAGTTGTCATAAAAAAATTGAGTTAAAATTTTATAAGCACTGCTTACCTTTTTCGATTTGAAGTCGTACTTGATCAAAGCCAGTTCCACCAAGAGAATTTCTTCTACTAACGGCCGCTTCTGGTTTTAATACTTCATACACATCCTCTTCGATAAGGTCGCTCTCTGCTTTCATATCTTCAAGAGGTAAATCTAATAAATAAATCCCTCTTTGAATACAAGTAAACACTAATTTCCCAGTTACTTCATGAGCTTCACGGAAAGGCATGCCCTTTGTCGCTAAGTAATCAGCAAGCTCAGTTGCATTTGAAAAATCACTATGAACTGACTTTTTCAAACGCTCCTTATTGACAGTCATCGTACGAACCATACCCTCAAAGATTTTCAATGCACCAAGAATTGTATGGACAGTATCAAACATACCTTCCTTATCCTCTTGCATATCTTTGTTATACGTTAACGGTGTACCCTTCAATACTGTTAACAGTCCCATCAGGTTCCCATAAACGCGACCAGTCTTGCCACGAATAAGTTCTGCCATATCTGGGTTTTTCTTTTGTGGCATAATTGACGAACCAGTTGAAAAGGCATCATCTAATTCAATAAATTTAAACTCATCAGTTGACCAAATAATAATCTCTTCTGCAAATCGAGATAAATGTGTCATGAGCAATGAAGAATTTGATAAAAATTCTACGATAAAATCACGATCACTTACTGCATCCATTGAATTTGCATACACTTTGCTAAATCCAAGCAACTGGGCAGATTTTTCACGATCAATCGGGAATGTTGTGCCTGCCATGGCGCCTGCACCTAATGGCAATATATCAATTCGTTTCATGGATTCGTTAAAACGTTCTTTATCACGCTCAAGCATCCAGAAATATGCCATTAAATGATGAGCAAAACTGATTGGTTGTGCTCTTTGTAAATGGGTATAACCCGGTGCAATTGTTTCAATGTGTTGTTCAGCTTTTTCTAAAATTGTACGTTGGAAAGCTTCAATTAAATCGACCACTTCGACTACACGTTTTTTTAAGAATAAGTGAACATCCGTTGCAACTTGGTCATTACGGCTACGGCCAGTATGGAGTTTTCCCCCTACTGGACCGATTATATCCGTTAACATTTTTTCTAAATTTAGATGGATATCTTCGTTGGCAACACTAAACTCGAGCTCTCCAGCCTCTGCCAAAGTTTTTAGCTCATGTAAACCGCCAAGTATCTTCTCTACATCTTCAGCAGATAAGATTCCTTGTGCGCCTAACATTGTTACGTGTGCGACACTACCTTCGATATCTTCCATTACTAATTGTTGGTCAAAGCCTATTGACGCACCGAATTCATCTACCCAGCTTTCTGCTGACTTTTGAAAACGGCCACCCCATAATTTTGTCATGATGACACCTACTTCTAAGATCCAAATTACTAGTGGAAATTATTTTGTTACTTTCTGTGTATTTTTAGCGACTTCCGCAGCAACTACTGTTGGAAGTCCCCATAATTCAATAAAACCAACTGCAGAATTATGGTTAAATTTATCTGCTTTTGAGTATGTTGCTAACTCCTCAGAGTATAGTGAATTTGGTGATTTACGTCCATCAACAATTGCGTGACCTTTAAATAATTTCACACGAACTGTACCGTTTACGTATTTTTGCGTTTCCTTGATAAAAGCATCAAGTGCAGTACGGATTGGGTTGAACCATAATCCTTCATAAATCACCTCTGAAAGTTTATGCTCAATAATCGGTTTGAAATGGGCTAGTTCTTTTACTAATGTAATATCTTCAAGCTCTTTATGAGCAGTTAAAAGTACTTTTGCACCTGGAATTTCATATACTTCACGAGATTTAATACCAACTAAACGGTTCTCAACGTGATCGATACGTCCAATACCATGAGCACCTGCAATTTTATTTAGCTCTTGGATTAAATCAGCAAGTTTCATTTCTTTCCCATTTAATGAAACTGGTTTACCTTCTACAAATTCAATTTCCACATATTCAGCTACATCAGGAGCGTTTTCAACTGAAACAGTTAAACCATATGCTTCTTCCGGTGGAGCTACCCAAGGATCTTCCATTACACCAGCTTCATTTGCACGGCCCCAAAGGTTTTGGTCGATTGAGAATGGAGAATCGATTGTAGCTGGAACAGGTACACCATTTTTTTGCGCATATTCAATTTCTTCATCACGGCTCCATCCCCATTCACGTACTGGAGCAAGAACTTCTAAATCTGGATTTAATGCTTTAATTGAAACCTCGAAACGTACTTGGTCATTTCCTTTACCTGTACATCCATGTGCTACTGCATCTGCACCTGTTTCATTTGCAATTTCAACTAATTTTTTTGAAATTAATGGACGGCTTAGTGCAGAAACAAGTGGATATTTTTGTTCATACCATGTATGACCTTGTAAAGAAAGCAGTACGTATTCTTCTGCAAACTCGTCTTTAGCATCTACCATATAAGATTCAATAGCACCAACTTGTAGTGCTTTGTTTTTTACGAATTCAAGATCTTTTCCTTCACCTACATCTAGACAAACAGCGATTACATCCCATCCTTGTTCTTTTAACCAAGGAATTGCTACTGAAGTATCAAGACCACCTGAATATGCTAATACTACTTTTTTATTTGCCATAAAACTTACGCCTCCGATAACACTGAATGTATTTTTATACAACTATATAAAACTTTATACATGAATAGTAACACGTTATAAAAATAAATACAAGTGTATTTTTATAAAAAATTAACTATTTAAAAAACGAGTAAAACCTTTTATTTTCTAAGTGTTTACGTTCTACTCGTTTATGTATCATTTTTTATTAAAAAACCCGCTTCCTAACATCTCAACTAGTCTGGGAGCTACTGCATAAAGCTTGCTTGTAAAACCCATTACCTTTGGCAAATTTATTTCTCTTACAGGTTTATCGATACAATTTACGATACCTGTTGCGACCTTTTCGGGTTTTAACAAAAATTTTTCTATACTTTTACGATAGGCATTTGTTGCATCTACCTTTTGTAAAAAAGGAGTATCAATGGGTCCGGGATAAATTGCTGTAACTTTCACATCAAATGGTGCTAGCTCCATTCGAAGCCCATTTGCAAATCCTGTAATAGCATGTTTTGTAGCAGCATAAATACTTGCTTTTCTCGTTGCTACCTTCCCTGCTTGAGAACCGATAAAAATAATATGACCTTTTTTTCTTTTTATCATAGATTGAGAAAGTCTTCTGGTCATTAGCATCGGTGCACGCACATTGACATCGATCATTTCATTAATATTATCATCAAGTAAATCGAAAGCATTTTGGAAAATACCTAATCCTGCATTCATGATGGCGACATCTAGTGGAGGAAGATTTCTACAAACTCTTTCTATATCTTCTATTTTAGTTAAATCTGCTTGAAAAACATTTGCCCCTAATTTACTAAGCATTTCTAATGATGGTTCATTGCGTCCAGTGGCATAAACAATATGACCTTTTTTAATACACATTTCTGTAATTATTCGACCAATTCCACTAGTTGCTCCTGTTATAAAGATAACTTTACCATTCATTTCACCGCATGTTCCTTTCTGAACAATCCATACTTTTATTTATAATGTGTTTATATCTCATATTATAAATGATTGTTTTTTGTATTTTGTTTTAAATTAATTTGTTTTAAAAGCAACCATCAATTTTGTCCTATTGAATAGCTACTCTAAAATTAGAAAAAAGAGTATAGAAAATCTATACCCTTTATCCGCCTATTAATAATTTATATAGTTCATCTTTCGACTTTAAAAAGTCGTTTAAATTGTATGTGTCTAAAACAGCTAAATATGCCTTTAACGCTTCATTTAATGCATTTTTCAATTGGCAGGCTGGAGAGATTTTACACATATTATTTTCACTATTAAAACATTCAACTAAGTAAAAATCCTCTTCAGTTTTACGCACAACTTGACCAATATTTATGTCATTAGGATTCATGGCAAGTCGAATCCCACCTCCGCGACCACGGATTGTTTCAATGTATCCGAGTTGACCTAACTCATAGGTTACTTTCATTAAATGATTTTTCGATATATTATAATTGTCAGCAATCTCTTGGATCGTCGATAATTGTTCATTACCTTTTATGCCAAGATATAACAACACTCTTAATGAATAATCTGTATATAATGTTAAGCGCATAATGCCACCACACTTTCTTAAGACCATTGTATCATTTTCTCATAGAAATTTTTAATAAGAAATCTACAAATTTTAAACATGTATTTTATATACTTCATTTGTGTCTGATTTGTTAAAGATGTATTTTATATATTGCTTTTAAAAATCCCTAGGAGTATAGTGACTTTTGAAAGGACGTGTTTAAATTGTTATCACAACAAACTATCGACGTTATTAAATCAACTGTACCAGTATTAGAACAACATGGGGTTACAATCACTAAAACTTTTTACAGCAATATGTTAAATGCACATCCAGAATTATTAAATTATTTTAACAGAGCCAATCAACAAAAAGGTCGTCAACAAACCGCTTTAGCTAATACAGTATTAGCTGCTGCAAAATATATCGACAATTTAGAACCAATCGTACCTGTAGTAATGCAAATTGCACATAAACACCGCGGATTAGGTATTTTACCTGAGCATTATCCAATTGTTGGTGAAAATTTACTTCGTGCTATTAAAGAAGTACTTGGTGATGCTGCAACTGATGAAATTATCGACGCTTGGGCAAACGCATATGGTGTTATTGCAGAAATTTTTATTTCTGTAGAAGAGGATTTATATAAAGCTGCAGAAGATAATGGAGGTTGGCGTTTATTTAAACCATTTAAAGTAGCTCAAAAAGTGCAAGAAAACGAAGAAGTAACATCATTTTATTTAGTACCTGAAGATGGTTCCACTTTACCAGCTTTCCAACCAGGTCAATATATTACAGTTCGTGTGAAAGTACCTGGGGATGAATACACATCAAACCGTCATTATACTTTATCACAGGCTTCAAATCCTAACGAATACCGTATTTCAGTAAAACGTGAAGATGCATGTGATCCAAAGGGTGTTGTATCAAACTACCTTCATAACAATGTAAATGAAGGCGATTTCATTGATGTAAGTGCTCCAGCGGGCTTATTTACTTTATCAGAAACTAACAATCCTACTCTATTTATTAGCGGTGGTATTGGTGTAACGCCATTAAATACAATGTTACAAGCAATGGAACCAGGACGTGATGTAACATTTGTTCATACAGCACGTAATAAAAATGTAATCGCTTTTCAAGAGCAAATTGAAAACAAAGTTAAAGAACTAAACGGAACTTATAGAGCTTACTACTCAGATTCCGAAGGTTATATTACAAAAGAAGTATTAGCTCCTTATATAAAAGAAACAACAGAAGTTTATGTATGTGGACCAGCACCATTTATGGAAACAGTTATTTCTCTTTTAAATGAACTAAATGTACCTAAAGAAAATATTCACTTCGAATTCTTTGGACCTGCTATGACGATAAAAGCATTTGCTCATGCATAATTTAATCGACTATTTAGTTTACATTTTCTAATATAAGGTAAAAATTCACCCCAAATGTATAGCGAATAATACATTTGGGTTTTTTTTATGTTCTTGAATAAATCAAAACATCTCCTACTAGTTCTACCTTAACTAATCCTTCTTGTTCTAAGTAATCTAACTCCCCTATTGTTTTCGACAAAGTTAATCCAAGCTCTGATTTATAAAGAGATGCATATAATTTTTGTGTTACCTCATACACTGTTTTAGGTTCACTTAAAATATCATAAGCCTGTTTTGCTCGCTTATGATCTCTTTTAATTCTAAAATCAATTAATTCATTCACGTTTTCGATTTCATTGCCGTGTCCAGTATATAATTTACTTACGTTTAAATCCTTTAATAGTGTTAAAGACTGATGATACTGTAGAAGCGTTTTAGGGCGATCCATTGAAAGGTCGATCGGCGGTTCAATTAAAGGATTCGATGAGATTGTTTCTAACAACAAATCTCCCCCAATTGCTGTGTTTGTTTTTTCATCAACAAAAATCAAATGACTTTGGGCATGACCAGGTGTGTAATGTGCTTTCAATCCAGGATGTCCAGGCATTTCATCTCCATCTTGAATAAAATGAGTTAAAGGCGTAGTACCTAATAATTCTAGTTCACCTCGAATTTGCAACATTTTTTCAATATAACGTTCAGGCACTGCTTGCCGTATCATATGATATTGATAAAATTGATCTCTGTATTCAAGAAACTCTGGTTTTTGGCGTAACCAATGATCCACATACTCATGGGCTAAAATGTTTGCCTTTGGAAATGCATCAATCCATCCGGCATGGTCAGGATGTTGATGGGTTAAAATGACTTGATCGATATCTTTCATTTCATAGCCAGCTGCACGGATTCCCGTTTTCAATGTTTCATAGGCCTCTGTTGTCTTTGGACCTGCATCAAATAATGTCAATGCTTCTCCTTTCACTAAAAACACATTAACATCTCCAACAGGAAATGGTGTTGGCAAAACTATTTTATGTATGTTCATTAATCTTCCCCCTAAGTGAACTAAACAATTATTTTAAAAAATGAATCATTATTCATTATATTTTACTTCTTTTTTCTAATTTCGTCTATGTAACAGAGTTGACATATTCTCGTATAGTGCATATAATTTTCATTATTCTTAATATTAAAAATGTAATGATGAAGCCGAGTAAATGATTTGATGGTTTAAGAGAGTGCTATGTTTGGTGAGAATAGCATAACCCCCTCAATTCATTGAACCTACTTCTGAACAGTCATGACAACATGACCGTAGCCTTGCGATAAAAGGAAATGAGTTGTGCTATTATGGCAAACTAAGGTGGTACCGCGGAAACTGTATGCGTTTTTCGTCCTTATTTAAGGATGGAAAACGCATTTTTTATTTGTTATGAACTTAACACATATATTGAAACGGAGGGATATAGATGGAAAAAGTAGTTTTTGTTGGAGCAGGATCAATGGCTGAAGCAATGATTCAGGGGTGGATTGAACAAAATGTGGTAGACGCAACACAGATTTATATAACAAATCGCTCAAATTATGAAAGACTTGATGAATTAAGTTTAAAATATGGCGTGAATATATTACAAAAAAAGGAAGAACTTTTTCATGCGGATATCATCGTTTTAGCGGTGAAACCAAAGGATGGAAAAGTTGCTATGGAATCTATTTCTTCATTTATTGCACAGAACACACCTGTATTATCAGTAATGGCCGGAATATCAATTAATGCAATTTCTAATTTATTAGGAAATAGACCGATCGCACGTGTTATGCCAAATACATCAGCAACTATCGGAATGTCAGCGAGTGGTGTTGCATTCAATGAAGATGTGAATGAGGATTTAAAGAAACAATATTTACAAATGCTAGATGCAATTGGCATTGTTATTGAAGTCGAGGAAGAAAAATTACATGCTGTTACAGCTCTATCTGGAAGCGGTCCAGCTTATCTATACTATCTGCTCGAGGCTTGGGAAAAGGTAGGAACAGAGTTTGGCTTATCAAAGGAGACCGTCAGAAAATTAATGGTTCAAACAATCGCTGGATCAGCCGCGATGTTACAGCAAATAAAAGAAGAGCCTGATGTTCTACGAAAAAAAGTGACAAGTCCAGGAGGAACAACTGAGGCAGGAATTCAAGCGTTAGAAAGTCATCATTTCAATGAGGCCATTTATCAATGTATTAAAAGTGCAGAAGCAAGATCTAGAGAATTAGCAAAGGGAGAATAATCAAAGCTTTTTTCGTCTTTTCTATTACTCTTCTCTTACCAAAGCAACTTTTTTCCATACGAGCGTATTTTTCTGTAAGATAAGAGAGTAGCTAATTTGAAAGGAGTTTGAATTATGGTAAAACTTTTTGAACCATTTTCAATAAGAACTATTGAACTTAAAAATCGCATAGTAATGTCCCCTATGTGCATGTACCAGGCGGAGGATGACGGTATTGCTACTGATTTTCATCTTGTTCATTATACATCAAGAGCAATCGGTCAAGTTGGACTGATTATTTTAGAAGCTACTGCAGTTGTTCCAGAAGGTCGAATTACAAATAAAGACTTAGGCATTTGGAGCGATGAACATATTGAAAACCTGACTAAAATTGTATCTAACGTAAAAGCGTATGGTTCAAAAGCTGGCATTCAGCTTGCTCATGCTGGAAGAAAAGCAACGGTTGATGGCGATACATATGCCCCATCATCTATTGCATTTAGTGAAATGTATAAAACGCCTTTAGAAATGTCAAAGAACGATATAAAAGAGGTTGTTTCAGCATTTAAGGCCGCTGCGCAACGAGCGATAAAAGCAGGTTTCGACGTTTTAGAAATCCATGGGGCGCACGGTTACTTACTTAATGAATTTTTATCTCCATTAACAAATCAACGAACAGATGAATATGGTGGCTCTATTGAAAACCGATATCGTTTACTTAGAGAAGTAATTGATGCAGTCCGTTCAATTTGGGATGGTCCCCTATTTGTTCGCATATCTGCAAATGAATATGCTGAAGGTGGATTAAAACCAGAGGATTATATTCAATTTGCATTAAGGATGAAGTCTCAAGATGTTGATTTGATCGATGTGAGCTCTGGTGGCGTTGTATCTGTATCAGTTACATCCTTCCCCCTTTATCAAGTTCCTTACGCTGCAACTTTAAAACAAGAAGCAAACATTGCAACTGGAGCAGTTGGTATTATTACAAACGGAAAAGATGCCGAGGCTATTTTACAGGAGCAAAAGGCAGATTTAATCTTTATTGGACGGGAACTTTTAAGAAATCCTCATTTCCCATACACGGCAGCAGTGCAGCTGGGGATAACAATTGAAGCGCCAAATGATTCATATGATCGAGGTTGGCGTTTTTAAGGAAGATAACCTGCGCGTGATAGATAGTTTTGAAGTAACAAAACTATCTATTCACGCGTATTTTTTTATATTAAAGAGTACCTTCCTTTATACGTTTCACAATTGAATATGTAGTGAACAAAGCCATAGGTCCAAGAACTGCAGTTATGATAATCCAAATATTCAAAGCATTAGCTGCTTGTAATCCCTCAAAATTCGTAATGATATAAATGATTAAACCAAATAATAGTAGATAGCTTAAAACATTTGGAAATATTACGAGTAAACGTAAAACAGCAGGATTGATTTTTGGTTGATTCATTTGACCACCCCTTATTAATTCTCCATCACACTATCATTTTACTCGTTTGTTCTACTATTTTCTACATATAATTATATTTCAATTAAAAATGCACCTTCGAATATTAGAATTGTTTCTAATAATGGAGGTGCTCTAAAGCATGTTTTTTCTATCTTATTTATATTTTTAATAACTTATTATTTTTCCACAAAAATTCATCGAAATCATTGGCGATAAAAGTATTTGGAAAAATCCCCTTTGCTTCAGTAACTAATGCTTGAATTTGTGGGAATAAAAACCTTGCGCTCAGATGGTTTAAAATTAGATTTTCTGCATGCGCTTCTTTTGCAATTTTAGCGGCTTCAAGGTTTGTTGAATGTCCGTAACTTGCTGCAAGCTCTGCTGTATTATGATCGAAAGTAGCTTCATGGACGACTATATCCGCATTTTCACTTAAATTTATTGCATTACCACAATACTTTGTATCACCTAAAATCGAAACTACAAACCCTTCTTTTGGGGGTGCTGTTACATCTTTACTATATACAACCGTCCCATTTTCTAATGTTATATTTTCTCCATTTTTTAATTTTCCTAGAAGCGGACCTTTTGGCACACCTAGTTCACGAGCCTTTTCAATAAGCAATTCACCTTGTAATGGTTTCTGTTCTATGCGGTAACCAAAACATTGTATGACATGCTCCAATTCCAATGCAGTTACGATAAATTGCTCATCCTCAAAAATAATACCTTCTTCAACTTCCACAAATTGAATATCATAGGTTATATGTGTATTGGATAATTCAAAAGTCGATAAAACCCAACTTTTCAATCCTTTTGGACCATACAAGGTTAATGGATCTTCCCCACCTAAAAATGAACGAGAGCTTAAAAAGCCTGGTAAGCCAAATATATGATCTCCGTGTAAATGGGTAATAAAAATCTTATCAATTTTTCGTGGTCGAATAGAAGTATGTAAAATCTGATGCTGAGTTGCTTCCCCACAATCAAATAACCAAATCGTGCCACATTCATCTAGCAATTTAAATGCTAATGCACTTGTATTTCTTTCTTTTGAAGGCATTCCAGCTCCAGTACCTAAAAATTGTAATTGCATAATAAGCCTCCGTTTTATATTACTCTTTCAAATCCTCTAAAAAATCCTTACTGAAACTTGTTTTAGAGGCATAGGTAGTTTTTTTATCAATTTCAATACCTTTTTGGATTAGACCTTTTCCAAACTTTTTCTCAATTTCATCAATTAATTCGTAAATAGGTTCCTGCTTGGCAAATTTTTCGTAGTTATCAAAGGATAGTTGTTGAGCAGAATTTTTTCGATCACGAACATTTGATACCGTTACACCTAATAAACGTATCGGAGAGCCATCCCACCCCTTGTGGAATAATTTTATCGCCTCTTCAAAAATATCATCTTTTAAATAAATATCGTTTTGTAATGTTTTACTACGTGAGCTATTATGCCAATCAGCATCTCGAATTTGGATACTGACCGTTGAACCACATAGCTTTTTCACTTCTAATCTTTCTGCTACTTTTGCAGATAACATTTGAAAAGTATCTGTAAGCTTATCTATATCCGTTTCATCAAATGGCAACGTTGTTGAATTCCCTACACTTTTTGTTTCATAAATCGAATCTGGATCAACCTCTCGAAAGTCGATACCATTAGCACGTTCTCGCAATCTTATTCCATTTTTTCCAAGAGCTTCTTTTAATAAACCTTCATTTGACTGTGCTAAGTCACCAATTGTATTTATTTTAATGGTCTGTAATTTTTTCGCTGTACTTTCACCTATTCCGTGCATTTCTATGACAGGTAAAGGCCATAAAATGGATGGAACATCACGTTTTCTTAAAATAGTGATACCCATAGGTTTTTTCATATCAGAAGCAGTTTTAGCTAAAAATTTATTTGGCGCAACGCCTATCGAACAAGGAAGATCTAATTCGTTTTGAATACGAAGCTGAATTTCTTTTGCAATTTCAATTGGATGTCGTTCTTTAGATTTAGCTGAAATGTCCATATATCCTTCATCAATGGAAACCGGTTCAACCAAGTCTGTATATTCTCGCAAAATTGAAAACATAGCTTTTGAAGCTAGTCGATATTTTGGGAAGTCTGGGGGTAATAAAATTAGACCTGGACATTTTCGTAAAGCTTCGCCAACATTCATCGTTGTATATATACCCTTTGCGCGAGCTTCATAGGAACTTGTAACAATAATCCCTCGTCTTTGCTTTGGATCTCCTGCAATGGCGATTGGTTTATCCTTTAACTCCGGATTATACGCTTGCTCCACTGAAGCATAAAAACTGTTCATATCAACATGTAAAATAATCCTCGACAATGTCCCCACCTCCAAACCTATACCCATACTACAAGAAATTTTACCATAATTAATAGACTTTAAAAAAACAGTATCATCAATAAGATATTTATCACTAAAAATATTTCCATTTTTATCATTGACAAACAATTATTTATATAATATCCTCATTTGTGTAAACCTTATAACTTTATAGGTTAACACAAAGGGGGATAAATTTATGAAATCTAAAACATATCCATACGTTATGACAGCATTTGCAGCAGCAATCATTGCAGTATTAGCACAAATTACAATTCCGTTACCATTAGTACCGATTACAGGGCAAACTCTTGCAATTGGTTTAGTTGTCACTATTCTAGGTACTAAATACGGGACACTTTCTGTACTCGTTTATATTTTATTAGGAGCTATAGGAATGCCAGTCTTCTCCGGTTTTTCAGGTGGCTTTGCAGTACTTGTAGGACCAACTGGTGGTTATATTGTTGGTTTTTTAGTACAAGCGCTCGTTATGGGAATTTACATGGATAAGCTTGGTTACAATTATGTGCAAGCAATCATTTCCAATTTATTAGGAATGATTGTAACATTATCATTTGGAACTATATGGCTGAAAATTTTAGCAAATATTTCATGGGAAGCTGCTTTTTTCAGTGGTGTTGCTCCGTTTATAGTTGTTGGGATTATAAAAGCAATCATTGCTGCATGGGTAGGCATAATGGTTCGCAATCGATTAACTACAGCTAAACTATTGCAACAATTTGCATAATGTATGAAAAAATGAGCATATCTTTATTTTGATATGCTCATTTTATTTATTCAAATTTAAAGTCAAACCAGTTTTTGATTCTTGGTAAATTTATATGTTGATTGTAGGATTGATCCTTCACAAAAAGTTTAGTTGGAATATCGGTTAGTGTATTAATAACCTGTGGCTTATCGTCAAAATAGTAATCTAATTTCAACTCTTTTATTATGTGAATTTTCTCGTGATCTTCCATACCACAATAAAAGTTTTCTGCTTTTACAGGAAACCCCCTCTCTTCTACCCATTGCTTCGTTCGTGTACAATAACCTTTTGGGCGAGATGTAATATAAAAAATTTCATGACCATCCTGATGTAATCGATTCAACAATTCTATTGCTCCATCAAAAGCTTGGCAATTAGTAAAATATATTTCCTCTAATAAACTTGCCCACATTTTACCACCAGCCACTTTATCTAAACCAAATGCTTCATGGATTTCGACAGTTTTCAGCTGTTTAAAAATTTCAATGCTTACATTTTGATGAAGCTTTTGATTATATATATGAAAAGCGTGCTCTCTTAAATTAATCAACGTATCATCAATATCAAAACCAAATCTCACAACAATCCTACTTTCTTAAGGAGATAACTATTACTATTTTTTCGGATAGGCGACTATCATTAAATCTTGTCCAATTTGATGATAAGATTCAAATTCGAGATTTGTCGCTAAGTCCATGCTATCTAAATCATCGCCAAGGACAGGTGATTTCGAATGAATGCCCCCAATTATTTTCGGAGCAATGTATACATGGTATTTATTAATAAGACCTCGTCTAAGGAAGGAGCCATTTACTGTTCCCCCACCTTCTACTAAAATATCTGTAATTCCTTCATTATATAAGGCTTCTAACATTTCATCTAAATCCAGACCATTCTCGGCTTTCGTTACACTAATAATTGATACGCCTTTTTTCTCAAGTTCTGCAATTTTATTCGGGTTTACATTTTTTTCTGTAACAATAATTGTTTTAGCATCACTAGTATTTAATACATTAGAAGCTAAGGGAATACGCAATTGACTATCTAGAATAATTCTTATTGGATTTTTCCCTTTACCTTCAGGCAAGCGCGTCGTTAATGTTGGATTATCTGCAAGTACTGTACCGATCCCCACTAAAATTGAATCTACTTCATTACGTAATTGATGTACATGTAGTCTTGCTTCTTCACCTGTAATCCATTTTGAGTGTCCTGTGTGAGTAGCTATTTTCCCATCAAGTGTCATTGCAAACTTTGAAATAACAAATGGTCGTTTTGTAATCATATTATGAATAAATCGTTCATTAAGCTTTATCGCCTCATCTTCGAGCAAGCCCACTTCAACTTCAATTCCTGCATCTCTAATCAATTGGATACCACGTCCCGCTACAGCTGGATTTGGATCCTTTGTTGCAACTACTACACGTGCAACTTTCGATTCTACAACTAAATTTGCACATGGAGGTGTTTTCCCGAAATGTGAGCAAGGTTCTAATGTAACATATAAAGTAGCCCCTTTTGCATGTTCACCAGCCATATTAAATGCATGTACTTCAGCGTGTGGTTCTCCTGCTTTTCGATGTAAACCTGAGCCTACAATTACACCGTCTTTAACTAGCACAGCTCCAACAACAGGGTTAGGATTTGTTCTCCCTTTAGCTGAAGCCGCTAAATCTAATGCTAACTGCATATAATCTTTATCAGTTTTCACAAAATACACCTACTACAAAGTCATTTTTGGGTCAGGAATATGTCCTGATTTCAGTATTTTTGTATTTAGATAATAACGATTTGTCTCTGTCATTCCGCCCCATAAAGGGATATGTTCTTTAGCAATTAAGCCGTGGCTTTTTAATGCTTGTAGCTTTTTAGGATTATTTGTTATTAGTGTTACTGGCTTTTGTCTTAGAGATTCAAGAATTCGTAAAGCTTCCTCATAAGAACGAGTATCATCTTCAAACCCTAATGCTTCATTTGCCTCAACTGTATCGAAACCTTCTTCTTGCAATAAGTACGCAAGAGATTTGGAAAATAGACCAATTCCTCGGCCTTCATGGTTAGCAAGATAAAAAATCGCTCCATGACCGTGTTCTTTTATCATTTTCATAGATTGATGTAGTTGGTATCCACAATCACATCGCATACTTCCGAAAATATCTCCCGTATGACAAATACTATGCATTCGAATTATTGCGTCCTCTGCAGCCTCAAAATCACCATATACTAACACCGACGACTGCTGCTGATCAGCTAAATTTGCATTAGCAATTAAATCTAACACTTCTTCTTTTGTTAATTTTCCATCTATTTTTAACCATGTATACCACTTAAAGGTCGCTTCAAAATCACCCTGTTTCACCGGTAATTTTACAGGACCAACTAAGCATAGATTCTGATTTTTATTGAACGGTACGATGTTCATTTTATTTAAAAGGATTTCCTTTTTATTTATAAGTAAATTGTTCATTCCACACCCCAACCAATCTTAAATTAACAACTCAGTTACTATTCGTAACTAAGTGTAGGTTAATAATTTTAACACGTCAAATCATAGTATTCAGACTTTCACCATTCTATTTGGCGAATATCCAATTCACACTTAGAATACTACCACATAGTGAAAAATACTAAAAATGACTCAACTCAAAGAAATTTCATTATCTACGTTATTTTAATAGGAAGGTAATAAGAGGGATTGGATTTTGTTCAATTTAAAAAAATGAAGGTTCTGTTTTATTATTCATAACAGAACCTTCATTATAATTCGATAAATCTTTTATTATTACATTCTGGCAAAACGATGATACACATCATTTAAAGTTTCACACCCCATTTGTTGTACTCTCTCAATATAAATACTCCAAATTTTTGCTGTCATTTTTGCATCACCTAACGCATGGTGTCGATTTTCAATAGGAATATTATTATGACTACAAAGATTATCTAATGTCGTCATGGTCATAATTTGTGGCTCTACAACTTTATACAAAAATGATGTGTCTACAATTCGTTGCTTAAATGGCGTACGTAATATTTTATTACTAAAATGCTGCAAAAAACTTCTTTCATGATTCGCATGATGCGCCACTAATGTAGAGTTTTGTGTAAATTTGAAGAATTGAGTTAATACTTCTATAATTGGCGGTGCATCTTTTACTTGTTCCGTTGTAATACCTGTTAACGTTTCAATTTCTTTTGAAACCTCTTTATCATATTGAACGAGAGAATAAAATGTTTCATTTTCTATAATCTCTTTACCAGACATTTTTGTAGCACCTAAAGAAAGGATACAATCACCCTTCTCTGGTGAAAAACCAGTCGTTTCGATATCAAATACAACGACATTTAACTTATTTAAATTGATATTCATGACATCTTCCTGATTCATCTCTTTTTGTAAATGTCTTAAATAAGCAATTTGTTGAGGATTTTGCGTTTCACCAATTCCACCTACTGATCTTCTCGATTGTATACCCCTTAACATTTGCATAAATGGTTCAAACGCCATAATAAACACCCTTTTGTTTAGTCTCGATTGAAGACTTACTTTTAATAAATTAACGATAATCTCATTAGCCTATAAAGTTCATTGATATCACTGCATCGTGAAGTCTTTTACCATCTTTTAATATTTGTTTTATTTCTTTACGCTGCTCTTTTGATAAGTTTTTAATATTCAAATAATGTGTATCATCATAAGTAGAAGCATTTAATAGTGACATACGGTATTTAATTAAATTAGAAAAATGTCCCTCACAATTTTTTAATAATGATGTATACTCTTCTTTTTTTACTAACTTACCCATCCGATCTAATGTGGACGTTTCATAGATATTCTCTTTAATTGAAAGCAATCTTATAGAATTTACATAGGGTATAAACGCACTATATTTCAAATTTATACACCCCTGATATACTCCGTGCGGTTCAACAATAATTTGACCAAATGGACCAATTACATTTTTTGCGTGTTTCATATTTGCTGCAAATCGTTTAAGTATTTTAGGGTGATGTTGTTTAAAATCAAAAATAACCGATTTTAAATGATGGATATAATACGTATTTCCAAAAAGTACTCGTGCATCAAAAAATATTTGTAAATATCTTATGACTTCCCAGCTTTCATTTTCCATCCAATCCACCAATTGTGTTTCCCAATCTTTTAACGATTTGCACCAAATAGGATTGGAACTCATAATATTCCCGTTACAGTAAGGGTATCCTACGAAATCAAGTCCAAAAGCTATCTCCTCACCAAGTTCCTTAAAATATAAATCATTTATTTGATTAGAAACTTCATATACAATGCCATGATCTTGATCACTTATTAAGCCCTGTTCTAAACGACCTCCACTTCCTGTGATAAACCAAGAAAAGCTGCAGGGTGGCGAGTCCATTTTCATTTTCCCTTTTGCTACCTCTAACACTTTTAGCATCACTTGATCATGAAAATCATTAAGAGAAACGCTTGTATCTATGTAAGAGGAAATATATTGATTCTTCCATTGTCTTATTGATTCATACGTTTCCATGAGCCACTTCCTTTTTTTACGTTCGGAAACTTTGATTATACGTTTCTAACACAAGCCTCAGTTTCATTAAACAAGATAGGAAGTTGTTTTTACAACTTTTATCTACCAAAAAACCTCTGTGACAAATTTGAAACAGAGGTTTTTTATATACTATGTTTTAATGAAATTATTTATCTTCTGTAGTTGCAGCTGTTGTTAATTTTGCTTCTTGTTCCATATGTTCAGGATAACCGTAGCTACCGTGTTCACTAATATCTAGACCCATGATTTCTTCTTCTTCAGAAACTCGAAGTCCAATTGTCATATCTAAAACTTTTAAAATAATGAAAGATACTACAAATGCATATGCACCAGAAGCAACAACACCTAAAGCTTGAACACCTAATTGCTCGAAGCCACCACCGTAGAATAATCCTGGTAGACCCCATTCGATGTCAACAGAAAGAGCTGGTACAGCGAATAAACCGTTTGATAATGTACCCCAAACCCCTACAGTACCATGAACTGATAATGCAGCGATTGGATCATCAATTTTAAGTTTTTCAAATAGTTTCATAGAGAATACTACCATGATACCACCGATTGCACCGATAATTACCGCAGCCCACGGTTCAACGAAACCACATGAAGCTGTAATTGCAACTAAACCTGCAAGAGCACCATTTAATGTTGTTGGAACATCAGCTTTACCTGTTACTGCCCATACTGTAAACATTGCTGCAACAGCACCAGCGCCAGCAGCTAATTGTGTATTTAAAATAACAAATCCTAGGAAGCCATCTGCTACACCAAATGTTGATGCACCGTTAAATCCAAACCAACCTACCCAAAGGATTAATACACCTAATGCAGTGTAAACTTGGTTATGACCTAATAGATTGTTAGAAGAACCATCTTTATTATATTTACCAATACGTGGTTTTAAAATGATTGTTGCAGCTAATGCAGCCATTGCACCAGTTAAGTGAACAACTGTTGAACCAGCAAAGTCTTGTTTGCCGTGTTCAGCTAACCATCCGCCACCCCAAATCCAGTGAGCAACGACTGGGTAAATAAATGCTGAGAATAATACTGCAAAGATTACATAAACTGATAATTTCGCACGTTCAGCAAAACCACCAAATGCGATTGTTAACGCAACTAACGCGAACATTACTTGGAATGAGAAGTCTACAGCTGGTGTTAAACCACCATCAGCAGCTGAAAAGTCTCCATAGAAGAAGCTTGATAATCCGATAAATGGATTTCCTTCACCGTAAATAAATCCATATCCAACCGCCCAGAATACTAATGTTCCGATACCAGCTGTGAAAATTGTTTTACCAGCAATATGACCGGCGTTTTTCATTCGAGTGGAACCTGCTTCTAATAATATGAATCCGCCTAACATGAAAAATACTAAAATTGCACCTAGAGCTACCCACAGGTTATCCATCAGAACAACAACTGCATCCAAATCCATAAAACATTCCCCTTTCTGTAGTGAAAAGTAAACATGTTACGTTATATTATTCTTTCATGTGATGAAATGTAACATGTATTTTATAGCTTTATTTTAACCTATCTATAAGCATTGTCAATATTGTTTTGAATATCAATTTGCGATAAGTATTATCTAATGTAAGAATTTATTACATAAAAACCAACCGTCTTTCAATGTGAAATATTGTAACATCAACCTTTGAAACGCTTACATATTTTTCATTTCTTTTGAATAATTTAACAATTAGCGTACCCTTTAACTAAACTAATTTTCATTTTTTTCTAAAAATAAATACTTTTAACTGTTTACGAGAGGTTGCTCCTTTTTGTATTTTTATACTTCTTTTTTACTACACATCTTACATAATTCAGCAATAAAAAAAATTCCCAAAAGTCATTTTACACCTTTGAGAATTTTTTCGAATTAATTTAAATGGATATCGGTGTGATAGCTTGGAAAGATATATATTCCGTCAATTAAATCTATATCGTAATGTTTTTGTCTAAATTTTGAATTATATACGTATTCCATTAGTATAATTTCTTCGTCAGTTACATCACATAGTACACCAGAGATGGATAATCCATTTTTAAAAGCAACACCAATAGGCTGGCCAACCAAGGACTTTATTCGATCATTCATGATATTAGCCCCCTTATATTCTAGATTATGACTATGAACATAAAAGAGCTGTGCGATTGCCTTTCTACTTATATATAAAAAAACTCCGTTCATCATTATTCGAACGGAGTAGTGGTATCATTTTTTTCTGTTTCCTCTCATTAACTTTTCAAAACGATCCATCATTGGATCTTTTTTCGGAGTGAAATGAAATGGATTCTTCTCCATTCCAAACTCCTCATTTTGGTTTGCTTTAGTAAAAACGCTTAACTTGTCTCCAGCCGTTGCTGTTGGATCATTTATAATGCTTTCTTCTTTACCATCAAAATGAGGGGTTGCCTCTACATGTTGGTTGTCTGTGTCTCTTGGCATAATTTCATCTCCTTTGATTTTTAATATGACGAAGGAAGATGAGAATTATGCAATATTTTTTTATAAATGTTACTTTTTCTATCATAAATCAAATTTTATCCAGAAACGAATGTTGAAATCTTAAATTTATAAATTTCTTAACATAGTCCAAACTAAATTTACGTTTTTTTATAATAAATGCTTTGACATCAGAAAAAAAATACGTTAAATTACGTAAGGGCGAACAATAATAGCCTTATTTTAAAAAAATATTCGTTTTTTCGAGGTGTATATGATGGATAATGTATTTGATTATGAAGATATTCAACTAATTCCTAATAAATGTATCGTAAATAGCCGTTCTGAATGTGATACTTCTGTAATGTTTGGTGGATTTAAATTTAAACTTCCTGTTGTGCCAGCAAATATGCAAACAATTATTGATGAAAAAATTGCTGTTATGTTAGCCGAAAATGGTTACTTCTATATTATGCACCGTTTCAATCCAGAGACTCGTGCAGATTTTATTAAAGATATGCATGCACGTAAGTTAATCGCTTCTATTAGTGTAGGTGTTAAAGAAGAAGAATATAAGTTTATAGAACAATTAGCAATCGAAGATTTAGTTCCTGAATTTATTACGATTGATATTGCCCATGGTCATTCTAATGCTGTAATTAACATGATTAAGCATATTAAAAATCATTTACCACAAAGCTTTGTTATTGCAGGTAATGTCGGTACTCCGGAAGCTGTAAGAGAATTAGAAAACGCTGGTGCAGACGCAACAAAGGTTGGTATTGGACCTGGTAAAGTTTGTATTACAAAAATCAAAACAGGCTTTGGAACTGGTGGATGGCAATTAGCCGCGCTACGCTGGTGTGCAAAAGCTGCTACAAAACCAATTATAGCTGACGGTGGCATTCGTACTCACGGTGACATCGCTAAATCTGTTCGTTTTGGTGCATCTATGGTAATGATTGGTTCTTTATTTGCCGGCCATGAAGAGTCACCAGGTCAAACGATTACAAAAGATGGAAAAATGTTTAAAGAATACTTTGGTTCTGCATCTGAATTCCAAAAAGGTGAAAAGAAAAACGTTGAAGGTAAAAAAATGTATGTAGAGCATAAAGGATCATTAAAGGATACTTTAGTGGAAATGGAACAGGATTTACAATCATCCATCTCTTACGCTGGTGGCAATAAATTAGAAGCTATCCGCACTGTAGATTATGTTGTCGTAAAAAATTCTATTTTCAATGGTGATAAAGTATACTAAATCGATTTTATTAACTACCCATTATAAAGATAAAAGAAACGAATAGATTTATTCATAAATCTACTCGTTTCTTTTCATTTCTTCATAAAATGAACATCTATTTATACGTAATGTCCTCATGTTTTTAACACCTATGCTTTTCTAAATCTACGTAAGAACGATTGAAGACGTTCATTTTTAGAATGTTCTAATACTTCAGATGCTGTTCCCTGTTCTGCGATAACCCCTTGATCTAGAAATAGTACTCTATCTGCCACATTTAAAGCAAAATCCATTTCATGCGTGACGAGTACCATTGCCATATCCTCATTGCGAGCAATATCACGAATTACTTCTAATACTTCTCCAACTAGTTCTGGATCTAAGGCAGAAGTGACTTCATCAAACAACATGATTTTAGGACGCATAACCAATGCCCGTGCCATTGCAACTCGCTGTTTTTGACCGCCTGATAGCTGAGAAGGATAATTATTTAGTTTATCACCTAACCCTACTCTTTCAAGCATCTGAATAGATCTTTCTCGAACTTCTTCCTTATTTTCATTTTTCACATGAATTGGTGCTGCCATACAATTATCTAAAATTGTCATATGGGGAAATAGATTAAAATGCTGAAATACCATTCCGATATCCCCTCGTACCTCTCTTAAATGTTTTTCATTTGCTCGGACTAGTTCACCCTTCTTTTCCATCTTCCATAGGTTTTTATCCGCAACAAAAATATCGCCTGACGTCGGTTCTTCCAAGGTCATTAACATTCGAATAATAGTAGTTTTTCCAGATCCACTCGGACCAATCACTGCTATTTTTTCTCCTGAGTGGATATCAAGATTAATCCCCTTTAAAACATGTACATCTCCAAAGGATTTTGTTACATCCCGATATTTTACAATAGCCTCACTGTTTTTCAGCTCTTCTTTCGTTTTTAAAGTTAAGTTTTTAACCAATAGAATGTCCCCCCTCTAAATGGATACCTTCAAATTTTTCTTTCTCGCTTTCTTTAATAAAGCATTTTTATCAAATCTTGTATTCATCTTTACTTCAAGTTTTTTAATAAGTATTGAGGATGGATAACTAAGTGTTAAGAAAATAATTCCTACAATTGTTAATGGTTCTAAATAAGCAAAATTCAAAGCACCATAGGAATTAGCCATGTATAAAATTCCACCTACGCTGATTGTCGATGCAATCGGAACTTCTTTGAACATAATAATGAAATAATTTCCTAGCATCGGTATAGTTGGGGGAATTGCTTGTGGTAAAATAATTTTTTTCCATTTATCTAATGTAGAAAAGTTCAACGCTACTGAAGCTTCCCATTGTCCTTTATCTACACTTTCAATACCTGCACGATAAATCTCACCTATATACGTACTATAATGGATTCCAATTCCTAATACCGCGCAAGTAAATGGCTCTAATGTCACACCTACGACAGGCAATACAGGTAATGCATAAAAGATAAAGAATAACTGAACTAAAAGAGGGGTTGATCTGATAAATTCCATAATCCAAGTAACAATCCAAGTAAAGTATTTACTTGGTACACTTCGAAGAATAACCCATACAAATCCAAAGATTAAAGCAAATGCAAAGCAGGCAAATGTTAAACCTACTGTAATACCTAGTCCCTTTAATACAATTGGTAATGCTTCAAAAAAGGTTTCCCATTTCCAATTATTCATCAGCTTGCCACCCCTCTCTTAGCAATACTTTCTCCTTTTCTAGTTAACCAAATCAACGGAAGCGCTAGAACGAAATACATAATTAATACCGCAACATAAATAAGTGGTGCTTGTGATAAATTTGTACTTCTCATAATATCTCCGTAGTATAAAATGTCTCTCATACCAATTAAAGATACAAGTGACGTCGCTTTCATCATTTGAATTGTATAATTTCCGAACTCCGGTAGCATCATGCGAACAGCTTGTGGTAATATGATGTACCGCATTCTTTGAAAGGAGGACATGTTTAAGGCAATACCAGCTTCCGTCTGTCCTTTATCCACAGCTAAAACGGAGCTTCTTACAACCTCAGATAAATAGGCGCCATAGTTTAGCCCGATGGCAATAACTCCTGTCCACCAATTTGACCCTAGTTGAATTCCGAATAACATTGGTATAGCGTAATATAGCCAAAAGAGCTGAACTATTAATGATGTGCCACGGAAAACTTCAACATATACACCTGTAATACCGGTTATTACTTTATTTTTTGATAGTTTAGACAATCCTGCTATAAAAGCCATAAAATATGCAATTAATGCAGAAACAACTAATACCGAAACGGTTATACCAAGACCTCTCATGAGCTGAGGAAATATGTCAATTAAAGTGCTAATATTAGATCATTCCCTTCTCTCTCATCAATTAATATCTTATGAAAAAATAGGGACAGCTTATTATGAAAGAAGCTTGTCCCTATTAATCTAGCAATCAATCATTTTACAAATAGTAGAATTAACTCTGACCTGCACAAGCTTGTTCAGTTGTAATCTCTCCTACTTCTACCATATTACTAATTTCACTAAAGCCATTTGCTTCTAGTAGTTCTGCTATCGTGCCATTCTCTTTCAGTTCTTGTAATTTTTCATTATATGCATCACGTAATTCTTGATCTTCAAGATTAAAGGCTGCAGCACCATAGCTTGGTACGCCTTCAACATCTGGTTGTTCAAATGTTTCAACAAACTCTAACGCATCCGTTCCTGCAGAAACTAACGCCATTTTTACAGTCATTTCAGTTCCTGTTGTAGCATGAGCACGCCCTGCTTGAACAGCAGAGAATGTAGCAGGGATATCTGGAGCTGTAATAATTTGATCAGGACTTACACCTTCTTCTTGTAAAAAGCCAATTTCCGTTGTCCCTTCCATTACAACAACTTTTAATTCTGGATTTGCAGCGATATCTTTATAACTTTGGATATTTTGTGGGTTTCCGGTTTGAACGATTAAACCCTCACCATATTTCATTTCTGGTTCACTAAATAATACTCTCTCACAGCGATCAGGATTGATGGCCATACCTGCAGTAATAACATCGAATTGTCCTGCTTGCACACCTGGGATTAATTGACCAAAATCAGCTAATTGTGCTTCCACATTTTCAATGCCTAATTCTTTAAAAACAGCTTTTGCAATGTCAACATTAGCTCCCTTTAATTCACCATTTTCTTCATATGCATATGGTACCTCATTGGCAAAACCAATTTTGACTGTTCCAGCTTCTTGTAGTTTCTCTAATTTTGATGGTTCACTTGCTGTTGTAGTTTCAGAAGAATCATTTTCCTCTGCTGGTTCACTAGATTCACCAGGTCCTCCACAGGCAGCTAATACAAGGATGACTAATGTAGTTAATAGCATTAATACGTGTTTTTTCATAAAAACCCTCCTCCAAATAAAATTCTATTTAAAATGTCATTAAATAGCGGTTATTAGGTTTTACCTATTTTAAAGCACACTACTTTCAGCTCAGTCATTTCTTCAATTGAAAAGGAAACGCCTTCTCTACCAATTCCAGATCCTTTAATTCCTCCAAATGGCATAGAATCGATTCTAAAATCACTACTATCGTTTACCATTACACCTGAGTATTCCATCTGTTTAATAGCTTTAAAGGCTAAGTCAATATTTTTAGTAAATATTCCTGCATGCAATCCGTATTGAACATTGTTAGATTTTTCAATTGCTTCATTTAAATCTTCTACTCTATCTAAAATGACTACTGGTCCAAATAGTTCCTCTTTCGATATCTTATTTTCAGGGTCGACGTTTGTCAGTATAGTCGGATAATAGTAAGCGCCTTTTCGTTGACCACCACAAAGACAAATTGCACCTTCAGCAATAGCTTCATTCACTAGTTTTTCTACACGGATAGCTTCTTTTTCTGTTATAAGTGGTCCCATATCTGTTAGTTCACTCATTTTATCGCCAACCTTATACTGATTCGTCCGATAAACAATCGCATTTTCAAATTCTTCATAAATATCATTTTCTATATAAACCCGTTGGACTCCTAAACAATTTTGTCCGGCAGCCCAAAAGGCTCCTGAAACAATGGAATCAACAGCTTCCTTCAAATCAGCATCTTTCAATACAATACAAGGGGAATTTGATCCAAGCTCCATACTTAGCTTTTTCACTCCAGCTTTTGAAGCAATATCATTGCCAGCTTTATTTCCACCAGTAAAAGAAATCATTCTTACCGATGAACTTGTCACAAGTACATTTCCAATCTCACTTGAATAGCCAGTTAAAACAGAAAGGATTTTTTTTGGTAATCCCGCATGCTCAAATGCTTCTGCTAATAAAAGTGCACTTAATGGTGTAACGGTAGCAGGCTTTATAATAATTGCATTTCCTGCAGCAATGGCCGGACCTAGTTTATGAGCTACTAAATTAAGAGGGTCGTTAAAGGGTGTAATTGCAACGATTAAACCAACAGGTAATCGTTCATAATAACCGACTCTATTTTCGTTGCCCTCCATTTGGTCAAAAGGAATCGTTTCACCCTTAATACGCCTTGCCTCTTCCGCACTTAAGCGAATGGTTTGAATACATCGTTTCACTTCTTTTTGAGCTTCTCGAATCGTCTTACTACTTTCTAATGCAATCGTTTCTGCAAACACATTCTTTCGTTCTTCAATCCAGTTTGCAGCATTATTTAATATCGTCATCCGTTCGTAAGTTGAGAGATTACTAGCAATTTTTGCACCAATGACGCCTTCTTCAATTGCAATTAAGGCATCATCTTTGCTCGCGGCGGGAACCTTTGCGATAATCTCACCGTTTTGTGGATTTTCAACTTCAATCATACTTTCCCGCCATACCCATTCACCAGCTAACAACATCTTTTTACTTAGGAGTGTTTGTTCCATTAATTCTCTCCTTTCTTGCATCTAAAGTTGTCTACGATGAATATTAATTAAATCAATCAAAATCGAAAAACCTGTTTCAGATTTACCTGCACCCGCCCCTATTAACGTAACTGGTCCTAATAAATCACAATGATAAGAAATTGCATTTGTAGCACCGTTAATACTTGCTAGCGGATGATTTAAAGCTATCATTTCTGGTTTAACAGAAGCGGAAATACCGTCTGACGTTTTCATTAACCGAGCAATTAGCTTCCATCTTTTACCTTCATTTTTTGCCTGCTCGATATCCTTATTTGTTAAGCGAGAGATTCCCACTCGTTCTACCGCATCCATTTTTATAGGATAATTTAGTAAAACATTTGAAAGAATGACAATTTTATATAACGCATCATAGCCTTCAACATCATTTGTTGGATTTGCTTCAGCATAGCCTAGTTGTTGAGCTTCTTTTAACGCTTCTTCATAAGAAAGACCCTCTTCCATACGTGTCAGCATATAATTCGTCGTACCATTGAATATCCCTTGAATCTCGGTTATATCATTACCTGCTAATGATGTTGTTGCCATCCTTAAAGCAGGTGTTCCACTCATTACTGAGCCTTCATAGCCCCAACGTACTTTATTTTGTTGCGCAAGGGTATTCAGTTCCTGAAATGCCAATGCAACAGGACCTTTATTACTCATAATGACATTTTTCCCATGGTTAAAGGCGTGTTTACAATGATCAATTGCTGGTTGACCAGTTTGAACATCAGTAAATGTTACTTCAACAATCGTTTCTGCATTTGTATTTGCAATAGTTTCAAAGCTATCCAATCCTCTAATAAGACCTGGATAATCCGGATATGCATCAAATGATCCTGTTTCTTTAATGACTTTCAATAAATCCTCAACAGAAAGACCTTCTGGATGATAAACGGAGCCTTTCATTAAATCACTTACTGCTACAATGGAAATATTTAAACCATACTCATTTTCTAATTGTTGTTTTTTGTTTAATACGATTTCCGCAAAACCTTGGCCTACAACTCCAAAACCTAATAATGCCACTCGGTGTTCCAAATATACTCCTCCAATCATGAAGCGAATAAGTTTTCTTTTTTAAATCGTTTTTCTGGTAACTTGGCATTTCCTAATAGATAATTTAATAATGTTTGCGTCAAAATGGCTGCGCCAATTGGTAAACACCGTTCATCAATATCGAATATTGGTGTATGTAAATCCCGTTTTACACCATCTGGATAGGCACATCCTAGGAAAATCATAGAACCAGGTGCTTCATAAGTCATATGAGAGAAATCTTCCCCACCTAAACCAAATGGAACTTCTTCAATTTTCATCAAGGGGTATAATTCTTGAGTTGTATTTTTCAGCACCGCATTTACTTCTGGATGATTATATAATGCCGGCTCACCATGAGTGATTTTTAACTCATATGTCCCTCCAAATGCTTCAACAATTGAAAATGCCTTATCTAATTTTTGTTCTAAACTACTTCGAACAGTCGGTGTGTAGCTGCGCATTGTACCTTGTAAAAACACTTCAGTTGGTATGATATTACTAGCTGAACCACCCTTTACTTCACCAACACTAATAACCGCCGCATCAAGTGGTGAAATATTTCGAGCTACGATTCCATGAAGAGCTTGCAATACAGGACCTAGCATCCAAATTGGATCTGTACCTAAATGTGGGTATGCACCATGGCCACCTGAACCATGTATCGTCGCTTGAAATACATCAACATTCGCCATACTATATCCATCATGGATGAAAACTGTTCCTACCTCGCGCTCCGGATTCATATGAAGAGCTACAATTGCATCAATATCTTTTAGTACACCTGCTTCAATTAAATAAGGTGATCCCGTTTTACCATTTGCATCTGTATTTTCCTCAGCAGGTTGAAAGATGAATTTCACAGTGCCTTGAATAGTAGTTTTAACAAATAGCTCACCCATTAGAGTTGCTACAGCTATTCCAATGGAAGTGTGAGCGTCATGCCCACAAGCATGCATGACGCCATTATTTCTTGAACGAAAGGAATGGGTTGTTTGTTCGACGATAGGTAATGCATCTATATCAGCTCGGATAGCTACTGTTGGACCAATTCCTCGCGTTAATGTTCCGATTACAGCTGTCTCTACACCGATTCCTTTCTCAACCTTCATACCTTCAATTTTTGATAACTGCTCATAAACAAAGTTAGAAGTCTCATATTCTTCAAAACTTAGTTCAGGGTTTTCATGAAGCTGTCTTCTCCATAGAACTAATTGTTCAGACAACTGATTTACTCGTGAAAGGATGTCTATTTCCATATGCACACCTTCTTACTCGCCGATTGCTACTGCACTATCTTTTAAAATGGCAAATGCTTGTTCAAGATCTTGGATAAGATCCTCAGTATCTTCAATACCTGCTGAAAGTCGAACTAAACCTTCAGGAATTCCCATTGCCGCTCTTTCCTCAGGGGTACTTTCTACATGGCTCGTTGTTCTAGCTGGACCATAAGTTGTTTCAACTGCCCCTAAGTTCGCCGCGCGATTTGCATATTTCAATTGTGGCAATAAAATTCTCACAGCATCCATGCCACCCTTTAAAGAGAAACTTAACATACCACCAAAGCCTCTCATTTGTTTTTTCGCAATGTCATGGTTAACATGGGATTCTAAACCTGGATAATAAACGCCTTCCACTAATTCTTGCTGCTCTAAAAATTTTGCAATAGCTAGTGCATTTTTTTCTTGTTGTCTAACACGTAACTTTAAAGTTTTCATACCTCTTAATAAAAGATAAGCTGCCCAAGGATCAAGTGTTGCTCCATTGATTTCGCGGTAGTGGTAAATTTGTTCAACTAACTCCTTCGATCCACAAACAACACCACCTAAAGCATCAGCATGGCCACCAAGGAATTTCGTAGCGCTGTGTAAAACAAGATCTGCACCTAATGCTAATGGATTTTGGTTGATTGGGGTTGCAAATGTATTATCAACAACGACAAGCGCTCCAACTTCCTTCCCTTTTTTCGCCATCAATTCAATATCAGTAATCTTTACCGTTGGGTTAGTAGGGGTTTCTAAATATAGAATTTTACAACCTTTTTCAATTTCTTTCGCAATTGCTTCATGATTTCCTGTTTCACAAAGGGCTACCTCTATCCCCATTTTTGGCAGAAATTCAATGAAGATTTTATTCGTTCCACCGTAAGTATCTTTAATAGAAACAATTCTATCTCCAGGCTGTAAAAATGTGTAAAGTGTATTGCTGATGGCAGCCATTCCTGTTGAAAAACTTGTGGCTGCTTCTGCCCCTTCAAGTGCTTTTACTTTATTCTCAAAAGCTTGCACTGTTGGGTTTGTATTTCTGCCATAAATATGGCCTTGCTTTTTACCAACCGCCACGTCATACCATTCGTCCATATCGTCATAGGAATAAGCTACACTTACTATGACAGGTACTTGTGATGCACCATGTACTAGCACTTCCTTTTCTCCTGCCCAAACTGCTTGTGTACCTACATTAACTTTTTCTTCTTTCATGTCTATACCTCCGCTTTACTTGAAGTTATTTGTTTATTAATTGATTGTAAGCAAACCTTGCAATCACTGTATCTTGAACACCTGTGCCTGTTAAGTCACATATTGTTATTTGCCTTTCATCTATCCGCCCTGTTTTTATACCGGAAATTATTTCGCCAATTTCCAATATGTTTTCGTTATGTTGAGTAATGATTTGGCTTTCAAGAGCGTGATGTAATTCGCCTAATCTAAAACATTGTGATTTAACATCACATGCGATGATATCTGCCTTCTCAAAGATTAGGGGTTCTAGCTCCTGCTTATGCTCTGCATCTGATCCCATCGCTGTAATATGTAAGCCTGGGTGGAGCCAATCCGCCTTAATTAAAGGGGTTATAGAAGGGGTTGTTGTGACAACAATTTCGCTTTCTTTCACTAATTCTTCTACATTTTTTGCGATTACAACTTTTACCCCTAATGTTGATTCCATTTCAAGAGCATATTTTTTTGCCGATTCTTCATTTCTACCGTAAACAGTTAACTGTTTAAAATCTCTTACATGGGATAAGGCTTCAATTTGGTAACGAGCCTGTGTTCCTGTACCAATTACTCCAACTCGATCAACCTTTGATTTTGCTAAATATTTGGAAGCAATTGCCCCTGCAGCTGCAGTCCTAACATCAGTTAAATAGCCGTTATCTAGCAAAATACTTTCTGTTAAACCAGTTTTCGTTTGAAATAAAATCATCATACCGCTTAAGCTAGGTAATCCTATTAATGAGTTATTAAAGAAACCGGATGATATTTTTATTGCAAAGGTATCTAAACCTTTTATATACGCCGTTTTAACATCGATTTCTCCATTATGCTCAGGGATGTCGATTCTCATAATCGGCGGTAGTGTTACAATGCCTTTTGCCAGTGCGGTAAATCCTTCCTCTACTATTTCAATAGCTGTTGGATTTACTTTTACAAATTCTCTTATTTCATTTTCATGAAATATTTTCATAGTATTTCACCGCTTTAATAGATTTTTGTAGAATTTTTAACAAATAGTTGTCGTGGGAAGTTTGCAAATACTTCTATCCCCGTTTCCGTTACTCGGAAGGATTCACTTAGTTCTACACCATATTCATCAAGCCAAATACCAGGAATACAATGGAATGTCATATTTGGTTGTAAAACTGTTTTATCTCCGGGACGTAAGCTTGCAGTGTGTTCGCCCCAATCTGGAGGATAGTTTAAGCCCATTGAGTAACCGATACGAGATTCCTTTTCAAATCCACTTTTTGCAATACTTTTTCTCCATACCGCTTCTACTTC
Organism: Ureibacillus massiliensis 4400831 = CIP 108448 = CCUG 49529; assembly: GCF_000772965.1. Classification (GTDB taxonomy): domain Bacteria; phylum Bacillota; class Bacilli; order Bacillales_A; family Planococcaceae; genus Ureibacillus; species Ureibacillus massiliensis. The sequence goes on along the minus strand of NZ_JPVQ01000028.1, from coordinate 13,693 downwards.
TTCACAAGTAATCCCCGGTTTAACAGAGCTCAATGTTTCGTTAAGACCTTCAATCACAACATCTGCTAAATATTTAATTTTTGGATCTGGTTCTCCAATAAATACTGTTCGAGATAATGGAGAATGGTAGCGGTGATAGCATCCTGCTAATTCTAAAATGACAGGTATACCGGATTTATATTTTTCATCTGTCCATGTTAGATGAGGTGTTGATGTTCTTTCACCTGATGGTAGTAAAGGCATAATTGCAGGATAGTCACCACCAAATTCAACTGTCCCGCTAATTTGGGCATGCATAATTTTTGCCACAACGTCACATTCTCTTACACCTTCTTCGATTGCATCAATACCAGTTTGCATTGCATTTTCTACGATTCTTGCAGCTCTTCTTATATATTCAATTTCTTTATCAGATTTAATAATGCGAACGTAATTTACAAGAGAAGTTGCATCTACAAAGGTACTTTGTGGCAATCCAAGCTGTAACTGAGTAAAACATTTTGCAGTAAAGTAGTAAGTATCCATTTCTAAACCGACTGTTCCATTTGTTTGGCCTAATTCTTTTAAGATGTCGCAAACAAAGTCCATTGGGTGTCTTTCAGTTGATTGAACATAAATATCTGGGTATGGGATAATATGATTTTCTCCTAGGTAAGTTGTTACCTTTGCGCCATTTGCATCTTGATTACGACCAATCCAAAATGGTTCTTCTTCATCTAGAAGCACGATTAAACATTGATGAACGTAAAATGACCATCCATCATAGCCAGTTAAATAATTCATATTCGCAGGGTCTGTGACAAGTAATATATCTAGTCCTTTTTCTTGCATTTTTTCTTTCGTTTTTCTCAATCGTTCTTTATACTCAGATAACTCAAAAATCTCCATATACTTACCTCCCTTGTTATGAATAATCACTAACAATTGTTATGATTAGTTACAAAGTATTATATTGTCTGATAAGTACTCTAAACAATCTGTCAATTTGTATGAAATTATTAGACAATTTTAAAAATTGATAAATAAGATAATCAAATCTTAAAATATTCTAAATATTGAATAGAATTTGTGTTAGAATAAATTACACAATTTAAGAATGAAAGGGGCAAAATCTAAGTGGTTCAAATTCCAAGTGTGCAACAGGTTCATAATCAAACGATTACTTTACAAGATGTATGGAAAGCAAAAAGTACAATTTCAGCGATCATTCACAAAACTCCTCTAATCTATTCAAAAGCTCTATCAGAAAAAGCAGGAGCTGAAATTTATTTAAAATATGAACATATTCATGATAGCGGAGCATTTAAAATGCGGGGGGCCGTAAATGCCATTTATCAATTAACGGAAGAGCAAAAGAAACATGGTGTTACTACCTTCTCAACAGGAAATCATGGATTTGCAGTAGCTCTTGCTGCAAAAAAACTCGGTATACGAGCGGTCATTTGTGTATCAAAACACGTACCACAGGCGAAATTTGAAAAAATTAAGGGCTTAGGTGCGGAATTAGAAATCTACGGCGATGGACAAGATGATGCTGAACAACGTTGCTATGAACTACAAAAAGAGCAAGGTCTAACCCTCATCCCACCCTTTGATCACCCTTCTGTTATTTCGGGACAGGGTACAATTGCGCTAGAAATATTAGAAGACTTACCCTCAGTTCATAGTGTGATTGGTGGACTTTCAGGTGGAGGACTTCTTTCAGGAGTAGGTTTAGTTATGAAAAATACTAATCCTTCTATCCAAGTGTTTGGTGTCAGCATGGAAAAGGGTGCTGCAATGTACGAAAGTCTTAAAGCAGGAAAACCTGTAGTAGTTTCGGAACATGAAACACTAGCTGATAGTTTACTAGGAGGCATTGGTGACGAAAATAAATATACATTTAGTATGGTAAACCAATATGTTGATCAATCGGTATTAGTAAACGAAGAAACCATAAAAAAAGGAATGGCTTATTTATATAAAGAACATAAAATTGTCGTAGAAGGCGCTGCAGCAGTGGGAATTGGAGCAATAATCGATAACATTATTTCATTAAAAGAAAATACGAAAAACGTAGTGATCATAAGCGGAAATAATGTCGATCTTACTTCTCATCTTAATGCAATAAAAGCATATATATAAATATAGAGAATTTAATAGATTTTCTTCTATTTTAAGGGGTGAAATAACATGCAATTTACTGTTAAAAACGTGCTAGCAATTCCATTATTACAATCTGCAAAACTTCTATCAGGTGAAAAGATTATCAGTTCTCAAATTATTAAATCAGTATCTGTAATGGAAATCCCTGTCGAAAACTTCGTAGGAAAAAACGAATTCGTTTTAACTACTGCTATTGGATGTGGAAATAATACAGAGCTATTTCTTTCGTATGTAAGAGAGGTTTTCGAATCTGGAGCTGCCGCAATGGGAATTGCTGTAGGAAGACATGTTCAATACGTCCCCGAAGAAATTATTGAGTTTTGTAATAATCACCATTTTCCTCTTATTGAACTTCCATGGGAATTACGATTTTCCGAAATTTTAAAGACCGTATTGGAGCAAATAAATAAATGGGAACAAACTTCCCTTTTAAAGGCAGACTCCATTCAGCGTGAGTTACTAAAGCTTTTTTTAGATCACGAATCCGTTGACTATGTTCTTAAATATTTATCAAAGGACTTTCAAATGAATGTTGAACTAAAACGAGAACGTGATTGTACAGAACCAAATCTATTAGGACAGATAGATTTAGATACAGAAGAACCCACTATTATTCGTCATGAAAATGGTACTTTTACTCAAATTGTTCCTATTAAATTATCAGGGAAAGATACTTACTTTTTACTATTAAAATCAAAAAAACTAAACGCACAACCTATTCCATGGCTCGTTTTAAATCAAGTGGTGACGATATTAACTTTATGGATTCAAAAAGAAATTACACTAGCTGATAATAAACAAAAGGAAATTGATGATTATTTAAAGGACTTAACGAATGGCAATTGGATAAATAAAGAAAAATTCATCGATGAGGGAAAAAAACTGGGGTTTATTGTTGATGTACCTTATGTTTGTATTGTTGGTCAGCCTGAAAAATTAGATGAATATTACTCCTCGCAGAAAAAGAATACCGCAGCGATCGAAAAGGAATTTAAACATGAGTTTACGATGATCATTAACGAATTAAAAAATAAAGTGAATAAGCAAATCATTCTAACATTTCATCGTGAAGTAATTGTGATATTTCTAGAATGCAGTTTAGAAAAAGTAAACCATGAAGTAAATGACTTTTTAGATTTATTAAATTGTTATGTTGAAGAAAAGAAGATACCTGTTATTTCTTGGGGGATTGGTGAAAATCATGCAGGAGTTATGACATTTCACTATAGTTATAAAAATGCAAGAACAGCACTTGAAGTTGGTAGAAGTCATAAAGGTACAGGTTCTCGAAGTACATTTGCAAGTACAGGCATTTACCAATTGCTTATTTCCTTACAAAATAACACATTTTCAACAGAATTAATGCATTCAACGATTGGTTCTATTGCTTCCTATGATAAAAACAACGGACTCGATCTTTTAAGAACATTATCTTCTTATATTTATCACCAAGGGAATGTAAGCCAAACTGCCAGAGCTTTATCACTTCATCGACAATCACTTTTATATCGTTTAAGAAAAATAGAGGCATTAACCAATCGCTCTTTAAGTGACCCAGATGATATCTTCTTATTACAATTTTGTTTAAAGCTTTGGGAAGTAAGATTTGAAAATAGTGAGCCATATATCATTGCAAAGTAACAGTTTAAAAGTATAGGTCATTATGAACTACCCCGTAAAAATTAGATTAGTGTCTAACTCTTACGGGGTAGTTCACAACACCCTTACTTTTATTATTGGTGGACTTCCCCTACTTGAACCGGAAGATAGGAAGCCTGATCGAATCGATAAATAAATACTTTTGCGTTAATATTATCGCCATTGTCATCAAAAGTAACAGTCGTTAATGCCCCTTCATAATCTTTTATACCACGAACTGCTGTAACAACATCTGCTTTTGATGGAAGTTTACCATCATTTGTTTTAATGGCATCTTCCAAACCTTGTAAAAGTACACCCATGGAATCGTAACCGTATATGGAGAAGTAATTCTGCTCTTTATCAAATTTTGTTTTATATTCTTCAGCGAATTTTTTTCCTGCTTCTGTCGCATTACTATCTCCAGCAATGGAAGTAAAATAAGTGTTTATAACAGCTTCGCCAGCAATATCTACTAACCCGGAAGAGTTCAAACCATCCCCACCCATAAATGGTACATCGATGCCATTCTCTCGAGCTTGTTTGACCAATATTCCACCTTCAGAATAAAGACCACCGAAAAATACTAAATCAGGTGCAGCTGATTTCACTTTACTTATCACATCGTTGAAATCCTTATCTCCAACTGTAATTGAATCTTCTCCAACAATTTCAGCCCCTAAATCTTTTGCAGCCTGAATAAATGCCTCGCTCAAACCTGTACCATATGAAGTTTTATCATGAATCACAAAGATTTTCTTCGCACCTAATTCTTTCACAGCAAATTGTGCACCAGCTGGGCCTTGGAAGTTTTCATGTGCAACAATCCGGTTCACTGTTTTTAAACCTCGATCCGTTATTTCATTAGCAGTATTTGCGGGAGATACCATTACTATATTATATTTTTCGTAAACCTCAGATGCTGGAATGGCGACCGCTGAGTTATAGTGACCAATCACTCCATAAATCGATCTATCCTCACTTATTAAGTTCGCATTGGAAACGCCTTTTTTTGGATCCCCTTGATCATCGTAAGGTACAAGCTGTAACGAAAAACCCAATTCTTCAAATTTAGCCTGTTCCTCTTCTAATTTCATTTGTGCACCTAACTTAATAGCTTCACCAATATTGGCTGAACCACCAGATAACGGCGATTGTGTTGCAATTTTAATAGTCGTTTTGCTATCTGTAGTCTCGGCTCCATCACTTGTTTGTGGTTTAATTATTGAAGATGTACTTGATGAACAAGCAAACAATGTTCCAACAACTAAAAAACATGCAAGAAGTGCACCTATAAATTTTTTGAAATCCATTTTATACTCCCCTTTAAATTACCTTTCTTATTGAGCATCTGTATTTTCTTCTTTATAGTTTGAGGTATTTTATTAGGATTGATTTCTATCATTCTCTTGTTAGTTTTTAATAATATTTTAATGACTAAGTATATCATTTAGTTCAAATACTTTTATATATGATAAAAGTTAACAATTAATACAATTCAATATTCATTAATGAACAATATGTTATTAGTTTTATAACCTTTAAGCTCGATAACTATCTATAAACCAGCAACCAAAATAAAAACGACTACAGATTTTTAAAATCAAGTAGTCGTTTTTATTTTTATGCTAAGTATGCTTCTTTAATTTGTTCATTTTCAATTAAATCCGTACCTTTACCTGATAAAACAATTTCTCCATTTTGAATAACATATCCTCTATGAGCAATACTTAATGCTTGGTAAGCATTTTGTTCGATAAGAAGGACTGTTATCCCCATCGAATTTAGCTGTAGGATAATTTCAAAGATTTGTTCTACAATGATAGGAGCCAGTCCCATTGATGGTTCGTCTAGCATTAATACTTCAGGATTCATCATTAACGCTCGTCCAATGGCAAGCATCTGCTGCTCCCCACCACTCATTGTTCCACCTTTTTGGTTTAGTCTTTCTTTTAATTTAGGAAAATAGTTAAATACCATTTCCATACGTTCTTGAATTACATCTTTCCCTTTTACCGAATAGGCACCCATAATTAAATTTTCTTTAACTGTTAGTTGAGAGAAAATTCTACGTCCTTCTGGTACATGGGATAAACCTAAAAGCGTTGTTTCATGAGGCGGTTTATTTGTAATATCTTTTTCTTTATAAATGATCGATCCTTTTTTTACCTTTGCTAGTCCACTGATTGATTTTAACGTTGTTGATTTCCCTGCACCATTGCTTCCTATTAAAGTAACAATTTCACCCTGCTCTACTTCAAGACTAATTCCTCTAAGAGCTTGAATTGCACCATAATATGTCTCTATATTTTTTAATTCAAGTATTGGCATCTTCAATCACTCCTTTTGTCCAATTTGTACAGCAGCAGAACCTAAATATGCTTCGATTACTTTAGGATTTGAACGGATTTCCTCTGCGTTTCCTTCTGCAATTTTTTCACCGTGGTCGAGTACATAAATATGTTCAGAAATTTCCATAACAAGTTTCATATCATGTTCAATTAATAAAACTGAAACATTAAATTCTTCGCCCATCTTTTTAATAATACTAGTTAATTCTGCTGTTTCTTTTGGATTCATCCCAGCAGCTGGTTCATCTAATAAGATTAATTTTGGCTTTGTAGCTAATGCACGGGCAATTTCTAATTTTCGTTGTGCTCCATAGCTTAAATTTTTCGCTTTTTCATTTAATAATTTTGCTAGGTCGAAGTATTCTAGAAGTCGATATGCTTCCTGTTCAGCATCTAATTCTTCCTTTTTTGTACTAGGTAAATTGAAGAGAATTCCTAGCAATCCAGTATTTAAATGATTATGCATTCCAACTAATACATTTTCTATGACAGACATTTCTCCAAAGAGACGAATGTTTTGGAATGTTCTTGATATCCCTTTTTTTGCAACAACATCGGGTTTTAAACCGACGATTGATTCACCCTCTAATAAAATATCACCTGAAGTTGGTTTATAAACGCCTGTTACCATGTTAAAGAATGTTGTTTTCCCTGCACCATTTGGTCCAATAACCGCGGTAATTGAACCTTCATTTACAGTCATCGAAATATCTTTATTGGCAACGAGTCCACCAAACTCCTTTGTTAAATTCGTTACTTCTAATATTGGCATATACATTCCCTCCTAAATCTGCACCTTTTCTTTTTCTACTGCAGCTGATTCTTTTTCTTTCAATATCAGCGCACCATCTTTTTTCAATTTCTGCTCATCAAATTTCTTATTTTTAGCAGGAATTAATCCAATAGGTCTGTATAATGCAAATAGTACAAGAAGTAAACCGAACAATAATTTTTGCATTTTTGCAGGTGAAAGCGCATCAGGAATAGAGATGACTCCGCTTAAGCTAAGTTGATTCACCCAGTTAGTTAACTCAGTAAGTACCTGTAAGTTTAATATTGTAACTAGGGCGGCACCCAAAATTACACCTGGCACACTACCCATACCACCAAGCACAACCATCACTAGTATGGTAAATGATTCCATCAAAGTGAAACTTGTTGGATCGATAAATGCTTGCTTAGCGGCAAATACTACACCCATCATCCCTGAAAAGGAAGCACCTAATGCAAAGGCCATTAATTTCGTCTTAACTAAGGGAATACCCATCGCCTGTGCTGCGATTTCATTTTCACGTACCGCCTTCCACGAACGTCCAAGCTTTGAATGTTCAAAACGGATTACAGCAAAAATCGTAAATGCTAAAATGATCAGCGTTACGAAGTAGTATTGATTTGGAAAAACTAAGTCCATCCCAAATAGTCTTGGAGGTGTTACAGATGAGATACCCATTGCCCCATTTGTTAAGTTGATTGGTCTATCCGCATTGTTAAACACAATTCGTATAATTTCACCGAAACCTAGTGTAACAATTGCTAAATAGTCTCCTTTTACTCGTAATACAGGTACACCAATCAGTACTCCAGCAATGGCAGCAAGAATACCACCGATAATTAAGAAAATCCAGAAAGATTCCCCACCAAGAGGATATTCACCGAATGGCATAAAGTTTGAAGCCTGTGGTGTTGCAAATATAGCATACGAATAAGCACCAACAGCAAAGAATGCAACGAAGCCTAAATCTAGCAATCCTGCCATACCAACTACGATGTTAAGTCCCAATGCCATAGAAACGTAAATTCCTACCATTGTGGCAACTTCCATGTAATTTTGGAATGCTGGACCGCCGCTTGATGCAAATGGAATTAAAAAGAATAATATTCCCCCACCAACGATCCACTTTGTTACATTTTTTAGTTTCATATAATATAGGACTAATAAAGATGCCAATAATAATAAAAAGGCTATTACTGATTTTTGGGATAAATATAATGCAGCTGATGTAATAACAACAAATAATGTAAATAAAATAACTTGTGACCATTTATGTTGTAAAAATAAGTTTAATTTTTCTTTCATTTCAGTCACCTACACTTTCTCCGCAGTCGGTTTGCCTAATAATCCTTCTGGTTTAAAGATTAATACAATGATTAAAATAGCAAACGCGAATACGTCTTTATATTCTGCACCAAGGATTCCACCTGTTAGAGTTGTTAAATTGGCAGCAGCAAACATCTCCATTAAGCCTAGCAATAAACCACCAATCATTGCACCACGGATATTACCAATTCCACCTAATACCGCAGCAATAAATGCTTTTAATCCTAGGATAAATCCAATATACGGGTCAATTGTTCCATATTGCATAGCAAAAAGAACACCTGTTGCGCCACCTAACGCAGAACCAACAAAAAATGTAGTAGAAATTACTTTATTCACATTAATTGACATTAAAGATGCAGTTTCACGATCTAAGGAAACTGCTCTGATTGCTGTTCCCCATTTAGTACGATTAACGAAGAAATCTAATGCAACCATCATTAAAATTGCTGTAACAATCATAATAATAAATGAAATTTTGAAACTAGCATCGTTAAACAAACTACTTATAGATGAGAAACCAATCGTCACCTGACCTGTAAATAATGAAGGTCCTGTTAAAATATAAGTACCACCGTTCATCATTTCAGCTATAAATCGAACAACATCCTGTAAAATAAATGAAATACCAATCGCAGTAATTAATGGGATAAGTCGAGGCGTATTTCGTAGAGGTCTATAAGCAACCCTTTCGATTCCAACCCCTAATAGTCCAACTAAACCTGCTGATATTAAAAGTACAACGATAAATACGATTAACTGCGGGATTGCACTTGTCCAACTCATACCCATAATTAAAATAAATAATGCAGTTCCGATATATGCACCCGTCATAAAGATTTCACCGTGTGCAAAGTTGATTAACTGTAAAATACCATAAACCATCGTGTAACCAAGGGCTACTACGGCATAAACAGCACCAAGAGCAAGTCCATCAATTAAAACCTGAGGCAAACTAATTAACATATCTTGAAGCATACTTAACCCTCCCTAAACTCAACTTTCCATAATAGCATTTATATCTCTATTTATTTCCTTCATATTATAATCACTTAAACTAGTTCATTAATTTATTTTGCAAGTAATTTAAAAAGGTAAATATAAAATTTAATTATTCGAGAGAAAACTAAAGTCAATTTCATATCACTATTAATTTATGTATAGAAAAAGTGTTGAGAAAAATAGGAACGATCTCAACACCCTTTCTACATTTTAATTAACTATTATTGACTTACTTCCCCAACTTGTACTGGAGGATAAGCAGCTTCTGCGAATTCGTAAATGAATACTTTTGCGTTTACGTTATCGCCTTTTTCATCAAATGATACTGTAGTTAACGCACCTTCAAAGTTTTGAATAGCACGAACAGCGGCTGCTACATCCGCTTTAGAAGGAAGTTCTCCTCCATTATCAGTAATCGCATTTTCTAAACCTTGTAATAATACGCCCATTGCATCATAGCCATAAACAGAGTATGATTCTGGTTCTTTATTGAAAGCAGCACGGTATGCTTCAACGAATGCTTTACCAGATTCCGATGTTTCAGAGCTACCAGCTACAGAAGTAATATAAGTACCAATGACCGAATCCCCAGCAATATCAACTAAACCAGAAGAGTCAAGTCCATCTCCACCCATGAATGGAATATCTAATCCTTTATCACGAGCTTGTTTAATTAAAATACCTGCTTCAGAATATAAACCACCAAAGTATACTAAATCAGGTTTAGCAGTTGTAATTTGGTTGATTACACCGTTAAAGTCTTTTTCACCAACTGTTACAGATCCTTCGCCTACGATTTCAGCACCTAGCTCAGCTGCAGCATCTCTAAACGCATCTGCTAACCCTACACCGTAAGCTGTTTTATCGTTGATAACAAAAATTGCCTTTGCACCTAATTCATTGACAGCAAACTCTGCACCAGCAGGACCTTGGAAGTCATCACGAGCAACAATACGGTTAACTGTACTTAATCCACGATCCGTTACGTCTGTAGCTGTTGCTGCAGGAGATACACTTACGATATTGTATTTCTCGTAAACTTCAGTAGATGGGATTTGTACACCTGAGTTTAAATGTCCCACTACACCATAGATAGCATCATCTGTACCAATAATGTTCGCGTTAGATACACCTTTTTTAGGGTCTCCTTGATCATCATACGGTTCAAGCTGAAGCGTATAGCCTAATTCTTCAAACTTCGCAATTTCTTCTTCTAATTTTAATTGAGCACCTAATTTTAATGCTTCCCCTAAAATTGCAGAGCCACCTGATAAAGGTGATTGAGTAGCGATTTTAATAACCGTATTTTCACCACTTGTTTCCGTTTCTGTTTCCGTACCTGTTGATTCTGGTTCAGTTGTAGATGATGAACCACCAGAAGAGCAAGCAGCCAATATCCCAACAGTTAAAGCACTAGATAGAAGTAAACCTACTGATTTTTTAAACTTCATAGTTAACCCCCTAATTCTATTTTTCTTTTTTTACTAGTTTTGAACTAGTTCTATTTAAGTATAATTTTGTAAATTGCAAATATCATTAATGTTGTTAGGATTTCTAACATACTTTTTTGTAATATCTTTGTAATCTAATTATTTTACGGATATTTTATGTTCATCATTAAAAAAAGTGGATTTTAATTGTTATTTTGTTAACTTTTTTTACATGAAATTAAAAATACAGTTGTTAATACATAGAAATAAATGTAAAATATTTATAGACTTTAATTTTCTGAATATTCTTAAAAGGGGAGTGTGAATGAAATGACATATAATGACGCCTCGTATAAAGATAAAAAAGTAATATCTATTGGTACAGTGAGCGAATTAACGGGATTAACCGAACGACAAATTAGGTATTATGAATCACGACAGCTTATTTTTCCTGAACGTACGAAGACAGGTTTAAGGAAATACTCCTTTCAAGATGTTGAAACTTTAATCGAAATCGCCAATCATCTTGAGGAAGGTGTTTGGACGAGCGAAATTCGGAAAGAACTAAAAAAACGCGAACAACAACTAAATAACAGTAATATTCGGACAAACCTAATTAAAGGTCAAATTAATGCACACTTTAAAATTTAATTTCTAGTCTGATAAATTCCAATAAAATTAGACAAATAAAAATGCCCATTATTGTTATGTAACCTAACAATAACGAGCATTTTTCTGTCTCTTTTTTTACTTTAATGCAATCCATGTTCTTTCATTTTCTAATTGAACCGATACTTCACGACCGATAAAATTTGATAAAGTTACTTCATTAAATACCTCTTTTGTTAACCCCTGCGTATATACTTCTCCTTTTTCTAACAATAGACTATGGGTAAAACATGGCAATACCTCTTCTACATGATGAGAAACATATATTAAGGTTGGACCATTTTCTTGGTTCGCTACTTTTTCGATAAATAGGAGCAATTCTTCTCTCGCTATAATATCCAAACCGTTACATGGCTCATCTAAAACTAAAATTTTAGGTTGCGACATTAACGCTCTCGCAATTAGTACCCTCTGTTTTTCTCCCTGGGATAATACGCCATATTCCTCATCTTCTAAATGAAGACAATTTAACATTTCCATAAGGCTTCTAGCGAAATCCACATCTTTTTGTTCAACTGCCTCATATAAACCAATCGATGCAAATTTCCCACTTAATACTATACTTAATACACTATGATTAATATGGAACTCGTGTTTTATAGACGAACTAACAATACCTATCTCTTTACGTAAATCAGGAATACTTGTTTTCCCAAATTCGTTTCCTAAAACCGTTACCTTACCTTTTGTCGGATAGACATAACCATTTATCACATTAAGTAATGTCGTTTTGCCCGACCCGTTTAAACCGAATAAACACCAATGTTCTCTCTTTTTAATCGACCAGTTAATATCTTTTAATAAATACTTTTTATTTCGGATAACAGATACCATTTCCATTTCTACCATCTTTAATCTCCCCCTAGTGCAACCTAAATTCATATTATTGTTATTATAAATGAAAAATAGTGTATAAGAGGATGAAAATTCAAAATAAATAATCAATTACTAGTTTTTTATTGCATCAAAAAACCTTCCACATAAAATGTAGAAGGTATGTAATCATCCCTACCAAAATAATTTTATACTTTGGAAGGGAAATATTCGTAGTTTTGATTCACCTAGTATTGAATCGATCGGTATAAGTCCATAATGGCGACTATCAGCACTTTTCAATCGGTTATCGCCCAATACAAAAATAAATCCTTCAGGAACTTTGTTTTCCCCAGTCAATTCTTCTAATGTAAAGTTTTCCGTAATTCGTTGCTGCATCGGCGTTTCTGTTTTGCGATTTACATATGGTTCTTCGTACTCCACACCGTTAACAATTAAAACATCTTCTTTCATTTCTACAGTATCTCCAGGTAATCCTATCACACGCTTAATGTAATATTCATCCTCATAAGGCGCTTTGAAAACTACATGATCAAAACGATCAATATTGCTAATTTTACTTACAATAATCACATCTTTATTTTCGTAGGTCGGAATCATTGATGCTCCTTTTACTACTACAGGTGAGAAAACATATTCTCGACAAACGAAAGCAATAACTATTCCAAATACGATGGCAATGACCCAAGAAAATAATTCTTTCTTAGTTGATTTTTCTTTTTCTCCCATTAAATATTCTCCTTGTTTTAACCTCGTAAATACCATTATAAATTATAATCAACAATATTTAGATAAAATTATTGCCAACTTTACGATAATTATTGTCATTTTTCTAAAAGATTTTCCAAATGAGCTTTAATCTCTTTAGTCCATTCGTCAGACGTTATACTAAACATAACCGTATGTCTACTCGTTCCGTCTTTCCTTATCATATGGTTACGTAAAACTCCTTCTTTTTTTGCACCAATTCGTTCAATAGCTTTTTGAGAACGGATATTTTCGTGATCTGTTTTAATTTGAACTCTTTGCCACCCTAGATGCTCAAAACAATAGGTTAATAATAAATATTTACAATTTGTATTGATTGACGTTCTCCAATAATCTGGGGTTAACCAAGTAAAGCCTATTTCGCCTCTTTTATGATGCTCGTTAATGTCCATTAGCTTTGTAGCACCAATAATTTTATTAGTAAATGCATCAATGATCACAAAAGGAAACTCAACACCAGCTTTTTTTAAAGTTAATGCACTCTCTACATATTTTATAACATCTTCACGATTTTTAACTGTAATAGACATATGTGTCCAGATTTCATCATAACAAGCTACTGCAAATATATCATCCACATCTTCCATTTCCATTGGTTTCAATTTCACAATTTTATTTTCCAAATAACCAGTTTCCAATTAATCACATCTTTTCTAAATAGTTTTATATTCATATTGCATAATTTACCATTAAATTCCTTATTCTACAAATAAGAAAAACCGGGCGAAAACCATGCCCGGTCCTTTTAGGTTCATTTC
>NZ_JPVQ01000026.1 GCF_000772965.1 Ureibacillus massiliensis 4400831 = CIP 108448 = CCUG 49529 | reverse complement strand
GAGTGGCTCAAAGTTCCGCACAAGTGGCTTATTTAGGATGCAATATTCATCCAAAAGGTCTTGACCAAATAATTTCGCCAACCGCATGAATTTGTGTCACATCAAGAACGAAATGAATCTCAAGTGAAAATGGCTTATTTTTATATTCACCAATTTCGGCCTCAGTATAAATCTTTAAACCACGAGCACTTAAATCCAAAATTTTACAAGAATGCTTGATTTTTTGTGCATCGCTTTTTTCACCTGTACTAATTACGACGAAACTCGCTTCAATTGGTTCATTAAAGACAAAGCGAAAACCTTCTTGTCGTTTAAAAATCATAGGAAAATCCCCCTACAATATAATCAATTATTTACCTTTATTATCAAATTGTTCCGAAAAAATGTCGACTATTTTATCTCATCTTTCGACATTTTTCGCAAAGCTTGTTCAAATAATTGTAACGATTTTCTTATAGAGGGACTATTTTATGAGTTTTAGAAGGGATGATTCTCTAATAAAAAACACCCCCGAATCAATACTTTTTAAAGTACTCATTCAGGGGGGCTTATAATAGATGGAGATTTATTATACTTGTTGGCTATTGCTAAATTGTTGCTGACGTGTAATTTGGATCACTTGCTTCCATGTATCTCGGAATTCTGTAGTGAGGCCAATTACCTCGTCAATAATTGTTGTGTCGTTTTTAAGATTTGCTTCAAGAAGACGACGATTCATATATTCATATAATGGTAACATTTGCTTTGAAATGTCATAGTCCATATTTAATGTGGACATTAATTCATGAATAATGGCTTGTGCTTTTTGAAGATTTGTATTTTTGTTTTGTATATTTTTATCTTCCATCGCTTTTTTTGCCTGTGACAAGAATTTTAGACAACCGTTATATAACATTAACGTCAATTCTCCAGGTGAAGCTGTAGTTACACTATTTTGTTTGTAAGCATTTAGTGCGGAATTTTGTACTGCCAAAATTGACACTCCTTTTAAGGGCTTTAATCTGTATCATTACTTTTTCTTATCGTAGTACTTACCATCCATTACTTGTACTGAAGAATATGGATTCATATATTGTCTTTCGTGCTTTTTAGTGTTTTGAAGATCTTTCATATCTTGTTTGATAGCTTGCATAACCAAATCTAGACGTTCACGAATACCATTGTCCAATTTAGCTAAAGTAGCATGGGTCTTATCGTTTTCATCCATCTGAAAACCTTCATTTCTTAGCTGTTCAATTAATAAACCACGATTGTCTAACAATTGATTAATTGTTTCTATATATTGAGTCCGTTTTTCGCCAGTTGGTATTTCAGCAAGATGTTTAAAAAGTAATGCAGAAGTTTGTACCAATTGCTGTGTCTTATCCATTAGACGTACCTCATATTAATATGCTGGTGCAAATAGTGTAGCTTGGCTATTTGCCTTATTAATGGCTTGTTCCATCGCTGTGAACTGTCTCCAATAACGCTCTTCTACACTAACCAAACGATCTTGTAAACGTTCGATACGCTCTTCGATATCAAGCATTCTTTTACCAATAGAATATTGGTGGTCAGTCATCGTTGAACGACCAGCTTTTTTCTCAATATTTAACTCAAATGTATCAATTGAATCACGTAATCTTTGAACAATTCCGCGTGTGTCCACTTTTTTAGTTAAACCAGTTGCTGGATCTGTCTCAGTTGCATCTTTAGAACCTGTTTGGGTAAAGATTTTAGCCACTTGTTCAGAATCTTTTTCTAATGCGGCACGTAATTTCGTTTCATCAATAACTAACGTTCCACCATCATTATAGGATTTGGAAGTAGTAATTCCAATTTCAGCCAAAGCATCGATTGTCTTATCATTTAAAGCGCCAACTGAAGAAGAGAAATTCAAACGTAGGCTAGACATGCCGTCACGTATAATTGAATCATTACGCAACATACCACTTTTGGCTTTCTCTTCCCAAAGCTTTATTTCATCCTCCGACATATCTTCTTTTTGTTCATCAGTCAAAGGTTGGTAGTCCCGATATTTTGGTTCTTTTATTGTACTATTCAAATCTGTTATTAACCCATTATACGTCGTTACAAATTCTTTAATTTTTTCCATCATACCGTCAGTATCATTTGATGATGTAACTGAGACGCCAGGTACACTTGTATCATAACTTGTTCCACTATAGTTAAACGTCCCATTTAGTTGAATTGAGTATCCAGAAACATTAAAGGTATTTGTTTGACTGCTCATTTCTAAACCATTTACCATATACTCTGCGTTTCTACCACCTGTAGTAGCTAAATCAAAAGTAGTATCTGTACTTGTCGCATCTATTGCAAATCCAAGTTTATTAAATAGTGATTGCCCGGAATTATCTATTTCTGTAGTTGTTTCACCATCAACAGTTTTTTTAAATGTTGTTAGCAGCTGAATTTCGCTAGTTGCCCCGTCTTTATTCGCTCCAGTATTGCTAGCGGTGATAGACATTTGGCCATTTGAGAATAAAGCTGTAACACCAGCACCTGAAGAGTTAATTTTTTTAATTAAAGAATCAATAGTATCCGTTGCTTTAAACTCAATAATTGTTTCTTTCATCTTCCCATCGGCTTGAACAGTATTTAATTTAAATTTACCGTCATCTAATATTCCAATATGTTTTAATATAGTTGAACCTGTTGGAGTCGATGGTGTTTCATCTGCAACCTCATTAAATGCAACTGACTGTCCACTTACGGATTGATAAACACCTAATTGTGAAAGTAGACTAGAAGAAGACTCTGATACTTGTAAAGTCTTTCCATTCGCCCCCGCAATTGCAAACTTCCCTGTAGTCTCATTAAAACTAGCAGTAATGTCTGAACCTGACTTATTCAATTCTGTTAGTAAGTTATCGATTGTCGAAGTTCCACTTAAAGAGCTTAAATCGATTGATTTGATTTCTCCATTTATTTCATAATTGAATGAGGCAGGTAATGTTATTCCTAATTCTGTGAAAGTGGTACTTTTTTTGGCAAGGTTCTCTCCGACTTTAAGTGCTTCAGCTCTGTAACCTGTACCAAATCCTAGCTCTCGAAGATACTCCGCACTAGCTTGATCTGAGACTTCAACTTTAGCAGTTTTTGCTCCTATTGAGAATTGACCAGTACTTGAATTATAAGTAGATGAATCAAGGCCCTTAGATGTTAAGTCAGAGATAAAGCTATCAACAGTTGTAGTTTCATCAATGGTAATACTTTTATCAATGCCATCCACTTTAAAATTTATCGTTTGCGCAGTAAACCCAATATCTACAAGTTTGTCTGTTCCTATTGCATTACGATACGAAGTTTGTGCTACATTAACTGCCCCTGTAGTTGCCGCAGTTGCAAGTTGTTTTACCCCTTGAATATTTAATGTTCCAGAAGCATTTGATGCAGGTGTTATAGTTAACTTATCACTATTTATACCAGTAATAGTCGACTTTTTTTTCGTAAAATTACTAGAAAGTGCAAAGTTATCAAATAAATACGTATCAAATGTTTTTAACTTTGTATTGATATCTCTGTATGCATCTCGTGTCCATTCATAAACTGTTTTATTTTGTTGTAATTTGTTTAACGGGGCGCGTTCCGCCTGCATCAGTTTTTCAACGATAGAATCAATATCCATCCCTGACGCTAAACCACCAATACGTGTCACCATTTATATAACCTCCAATTATTGTTATATTTTTTCATCTACAATCATTCCAACTAGTTTTTGCATTTCATAAAAGGCATCGAGCAATTTCTTAGGTGGAATTTCTTTTACAACTTCTTCAGTGTCTTTATTTACAACTTGAACAAAATAACGATCAAGCCCCTCATGATAGACAAATTTAGAAGAATTATGATTGATTTCTAGGATTTCATTTAATGAATTAACAGCTTTTTCTAGCTTTTCTTCTGTTACTTCATTCTTTTCATAGCCCTGTTGTATTTGCATTGTTGTATCATCTAAGCTTCCTTGCTTTGCGATATTTTCAACTGTTGAACTTTGTACCGTCTTTGATACTGTCTGAGTGTCAACAGCAGATTGTGACAAAATACGCATACAGTCATCCTCCTTGATTTACAAGCGCATATAGTTCATTTGTTTTTATATCGGATACTAAATTAAAAATTACATAGAAAGATGGTGAAAAAAGTAAATAAAAAACTAAACACCCTCATGACTACATTACAATCATTAAAGAAATAAATGATGAATATATCATTGAGTGCTTAGTTTTTAGTTTTTAACTAATTCAATTAAGTTCTTGGCTACAAGTTGGACATCATCATCCGTCATATTTGGATGGATAGGTAACGTTAAAGCCCTATCATACCAATTCTCTGCAACTGGACAAATACCTTTTTCATATCCTAAGTTTTGATAATAAGGATGCCAATATACAGGTATGTAATGGACATGGACACCAATGTTTTGCGCTCGCATTTTATTAAAAATTTCTTTACGGTCGATCTTTTCATCTAGTTGAATCATGTAAAGATGCCAACCGGAGTTAGTAGCTTCTAACTGTTTCGGTATTGTGATCTCTGGGATTTTCTTAAACGCTTCATTGTATAGTTGAGCAATTTTACGACGTCTTTCCAAAAAAGTTTCTAGTTTATTTAATTGAGATAATCCTAGAGCTGCCTGTAAATCCGTCATACGATAATTAAAGCCTAAATCTGTCATTTCATAGTACCAATCTCCCTGTTCTAATGAATAAGGAGTTTTTTCAATCCCATGGCTTCGGAATAATAGAAGCTTTTTATAGAATTCTTCACTATTCGTTACAATGATCCCGCCTTCAGCCGTAGTTATTGGCTTAACGGGATGAAAACTGAACATCGTCATATCAGCAAAAGTACCGACTTTTTCCCCTTTATATTCAGCACCAAGAGAATGTGCCCCATCTTCAATAACAACAAGGTTATTTTTTTTGGCAATCTCCATAATTTTGTCCATATCTGCAGGCTGACCCGTAAAGTCCACAGGAATAATGGCTTTTGTTTTAGGAGTAATTTTTCTCTCAATTTCTAATGGGTCAATATTATAGGTCTCCTTATCTATATCAGCAAATACAACAGTCCCCCCCATATAGCGCACACAATTTGCACTTGCAGCGAAGGTAATAGGTGTTGTGATAACTTCATCACCTTCTTCAATTCCTGCAGCATAACATGCCCCGTGGAGCGCAGCCGTACCGTTACTATATGCAACCGCATATTTAGCACCAACATAATCTGCGATAGCTTGTTCAAATTCTTTAATTTTTGGCCCTTGTGTTAAAAAAGGGGATCGTAATGTTTCAATCACTGTTTGTATATCATCTTCATCAATTAATTGACGTCCATAGGATAAAAATTCAGGTAGTTTCTCCATTACTTTTCTCCTTTTTGAAATGCCGAAATAATAGGCGGATCAAATTTTGGTAATTTTCCATCTAAAAATTGATCTACAATATCGTTATTGTAGGTATTATAGACAAATCGCAAATGTTGCGGTATCCAGTCTGTTCCAACCCATAGCTTCCCGTTTCCCTTTTGCGGTGAATATTGAATTTCATCTAGAGGGATCGTTGTAAGTATTTTGCCTAAATCTATTGCAACCTGCTTTACCGCTTTACACGCAACATCGTGTAAACCATCACCATACTCGAGTGTTGGTACTGCATGATGAACAATATCGCCAGCGTCAAGTCTTGCTGAAAGCCGATGTATTGTCATCCCAGCCCAATTTGGTCGAAGCATATAGAATGGCCAAAATAAAGTAGTATTCCCTTTATACCATGGCGAAAGACCACCATGAATATTCCAGGCGTGTTCTCCTAAAACCTCTAGTAATTCATTATTTAATTTATGAACACCATAGCTGATTGCTATATCAAATTGCTGTTCTTTTATCCAAGAAATCGTATCTTCACTATTTAATTCTTGCAATGATACTTGTAAGGTAGGAATATCTCTATGAACCTGTGTATGACCATAAAAATGGCGATTTTCAGCTTCATCACGATCCTTAAAATGACGAATGAAGTTATTTCGATCAATTTCCTCAAGATTTACAGGTGGTTGAGGGACAAACGATTCTCTTATTTCCATTACATGTGCAGCTACTATTCCTAATTCAGCTAATTTATTCACTATATAAAGATGTCTAGGATGAGAACCTGTTAATAATATAATCTTCATTCGAATAACTCCTTTTCTTCATAAAAAGGACCGGCAAGCAAACCATGTTCCTTTAATGTTTCTATTGATATTTCATAATCCTCAAGTTTATAATTTAATGTTTTTGCTAAATCAGTTAATCGATGCTTTCCGTCTGAATAGTTTAATAAAGTCAAAATTTGGTTAAGTTGTTGACGTCCGTCAATCTTATTACTATTTGAACGCCCCCAAATAGTTGGCGTATTAATGTCAGGATAAAGATCATATTTCCCTAATTTAGGCTCACCAAATGGTTTTAGATTGATATAAAAACCGTTTAATTCTTGAAGTTTTAGAAGATACTCAATTTCATTGACACTTTCTAATAAAGCTTCGATTGTCATCTCTTCTTTTGTATCAAGAGAATTATGATAACCAGGATATTGTCCATAAATCATTTTTGAAAATTGACCTACTGGGAAGTTAAACCCGGGCGAACAGTATTGACGCTCGTCGGATCCGAATAATGGGGTAAATCGTCGTATTGGCATCTCGTATTTTTCTCGTTCATTTAAATGGTTAATTAAAATATCCATAGGTGTATTTTCTAATCGTGGTTGTTTAAAAGATAAACGATGATTTTTTCCACCTAAGCATGTTAATACGACACCAGAATAGATTTTTTTTCGTAAGTGTTCATGATACTTCCACAAAAAACTGATTGAACCAATCGTTTCTGGAAGAAATACAAAACGATAGGTTAACTCTCGATTTTCCCATTGTTTCAAACGGTTATATAAGAAAGTAGCAACTAGCGGACCACTCAATTCATTATTTGCCATAGAAGGGTGGCATATATAAGTACTTATCAAAACCTCTTTATCAGACTTCCCTGGTAAAACAGCTTGTGCAATATTAAGTTCACCGTTAATTTTTTCGCTATCAATATATGCGTGATAATTTCCTTCCGGTAGAGAGTCTAATTGTTCTTGACTCATACAAAATCCCCATCGTTCTTTATAATAAGAAATTACATAGGGCACCGCCTTAGGTTGTGAAGGAATAGTGTGAACATGTTTTTTTAATTCTGCTAATGACATCCATTCATCAATTGGTTCACTATAATTTACCACATGTAGGTTCAAGTCAGCTAAATCTATAATTTTGTTCCCAAACTCATCTTTAATCCATGCTTCTCGAATAACCCACTCTTTAGGTATCTCCCAGTCAAAAATTTCTGTTCCTGAAGGAATACCTTCCATTTTAATAGGTAGATACTCTTGCAATATACGAATGGTTTCTCGAACACCTTCTCCTGTAATACTTCGCATTATAGGAAATAAGCGATCAAATAATTCATCCATTTTTTCTAATTCACTCATAACGGTCATTTCTCCATGTCTTTCCAATATGCAACAGATTCTTTGTAAACATATAAAAGTTCTGATAAACGATTTATCCAAGTATGATTTTCTATTACTTCATTATAATTTGCTACTTGCAATGTTTTTCTGTAATCATCGTCATTAATAACTTTATTTATTTCTAGGATTGTTTCCTCAACATGAGGATAATTAAAATAGATTAAACCCTGAGGGATTTTTTGCTCTAAATATACATTGCAATCTGTTAATGGTATAGCGCCATGAACCATACTCATAAATAATCGGTCATGCCCTCCCTCTGGGAAATTAGGCATAATATTTAAAGCAATTTTAGCTTCGGCATAAACATTATCTAAGTCCTTATAATCCACCATTCCGTTGTTATGGAGATTAGGATAATTAAGAAATTCGTGACTATTTGAAATTGCTCCATAGAAATCAATTGTTAAGCCTCTTTTTAATAGCTCCTCAATTACAAAATTACGTTTAACACCACGAACGTAAAAATCACATTGATTAATTAAACTGTCCATATCAAAATAAGTAGTTTCATATACATAATTTAAATCTGGAATGGATTTAACCATATTTATAACATCTTGATCAATGTATATATCTCTTTTATGTAAAACTAAATTATCTAAGTATTTTTTCACATCAATCATACTCTGTGGAAATAATTTATCCAGTTCCTCTTGAGTCTTTAAATAACCAGTGAAAACAATATCGTATTTTTTCTCAGTATTTAAATAATTCGATCCTTCATACCTTGCGGCTGTAGGAATAAACGTTGTTATTCCTGTAATTTCAGGATGCATCTCTACATAATCAGCATGCGAGTTATCTAAACAGATGATGATCTTCTTATTTATAGGAACCATTAAACGTCCCTTATGATGACTTGGGTGGTCAAGAAGGTAATATACAAAGGGTATATTTAATTCATTGTATAATGATTCATGGCCGATTTTTATATCACAACCAATTCCATTAAATGACAAAACAAAGTCAACTTTTTCAGAAAATGCATTATTTAATAATTCTCCTCTATTTTCCGAGAGAAGATCAACATATTTAACATCAATACCATTCTTCATCATACTTTCACCAATAGCATAAGAAAACTCATTGGCGCTATTATACATAAATCCACCTAAATAAATGACAACCCTCATACTAATACCTCACTTATAATAAATAATCCCAACTTAAAGGTGTACCTTTTGAAGCATCCTTTTTAATTGTTTTTCCTATAACTAAATCGTAATATTTAGTTGGCAATCCTAACCCTGGTCTAACATCACGTACATTTTCCTTCGTTAATACATCGCCAGCTTTTAAGTCAGCTGCTATATACAAGGATCTGCGATGTTCTAAGGAAGCCTCTTCAGCCTTTGTAGGACCATATTTAATTTGCCCTAAACTTTGCCAAGCTCTTTCTGTCTCTTCAACAAGCATTTTCAACTCATGTGGCTCCATTGAAAAAGCGGAATCAACGCCGCCTTCTGCACGTGATGTAGTAAAATGCTTTTCGATAACTGTAGCACCTAGAGTTACAGCAGCAACAGACACCCCCACACCCATTGTATGGTCTGATAATCCAACTTCAGTTCCAAACAAATCTCGCATATGTGGAATTGTTGCTAAATTTGTATTAGATGGAGAGGCAGGATATGTGCTTGTACATTTTAATAATATAATTTGATCATTTCCTTCTTCTCGAACAGTTCTAACAGCTTCGTCTAACTCTGCAGCAGTAGCCATGCCAGTAGAAATGATAATAGGTTTGCCGGTACGAGCAACCTTGCGTATAAGAGGAATATCCACATTTTCAAAAGATGCAATTTTATAAGCGGGAACATCTAATGTTTCTAAAAAATCAACCGCTGTTTCATCAAAAGGAGAACTAAATGCTAGTAAACCTAGTTCTTTAGCTTTATCAAAAATCTGTTTATGCCACTCCCATGGCGTATAAGCCTCCTTATAAAGATTATATAAAGATTGACCTTTCCAAAGGTTAGCATCATTTGTAATAAAAAACTCTCCAGTATGTACATCTAAAGTAATTGTATCAGGTGTATACGTTTGAAGCTTTAATGCATCTACCCCTGCTTCAGCTGCAAGTTCTACTAATCGTAGCGCACGCTCTAGCGATTGGTTATGATTACCTGACATTTCTGCAATAATAAACGGTTTTGTATGTCGACCAATTTCCCTATTTCCAATTTTAATCATTTTATCAACTCCAATATTTTATGGACCCAAGCATTTGGCTGTTTATTTTCCGTTAATTGAATGCCTTTTTCACTTAAGCCTTCAATTTTCAAATCTTTTAATAATTGCTTATAAGTATCAACCGTAACCTGTTCATGCCAACCGAGGTTAATGATAGCTCCTAGCTTAGCTGCAAATTTAGTTGATACAATTTGATTATCGGCAACAATTGTACAAGATGAAGGGAGCCCAACATAACAACGCTCCCATGTTGTTGTTCCACCTGCTCCAATAGAAAAATCCGCTAGTTGCATCAACTGAGCGAGATAATTAATTTGACAATGATAGTTATAGCCCTTTTCCTTACATATTAAATGAATGTTGTCCTTTTGAACATTTCCATTCCCCACTACAATATCAATATGAGCAAAGGAAAATTCATCAAGAGCTTGTAATACTTTCATTGTTTCATTCGTAGGGTCAGTTCCACCCATAAATACTAATAGTCGCTTAATCTCTCCATTCCGATCTCGAAGATGTTTCCTTGCCTCGATAAATTCGTCGCGCATAATTAAATAGCCTGGTCCAAGAAGCTTAACACAGTTTTTAGGCACTAAATTTTCATAACGCATTTCAAAGTTTGGCACTACATTTTGATCCATTAGCAAATCACAATCATGTCTACGATTTGCTAAGTCATCGATAACGGCAATTTTTTTGGTAAATGGACGAACTTGTTTTTCCCATACTTCGTCAATTCCGTAGTGATCAATAATATATAAATCAGCTTTTTCAATTTGTGTTATATTAACAAAGCCTTCTTCTTTTACATAATCAATTAAATTTCCAGGAAGTTGCTTCATGAAAAACTTCACTTTACAATCGTATTCTTGTAAATACTTTGCCACTGTTAGACATCTCATTACATGTCCACTGCCTATTTCTACTGATGCATCTGTTCGAATAATTATTTTTTTCAAATCAAATCACCGGCTTTTGTTCAATATGTGCATTCAGTTTAGCGATTTCAGGATGTTGTTTTAAAAATTGAATCACCTCTGCGCTTGAAACTAGAGGGTTGTTGAAATGTTTTGCTATCTCGTAAAGTAATGCATAATCTTCCTCAGTATCTAACGTGATACGTAGTTCGGGCGCAATACGATTGGAAGGTGCATTATAAGTTACCGATTTAAACTCGTTGGGAAATTCATATGCATAATATGTGACATGTTCTCGATGTCTATTTTCTTTTCCGATAGAGTGTATTCGCTGTAAAGCTTCAAATGATATTAATTCTACAACCAACCCACGAGGCAAATCACCGTCTACAAGCACAATATCTTTACGTTCTTTCTCCATTAACGAAACAATTTCACTCGCCATTTCATAATCTACGAACGGACAATCGGAAGTAACACGCATAACATAGTCAGGATTATACCCCTTAGCACACTGAACATAGCGGTCTAATACATCATCTTCAGAACCACGGAAATATGCCACATTATGCTCTTCACACCATTTTGCAATTGCATCATCTTGTGACAATTCGGAAGTTGCAATAATTACCTCACTCACACCTTTAATTGCCCTACAACGTGCTATATCATATGATAATACATCTGTATCTCCAAGGGCTTTCAGAACTTTCCCTGGTAAGCGGGATGAACCCATTCTTGCTTGAATAATAACAATAGTTTTCATAGTTATACCTCAATTTCTGGCCATAATTTTTTTAATGCATTTGGCAGCTCAGAAATATATTGAATACGAATATCTGCCTCAAATTCCTCAGGCAGTTGTTTATTTACATGCTGCCCTGTCATTATTCTTATCGTTCTAAATCCTAAAGGTTTGATACCAACAAAATCTTTTGACGGATTATCCCCAATATATACAATATGTTCAGGTTCAACCTTTTCTTGTTTCGCTATTAATTGGAAACAATGTGGAGATGGTTTACTATGCTTCAACCCATATCTATATGTAATAAAACATTTATTCATATATTTCTCTAATTCTAAAGCTTGCACTTTATTATTTTGTACAATTTTGTTGCCATCTGTAACAAGGTAAAGTGGAAAGTTCTCCAACTGTTTTAAAACTTCAATGGTTTCATTAGGAAGTTGAATAGTTGGTTTATGTAACCGATAAATTGAAACACATTTTTTAGCCAATGTTTTTTTATACAGACCATATTCTTTTAATAAATCATCAAATATCGCACCTCGACCTTGTTTTTGAAGTCGATTCCACATCCATTGATATGATTCACTCTCAATGATTCCAAATTGTTCATTTAAAAATGTACTAACTGCTCGAAAACCACTTTTAACAAATTCAAATTCATCGTAAAGTGTATCATCCATGTCAAATACAATTACTTTTTTCATAAAATTAAATCCTTCTTATATCTTATTTGTTTTACATTTTTAATCTCAACTGGCCAATCATCAATATTTTCTCCATTACATTCTGCAATCCACCAATTAAATGTATCAAGACCTGCATAAATGCTTAATGTGGAAGCCCCACCAATTCGAGGATTGCATTCAATAATCCATAGCTTTCCCTGGTCATCTTCAAATGCTTGGAACATAACATGCCCTTCAAGTTCTAAAGCAATTGCCGTCTCCTTTATTAAACTTTCTAATCGAGGATGATCGACAATTTCAGTAATTTGGGATTCCCCATCCATAACAAGTGAACGTTTACGTACCACGGCAGCCTTTACCTTTTTATTTCTTGAAACATACACATCGATACTATATTCTTCACCAGTGATCATAGGTTGAATAATGGGTGCCTCAATTGTAGGGAGGATACTTTTCACTTCTTCATAACTTAAATTCAAAAAAAGATTTTTTGAACCAGCACCATTTCTTTCTTTAATAACAAACTTAGATGACGAACTTTTAAATTTATCTAAATTTGTAAAAGTTGGGATCGCTGGCAAACCTTTTGAATGTAAAAAATCAAAAAAATTCAACTTATCATTTGCAACCATTAAAGATTCATTAGAAGAAGAATGGACAAATATGCCTTCTCTTTCTAATTGACTTTTATATGAAGAAAAATATATTAAATCAGGACCTCTAGTTGGTAAAACATATGAAATATGATGTTTCTGACAATATAAAATAAACTCTTCTATTTTTAAATCCTTTAATAATGGCATTTGCCAAAACCCATCGGAAAAATATTGCACGAGATTGTTCGGATTCGCATCAGAAGCGATTATATTAAGGTTTACTGTTTTTTTTATACATTCTATCAGTGGTACTTTATTCGCTGCACTTGTAACTAACAGTTTCAACTATGTTCCCCCTTCATGATAAAAAGCGAAAACTCCAAAAGAGTCTTCGCCTTCTATTTTAAATTAATACGTAAATTATTTGTTAACTTTATCTCGAAAAACTTTTAAAGCCATAGCGACTACAGCATCCATATCATAATAACGATATTCTGCTAAGCGACCCAGTAAGATTAAATTATCAAATTGCTTTGCTTTATTTTTATATAAACTATACTTTTCTTGATTATCGTCATTTTGAATTGGATAGTACGGAATATCTTTACCAGGAACATCTTTTTCATAGCTTTGAGGAAATTCTTTTACAATAGTTGTATTTGCCACATCTTGTCCAGTTAAATGTTTAAACTCCGTGATACGCGTAAAATCATAATCATTTGGATAATTCACTGTACCAACTGCTTGGTATTCATTTTGCTGTAGACTTTCAAATTCAAATCGTAACGAGCGGTATGGTAATTCTCCAAATTCATAATTAAATAGTTCATCTACTTTTCCTGAATAGATTAACTTACCGTTAAATGGTTGTCCAAACAATTCCGTACTACCATTTTCACTATTAAAAGTAAGGACATCATGATAATCCGTATTTAACATGACATGAATATTTTTATTCGCGAATAAGTTTTCAAATAACTTAGTATAACCTTTTTTAGGCATTCCTTGATAACGGTCTTGGAAATAACGATTATCTCGAGAAATATATACTGGTACTCGCCCTGTTACAGCAGGATCAAGGTCCTCAGGCTTCACTCCCCATTGCTTAACGGTATAGTGTAAGAATATTTTCTCATAAATATAATCAGCTAAAAATTGTAAATCATCATCATCTGTTTCACGTAATTTTAAAATTGGTACTTTTACGTTATAACCAAAGCTTGAAATGAGTTTTTCCTCTAATTTACCAGCAAGGCTCGGTGGAAAAACAGTATGTAATGTATTCAAATTAAATGGAATCGGTACACGATTACCATCGAGTACACCCAAAACTTCATGATGGTATAAATACCATTCAGTAAATTGAGATAAATAATCCCATACATCCTTATTGCGTGTATGGAAAATATGTGGACCATATTGATGGATTAATACTCCTTGATCATCATAGCAATCAAAGGCATTACCACCGATATGATTTCTTTTTTCAATTACTAACACTTTTTCATTTAATTCATTTGCGATTCGCTCTGCCATGACAGCCCCAGCAAAACCAGCACCAACAATCACATAATTATACAATGTCAATCTTCCTTTCTTTGAATCGACATTAATTTAAATGGTAATACAAGACAAAGTGGTATAAATAATATAGCTGTAGCAATGGAAGAAAGCAAAGTCATGGTATTACTCTTTAATTTCATCATTTTTATATCTGATGGTGTAACTTCCCAAATTTCAGATACAAGATTACATATGAATCGTTTCTCAGCTTTAATTGTCAATGAGAAATTTAATACATTATAAAAACTTGAACCACTTAAATTCGTAACCGGAACTAAAACAGCATCATATGTATCAACGTCTACCTTTCGATTTACATCGAAAGAACCATTATATGGATATACAATCACATTTTTAATGACATCATACTTTTCTACAAGTTTGACACTATGTTCATGTGTCAACATGTCAATTTGATACTCTGGAAATGTTTTTACGATTTCAGGAAGGTTTTTATCTAATTGCTGCATACTAGCCGAACGAATGATTAATAATCTTTTAGTCATATTAGTCCTTCCTAACGATAAAATGTAAATGCTATATTTAAAGGGTTACGGAGCTTTTCTACGACTTCTTTACTTACAGGTTTACGTTTCCCTTTAAGCTTACTACTATTTTTAAATGCATCCCACATCGCCTTTAAATAAATATTTGTTTTTTGTTCCATTGAATAATAAAAACAATTATAAATTAACTTAGCTGTTGCTTTAATTGCTGTATTTGTCGGGAAATGCTTCCAAATAAGCCAAAAGGCATTGCGTGTATAGTAGAACGGCGCTCGCCAAGAAGCACGATTAGCTGGTGAATACTTATGATACGACACAATATTAGAGAAAAATTCAATCTTATACCCTGCATCCCAAATTTTATAAGCACAATCCATTTCATTGAAGTATAAGAAAAACTCTTCTGGGTAATAACCTATTTGTTTAAAGACATCTTTTCTTACACCCACACCAGCACCATTGAATCCCATGTAATAATCACGAGGGATGGCTTTTACACCTTCTTCATTATCGATATCTTGATTTATATCATCATAGTTATAGTAATTTCTTACATCAAAGGCGCATACACCAAGCTGTGGATCCTGCTCAAATGCCTTTACCATGCGACGCATAGCTGTTTTTGCAGGGAATGAATCATCATCTATAATAATGATATAATCTCCCTTAGCTTGTTCGAAACCAACATTATATGCTTTAATCCCTACATTTTCAGACATTTCAATGAGATTCACATGTGGAAACTCTGTCTTCACTACCTCTTGTGTACCGTCAGTAGAGGCGTTGTCAACAACGATTACCTCGTAGTTGTCATATTCAATTTCAGCAATTCGTGTTAAACTCTCACGCACATCTTCTTTTCGATTCCAGGCGAGCATGACGATGGAAACTTTTTTCATTATAACTCCTCATTCTTAATAATAATCAACATCAACTTTAAATCCCATATAGTGTAAATCCATTTCAATTTCCGCTCTAAAAGTTGAAGCTATAATTATATATGGTTTGGTATTAAAATTTGAAATTTCACTTGAATGAAATATATTTATATTGTTTTCAAACTTTTGGTTTGACCTTTTTATGTTATTATCAATCATACCTTTAATCTTTAGTTTTCTCTTTAATGCAAGTTCATTGTAAACTCTAGAACCTAAAGTACCGGTTCCCCAAATATAAATATCTCTACTACCACTATATTTATTTATGTCGTTATAGATTTTATCGAAACAGTGATGTTCCTCATAAACTTTATCTAAAACCTTATTTATTTCTACTTTTTTTGTATTCGTCAATGAGTCATCATGTTGAAGATAGATATATAGAGCTTGAGGAATATGTATCATTTTATATTTTTCATATATTTTGATCCAATAGTCAAAATCCTCTACTAACCTTTTATCTAATGAGTACCCTCCTAATTCAAGGTATATATCTCTATGGTACATAAAACACGCATAAACATAATTTGTCATGTACATTCGATTTGTTCCACCTAGATTTAACAGATTTATCTTCCCTGTATTCTCATTTTTAAGGTATATATTCGAGTATACAAATATTGGTTCTTTATGTTTATCTAGTTCATTTACCATAACTTCAATTGCATTTTCTAAATATTCATTATCATCACTTGTCCATGTTAAATACTTACCTTTAGATTTCTCAAAACCAAAATTCAGTGCTATAGGTAAACCTTCATTATGTTTATAAAAATATTTAATCCTAGAATCATTAAAGTTTTCTATTACCTTTTTAGTTTCATCAGTTGATCCATCATCAACAATTATTAATTCGATGTCTTTGTAAGTTTGATTCAAACAAGTTTCCACAGCTTTTTTTAGCTTTCCCGCTCTATTGTATGTTGGTAAAACTATTGATACAGTTGTCATATCTTTTAGAACACCTCAAAATTATCATTCAAATAAAATTCACTATTACCAAGGTACCCTTAATACTTATTGGAATTCTATTGAATTTTCTAAATATTTATAAAGGACATAAAAGTAAACCTAATCACTCATTTTCCCATTAGATTTGATGTAATATCAAATACACAGAACAACACTTCTATCCTATAATTAGTTTGTGAATTTAAAAAAATATTAATTTCCAGTATTAATATTATTTCCCCACTTTAAACTATTTAATATGTATGGATTAAGTGTATTAGGTAAGATTTTTTCTTTACATAGATTTAAAAGACTATCAGAATTTCTCATATGGAAAATCTCAACTATATAATCATTATTTACAAATTCCGCATCTATCAAAGTATTTAGATATATTTTATTTACACTAGTTGAGTTGTAATTTTTACTAAAATCCTCAAAAATAAATTCAATATCATCTTCATTAAACTCTAAATTTTCCTTATTTGAAATAAATCGATTTACAAAATTATTTACTTTTATTTGATTATAAATTTCGTAATTTAAGTACCCTGATAATTTACCGTAACCTATTAATATCACTTTTTTCTTCAATGATATTCCTTCCATCACCTGCTGTCCTATACCCAAAACAACCTCATATTTCTCAATTGTTTTTAGCGGATTATCAGAAATACCTTTGTACTCAAAAAAACCTTTTGAAAGTTTCACTAGTTCAATTAACTTTTCTAATTCATTTCCATGGCCATAGATATCTACTTTGGACAAATTATATTTACTTTTATTCTCATAAAATTTTTTCAAAGCTTTTACATTATCATCTGAAAATCTTCCAACAAATACTCCTATGCCTTTACTTACCTCAATTCTTCCCTCTAAAGAAATTGAATCCATATCTATAGAATTAGGAAGATACGTGGTTTTTTCATTAAAATATCCTTCTTTTAGAAACTTGGTATAATATTGGGAAACACTAAAAATATTCGGCTGAACTTCACCGATAAAATATCTAATAAGAATATCATCTTCTAGTCTATGAGTATAATTTAAAGAGCTTAGTCCATGCACAGTATATACCATTGGAATTTGGGTAACTTGACTAGCGAAAATACTACATAATATAGTATTAAATGGGTGTGCATGAATTATATTAATATTATTTTTTTCAACAAATTTAATTAATACTTCTGCACTAGCAAACATTTTTTCCGGTAGGTATAATATATTTTTTCTATTTTCAATTAAATTATGATTATCATATTCCCTAATAGCTAAATATACATTATGACCATTATCCTCCAAATATTTAATCTGTTTGAGAATACTACGTTCAAGACCACCAATTTTAAATTTTTCAGTAACAATTAAAATATTCATATCAACACTCCTGCTTAAACGTTTATTTACAAAATTTTGATTGCTTTGTTATATTAGAATGTTATTATTCCCAAAATATTTTCACTATTGCTTTTTAAAAGTTTGACATATACTAACTATAGTATTAATAAATAAACATTCTGTTCGATTCATATTAGAGTAGAATCTAAGTGTGAGTCTTGTTGATTTAAAGTAATATCCATAGCGTCTAATATATAGATTCTATCAAACTGTCAATAAAAGGCTAACAATGACCTATTAGAGGCACGTTTCCCATATGAAACTTTATTAGATTTTCAATGTTCTCATAGGCTTGAACTTTCATAAAATTTAGTGACTAGTAATTCAAAAAATCAGATATACTATTGAAATACTAATACTAATAGATATGCTTAACTATATAATTTTCTTTTTCTTTAAAACCGTTATCCACAAGTTCTTTTGTTATCTCGTTGTAATATGAGGATCCTACAATGAAAAAAACTTCTTCTTTTTTAAATTTTAAAAACACTTCATTCGGTGCAAATACACGAAAATCATGAAAAAAATTACCGATTTTTCTCGAGTCTGAGTCGATAAATCCACTAACGGTTAAATTTAATTTACTTAACAAATTCAACACTTTTATACCCGCACTACCAGCTCCCCATATAAAAATACTTTTATTAAATCCAATTAAATCGAATAAATCTTGATAAAATTCATCTACTTTTAAATATTTTTCAATCTCTTTATGGTACTCATTTAGTAAGTCAACATAAAAATTAATTGGAATTTCCTCTATCTTTGGAAAAACTGTTAGTTCATTACTTGATTTTACATAATCAAAACGGTGATTTTGAGGTAAGTATTCATTAATATAGTCTATTTCTTTATTTAATAGCTCGGCGTCTGATATCGTATATTTTATGTCTAAAGTAAATTTCTCATCATGAACACTAGAAAAAATATAAGTTGGAACCCAAGAATTTACTAATCCTCGTTCTTTATTTAATTCACCATTCTTCAGCATTGGAAACCGTTGATTCAGCTTTGATAATAATGTTACCGAATATTTCCCTATAGACTCATTACCTGTGAATTTCTTAATTTTTCTAGTATCTACTTCTCCATAACCAATTGTTTCTAAGAAGTCGTCTATTAAGTCATTATTCTTAAAAGCCTTTTTGTTAAACGGGCGGACTGTAACACTTTCCCTTCCGAAAATATTAATCCAACTCTTTATACTATTGCTATAAAATATCCAATGATTTTTATCATTCATACATAATCTAAAAAGATCTTCAAAACTAGACGAAACAAATCCACCTTTTATAGATTCTTGAATAGCACTTGGAATTAAAGCATTAAACGGCCGAACATAAACAATAATTTCTATTTCTTCAAAATATTGTTCAACAAAATTTTTTACTTTCCTAACTTCATCAATTGTTAATTCAGATAACTTTTCAGCTGAAATAATAAAACAATGTCCCTGAAAAGTTTCAAATTCCTTAATCCAATTATTTTTATATAAGGTCTGTTTTTCATTCATTTGGTCACTTTTTAAATCTTTTTGTCTGAAAAAAATTAGATTTTCCGGGTCATCTTTAAAGAGTGAAGTGAAACCATATATATGATCATGCGGTAGAAATTTGGGATAGTACAATCCATAATCCATGAAGCTTAATCTTGAAGCATATAAAGTATTCTGGATGGATGTTGTTCCTGTTTTAGGGGTACCTATATGTATAATTAATTTTTTTTTCAATTGAACTCCACCTTTATTATTTAATTATATTCAGTTATCTTAAACTTTCATACATTTCCTTTTTTCGTCAAATATCCCCACAAAGAAACGATGGATGTAATAAATTTAACTTGTTATTTACTAGAGTAATCGTTGTATAGAGAGGAGATGTTAAAATAACGTCAAATACTCTTCAAGTATCAGGTAAGTTTACTAATTCCCTCTTATAGATAGAGATTTATAACTTGTACCAAGCTCTATAGTTTTATCTCGTTCTTCCGCTACCAAAGGCTGTGGTAAAATCATATTTTACTTAAATTTCTTTACCCAATTGTCATTTATGAAAGGTTATTGGGAAAGTGGCACATTAATAATCTTACCAAATTGCTCTTTATGCCATCCCCAAGCAGTTTCAATAATTTGCTCAAGTTTATATTGTGGTGTCCAACCTATCAATTCTTCTGCTTTTCGAGAAGAACCAATCAATCTAGCTGGATCTCCAGCTCGTCGATCTACTATTTTTTTCTCAATACTTTTTCCAGTTACTTTTTCAACTTCATGAATAATTTCAAGAACAGTGAATCCTTCCCCATTACCTAGATTAAGCTTTAAATTTTGATTTACTTCTATTAAATAATTCATTGCTTTGTAATGGGCATCTGCTAAATCAATTACATGAATATAATCACGGATACATGTTCCATCTGGAGTATCGAAATCTGAACCATATACTGAGATATATTCACGTCTTCCAATTGCTACATCTAAAACAAGTGGAATTAAATGTGTCTCCGGTTCATGCCATTCTCCTATTGTTGCATCCTCAGAAGCACCTGCTGCATTAAAATAACGAAGTGCCGCATATTTTAACCCATACGCAACGGAATAGTCTTCCATTGTTTGTTCAATCATTAGCTTGGTTTTTCCATATGGGTTAATCGGATTCTGTGGATGATCCTCTGTTAAAGGCAAAAATAGTGGTTCACCATAAGTAGCACAAGTTGATGAAAAGACAATATTTTTGACCTTATATTTGATCATCGTATCTAGCAATCGAATTGTATTGACTACGTTATTTTGATAATACTTTGCTGGATGATTAACCGATTCTCCTACATTAGCGAATGCTGCAAAATGAATAACAGTATGAATTTCTGGATAAGATTTAAAAAGATTATCTAAATTATCTTGATTACCCAAATCCCCTTCAATAAACGGAATATTTAATGGGACAAATTCTCGGTGTCCAGTACTTAATTTATCAAAGACAACTACTTGCTCCTCTTGTTCTATTAAGTATTTTACCGTATGCGATCCAATATATCCGGCCCCACCGATTACAGCAATCATTACATACCCTCCGCCAATTCACGTAACTGTTCAATCGTCAACCATTCTGTATTATTATCACTTGCATAAACAAATCCCTCTGGTAATACTTTTCCACCTTCAGCAAACTTTTTAGACCAGAATGGGAACTCTGGTTGAATGACGTAATATGTATCAAACTCAACAGTATGACGTGCATCATCTTCCATAATCATTGCTTCGTGAAGCTTTTCACCAGGTCTGATTCCAACAAATTCGATTTTACATTCAGGTCCAATTGCTTTCGCTAAATCCACAACTCTCATACTAGGAATTTTCGGTACAAATACTTCTCCGCCATGCATGCGTTCTAAGTTATCTAGTACGAATTGCACACCATGATCAAGAGTAATCCAGAAACGCGTCATACGTTCATCTGTCACTGGAAGCACTCCACTTTCTTTTATCTTTTTGAAGAAAGGTACAACACTGCCACGACTACCAACTACATTTCCATAGCGTACTACAGCAAAACGAGTAGGCTTATCCCCTACATAAGAGTTGGCAGCTACAAACAATTTATCTGAGGCAAGCTTTGTAGCACCATATAAATTTACTGGAGAACAAGCTTTATCAGTAGATAGTGCAATTACCTTTTCTACTTTACAGTCAATTGCAGCTTCTATTACATTTTGTGCACCATGAATATTTGTTTTTACAGCTTCAAATGGATTATATTCACAAGCATCCACATGCTTCATCGCAGCTGCATGTATGACATAATCTACTCCATCAAAGGCACGTACTAAACGTTCTTTGTCGCGCACATCGCCTATGAAAAATCGCAGACGAGAATCTTTAAATTCCTGTTTCATTTCATATTGTTTCAATTCATCACGACTAAAAATAATAATTTTTTTTGCGCCAAGCTCCAACGCTTTTTTTGTGAATTTTTTTCCGAACGAACCTGTACCACCTGTTACTAAAACAGTTTTATTTTTTAAAATATTCATAACTAAATATTCTCCATTCTTTCCTGCTTGTCGAATTAAATCGAAATTTACATTACTATTATCGGCTAGATTACTTAAATATAAATAAAAAACCTATGAATTCATAGGTTTTTTGAGTGAATTAAATTTTGGAACTGTTGACGATTTATGTATTGAACATTATTAATCTTTGCGCCATCCCATGCTGTGTTATATACTCTTAACTTTCTAAGTTCCATTTCCCTATTCATCCAACGCAAATAGGTATTTAAGTTCGGTGTCGTAAAAATGGAATTTCCGCTATTTGAAATAACTTCTCGCAAATTATGTTTTCCATTGATAGTTCTACCTGATGTGGACAGCTTTGCATGTGTCAGATTACCTCTAAATCCTAAGTCCATACCAAACAAATATATTTCTTTAAACCCAAGTAGTTCAAGCAAACTAAACGTAGTTGTAGAGACAGATCCTCCTGTATCTATACAAGGAAAATTGATTTCCATTGCTAATTTTTCAGCATCTGGATATCCATTTTGAAATAATATATGTCGTTTTCCTTCGTGTAATTGAACTGCCTCATGATTTGAAGTACTTAAATAGAATAAGGGACCTTTATAGTTCGTACCACTAAGTTGTTTTTTAATTTCAGCTTTGGGATCTGAAATGATAACTCCACTCGGTTTTAATTGATTTGCAAGAACTGCTTTTAATGCCGATCCAACAACAAATAACTCTATTTCACCTTCAACATCTTTTAACCACTGTATTGTTTCATTCAAGGACGGTCCTGATGCAATTAATGCAGCTTGATTGCATTTAAAAGAAGGATATGGGTCAAAATCCTTAAGTAAAGTATTATTATTAAAATTCATCTCCATAATTTTGGCAGACATTTTATATGTCACTTGGTTAATTTTAATATCTTCAAGATAACTATTTAATGGATGTTCATAACCTATGGCCTTTAACCAAACATTAGGTATCATAATTTGAGTGTCAACAGAAATCGGTAAATCCTTCATATCATGTATAATATGGATATTTGATTTTTTCCACCACTGTTTAGAATGATTCAACTTGTAAAAGAGATCACATTCCTGTTGTTCGAAATAGTAAACATAGATGGGTTTTTCTTTTTCTAAATCTGACAATGCTTCTAAATGATAGCCCAACCCCAAGCCTATTAAAAGGTAATTAGAAAATGAGTAATCCAATTCATTATTAACCCATTGTCTGGCATCTTCAAATGGTCGATATTTACTGTAAATAGATATGCCATTTAACAATAAAGTACTTTCCCCATTTTTTGCTTGATTTATCTCCCAAATCATTAATTGTTAGTACCTTCTATTGGCAGTATTTCTTCAAAAAATGGTGCAATTTCATATTCAAACATATCCGCTACTAGTACATAATCTTGAATTTCTAAACCGCTATTGATTTCATTTAAAAATTCATGGATTTTTGTAATATCTAAAGTGATGTCAACTTCATTTTTTTGAAGAAGCTCTGTTGCTTGAGCAAGCCATCCCATTCCATCAGAAAAATCTAATATCATTT
Source organism: Ureibacillus massiliensis 4400831 = CIP 108448 = CCUG 49529 (assembly GCF_000772965.1). Taxonomy (GTDB): domain Bacteria; phylum Bacillota; class Bacilli; order Bacillales_A; family Planococcaceae; genus Ureibacillus; species Ureibacillus massiliensis. The sequence goes on along the minus strand of NZ_JPVQ01000026.1, from coordinate 29,723 downwards.
GTAATGCTTCTTGTATTTGATCTTTTCTTAGGCTGTTTGCAATTTGAATACTCCCATTAGGGACCCTTGTTAAATAATGATTATAGCTATCAATTACCTCTATAACTTCTTTTATCATGCTTCTCCCTCTTTTTCCTTGAAATCATTTAAAACCTTTTCTGCATACTCTTTAGCAAATTTCGTAATATTTAACAGCTTTTTATAAAGAGTTTCTGTTTGCGCATAGGCTCTTTTATAGGCTTCTTCTACTGTTTCATTTTCCTTTTCTAAAAAGCCTCTCATTACTTGCATTTTTATAGGAGCCATCATTGAATCAAGCGGTACAAAACTTAACACTTTAGCAATTTTATTATCGATTTTGTCTAATTTATTCAAAATAGATTGTTCAAATTTAGTATTAAATTTGTTTGAGTTTAGTGTTTTTAAACCATCTGTATATAACCCAATTAATTTTCTGTAATTTTTTATATCCTGTTTTATCGCGTCTATTAAGTCAAAATCAAGTTTTTCACTACGATCCACTTTATAAATGTTTACCTTTTCTTCTGTAACAAATTGTTGTACAAAGTCTTTAAAAGTTATCTGATCAAAACCTTCTAACTTAATTCCGCCTTCAGTACAATTAAAGAATGGTACATCTGGATTTCCGAGCTTCACCAACTCTTCAAACTCCAGTTTCATAGAATAAAACGGTTTAGTAGTCCAAACTAATTCACCATAATAACCTTCAGTCTGAAAGGCTTCTTTTTCTTTAATAAATTTGTCGTCGATTGGACGAGCATTAATATTATGTGCAGCATGGGTTAGATTATCTGTATAAGCTAAATCTTGACCAATTAGTGCAACAGGACCTGAAGAGATATAAAGCGCCATATTGAAAGCTAAATGAGCAACAGTTCCTCCGCTAATAAATACAGGCAAATCAATACCTAACTGTTTTTCCATATACTCCGTCACTGCATCAAATCCATTTATACCTGTAACGAAACAATCATTTAAGAATGCATCTCTTACACCTGGATGACTTTGCATCGTATATATCAATTGTGCATTTTCCAGTTTTAAATTTTGAAAATGTTTGTAATTTGGAATACCTCCATCGATAGAGACAACATAGTCCGGTTCAATTCCTTCTGCAATTAAGGAGTTAATCGTCGATCCTGCTGCGATCAGGATAATATTGTCTCTCACTGATTTTAATAGGTCTAGTTGTTTATTTAAAGATGGACCACCAGATGCAATCACAACTGGGCAATCATACACTTGTCTTAAAGTTTTAATATTTGCATCTTTCTTTAAATTGATTAAGTTCCCCATGAAGTTCATATGCCAGTCTCTAGCATAGCGGATCAACGTATAATCATTCACTAATACACGATATTGGACATCCTTTATTTTCGAAAGTAACAGTTTATAATCTTCCGGAAATAACTTTTCATAATTGGGTAAACAGATCGTTTTATATGCCGTTCGAACTTCTTTTGCTACCGCACCTAAGTAAAATTCAAAGTTGTTCAATATAGTACTTTCATATATTTTTAAACCAATATGTTTTTCATTTATATCAATATGTCTTTCATTAAAAAGAGGATCAACGACAAGCAGTTCCTCATTATGTTTAAAACATGATAATAGCGCATCAACTAAATACCCACATCCATAACCAAATATTATATGAGCATGGTGAGGAGTGTATTGTCTTTCAGCTATTTGTTGTGCTTCTCTAATCGGGTCATATTTACTATGTATATAATAATCATTTATTTTTAAAGTTGGAACCCCAGACTTTGCTGTTAATCGTTCTACTTGATGAACATTCATTTTTTTACACCTCATAATCTATATCGGCTACAAGTATTGATTATTAAGCAGAAAAAACCTTTAGTCAAATTTGACTAAAGGTTTTTAAGATAACTAATTATTATCCTAATAATTGAAGAACACCTTGTGGTTGTTGGTTAGCTTGAGCTAACATAGATTGAGCAGCTTGCATTAAGATATTGTTCTTAGTAAAGCTCATCATTTCAGCAGCCATATCAGTATCACGGATACGAGATTCAGCAGCTGTTAAGTTTTCAGAAGTTGTTCCTAAGTTGTTGATCGTGTGCTCTAAACGGTTTTGAACCGCACCAAGAGATGCACGAGTTTCAGATACACGGTTAATTGCAGCATCGATAATTGAGATAGAGTTATCTGCTTTAGATTGAGTAGAGATGTTGATACCGCCACCAACAGAAGTACTATCTGTTAATTCACTTACATCTGCTGTCTTAGCTAAAGCATTAACACCAAGTGCAGTTGCACTCATGTTACCAATGCTTAAGTTGATTGATTGACCAGAGTTAGCACCGATGTGGAATACTTTACCACCAGCAGAAGTAGCACCACTGATATCAAAACCACCAGCAGATTTAACTTGTCCACCGAATGTACCATCTAATAATTTTTGAGTGTTGAATTCTGTGTCAGTAGAAATACGAGTGATTTCTTTTGCTAAAGAATCGATTTCTAATTGAAGTGCAGCACGGTCAGAAGATACGTTTGTATCGTTTGAAGATTGTACTGCTAATTCACGCATACGTTGTAGGATTGCATGTGTTTCGTTAAGTGCACCCTCAGCAGTTTGAATTAAAGAGATTGAGTCTTGAGCGTTTTTAGATGCCATGTCAAGACCACGGATTTGTCCACGCATTTTTTCAGAGATTGCTAAACCAGCAGCATCGTCACCAGCGCGGTTGATTTTGTAACCAGAAGATAATTTCTCAAGGTTTTTAGAAGCTTGAGTGTTGTTGAAACCTAGGTTACGGTGAGTGTTTAAAGCAGAAATGTTGTGTTGAATTCTCATTTGGAATTCCTCCTTGAATTTGTTTTGATAGCTCCACATCCTTGTGGAACTTTGTTGACATAAAGAGAATTTTCTCCCTTTATGTCTTACATAATTATTATCGACAGTAAATTTTGTAGTTTAATAGATTTTAAAAAATTTTTTTATTAATTAGCAAAACGGAGTTATGATACTCACTTGAGTATCTTATTGTGTAAAAGTTTTACATTATTAAACAAAAAATCCGCCAAGAACAACGACGCTCTACTGAACTGGCCGTTTCATTAAATCTTGCGGATTTATTAACTAATTTATTATAAACACTCTATTTTTTCTTTAACTGCTCAAGTAAACTCACATTCGTATTCAACGCTTCTTTATTCTGCTCTTGAATTGCTTCAAATACTTCTGAACGATGAACTTTTACACTTTTCGGTGCAACAATACCGAGCTTTACTTGATCCCCATCGACAGATAATATTTTCACCTCAATATGGTCACCAATCATGATCGATTCATTTTTTTTACGTGAAAGGACAAGCATTATTTCGCACTTCCTTCCAATGCACCAATTGGATATTTTAATGGATACATACTACTATCTTGCAATACAATTTGTTTACCGAGTTTTTTATTTGCATTAATGACAACTGGGGCTAATAAATTTAATGTAGATTCTGGGAATGTATCTTTCAATGTTAAGATAGAATATGCAATTACATCTTCTTCTTTTTCAATTTTTAAATCCTCTTTATCCTCTTCACTTATATCGAAGGCGTAATCTTTTTTAAAGGCAAATGGATATGCGACGACAAAGCCTATTTCCACCTGCTCTGACGATTGAAGAACCGCTAATGGCAGATCAGCATCTAGGGGAAGTAAGATGAATTTATGTAGGTCTGGAAAACCGGGCATTCCATATTCAAACGTAATGATATCATTTTCATTTACTTCTACTTCACCTAAAAATTTTGTATTAATTTTCATTGTTCTCATTAACTCCTTTAAGCTTCATCAATATCTGAAACGAATTGCTGAATTTAGACGAAGCACCTTTGGCAACCTCTTATTTTGGAATGAATTAGTCTAAAATTAATTCCCTTACTATCCAATCACATCGATATTAATAGATGGCTTTTGTAAAATATCATGTGTGACTTTACCTGGTGTATAATCATGGATCGGTTTATTTATCTTCGCATCTATTCTTGGCTTTTGTGGTGTAGTATTAATATCTAATTTCCCAGCAACATAGTTAATATCGACAGCACCAACAGATGGAATAAATTTTATATTAAATGGTATTCTTTTTGGGCCATGGTTTTGTTTTGCAATATTTGCTGCAATCTGACGACCTTGACCTTTTCCAGCACTTTCCATCATTTGACGACCTTCCGCGGCATCCTTTGAAATCCTTTTTAATACAGCCTGTCTACCATCTTGCGCGTATTTAGCTACGGATTCCTTAGGTGTTAGTAATCCCATATCTCTCCATGCTTGCGACTGGTCAATTAATAATTTTGCAGGTTTACTGTTAATATTAACAATCGCTGTAGGCTGTGAAATTTTTAAATCTGCTTTTTCCTGATGTATTTTTTGAACTGGGTCATGAATTTGCATGTCCACTTTGATATCCCTAGTGGATATTTGGATTTGTGGAATCCTCATTTTGAATCACCTGTTTCGTATGGATCTTAATAGTGTTTAAGCTCTCATGAATATTACTAACAATAATTTAAGAAAAGCGTTTGAACCATTACGTCCAAACGCTTTAAAATTATCTAATAAAATCAACCAAGGTTGGCGACGACCTTTACAATCTCGTCGCTAACCAATCATAGCTTACTACATTGATTTTTAAAATCTTCTATAGAGATATAGACTATCTAATAAAATCAACTAAGGTTTGCTGAATAATATTTGCTCCTACAGATAATGAAGCTTGATGGATTGATTCATAATTTACCATTTCAGTAATTGTTTCAGCATAGTCAACATCTTCGTTATCGGACATTTGTTTTGTCACGTTAATCTCATGAGTTTCAAGGCGGTTTGTCATCATCTCGACACGATTTTGTCGTGCCCCAACATCTGCACGAGCCTCAAGAACTTTATTTTGCAATTCAGAAAGGGTATCATTCGTTCCATCGGCGATACCACCTAATAAATTTCCAATTTCATCACTATCTGAATTTTCCATTGCTTCCGAAATTTTACCCATTAACTGATCAACCTGTTGGAATAATCCAGCAGCATCAGAAGAGTTAACATCCAATTGAATTCCATCGAATACTTCCATTCTCACTTCAGAAGAAGTAGCAGGAATTAAATTATCTGTTAGAGTTGGTGGTGTCGTTGTATCATCCAACTCTAGTAAATCCGGATTAATTTCACCATCGATAAATAATGGTGCTTGCGTTTTTGTACCTGTGAAGATAAATTTATCTGCCACCTTTGTGTTACCAATGTCTTGAAGCTGTTCACGGATTTGGTCGATTTCTAATTTGATTTTTTGACGATCATCCGCAGTGTTTGTATCATTTGCTGCTTGGACAACAAGTTCTTTTACACGATTTAAAGCATCTCCAACTTGTCCAAGGGCATCATCTGATGAATCTAGCCAAGAATTCACTTGAGTCACATTACGTTCAAATTGCTCGACCTTATTTAAATCTGTACGATAACTCATTCCTTTAATCGCAACAACTGGATCTTGAGATGGACGAGTTATTTTTTTACCAGAGTTAATCTGATTTTGAAGTTCAGACATTTTATTATAACTATTGCTTAAATTTCGAAGCATGTTATTTGATAGCATTGATTGTGTTACGCGCATTGAAAGGTCACCTTTCTTTCGTTAAATGATATTGGTAGCCAAATCATATTACTTATAATCCAACTCGACCCATACCGTTAATAATTTTATCTAATGTTTCATCAATTACAGTAATCATTCGGGCATTAGCATTGTATGCTTGCTGGAACGAGATCATATTTGTCATTTCTTCATCAAGAGAAACTGAACTCATTGATGCACGATTATTTTCCACTGTTAAGCGAATTGTTTCCGTATTATATTGAAGTCTGTTCGCTTCTTGACCATCCACACCTAATTGACCAATTAATCCCTCGTAGAATGACTGGAAAGTGGCTCCATCAAGTGTTGGTAAATTGGTAAATGAAGTTGTTTCTCCACCTACCTTGATGTCAAAATTACCAGTATCTAAACTTATATATTGTAAATTCGCAAGTTCTATTGCCCATTTACCGTTTCCTTCTTCATTTTCTACACTAGACGCCGCTAATAAAGATGGATTATCCACTATACTTTGATTTACCTTTACTTTACCATCAACGATTTCAAATACATTGAATTCTTTAAAATCATCAGCATCTACTGTTCCATCACTATTTAAATCTGTTAACCCTGCATAATCTAGTGGATGTCCCGCTTTATGAACAGTATTAAACACTTCAATAAATGTAGAAGAAAGTCGCTCTAAATCCGATAGCATTTTAGGATAATATCCTTCAACTGTAATGTTAGAAGGTACTGTAACTGTTCCTTGTCCGTTATTTGGATCTGTTACATTTACATGTCCATAAGAATCAATTAATGAAGCAAGTTTCCCTTTAGAGGGATCTAACTCCCCGTATACAATAGCTTCTCTTTTACTAGATACAGCTCCAGTATTTTTATCAATTGTTTTATTTGTTGAGAAATGAGTGAAGAATTTATATGGTTCCTCTCCAGTTATTTTTCCTGTAGTACCATCTTCACTTACACCATTTGCAGTTAATTGAACATATTCTTTACCTTGAACTAATACGACTTCTTTACCATTTTTATCAACGTAACTAAGGGTATAACTTCCTTCGGCAATGTCTAATGCATTCCCACCTGATTCGACTGTATCCACCTTAACAGGCAAATACTGACTTAACTCATCTACTAATAAATCTCTCGCATCATATAAATCATTTGGCATATAGCCATTCGGTTCAATCGCGATAATTTGTTGATTGATTTCACCTATTTGTTTTAGGATTGAGTTTACTTGAGTAGTAGATACATCGATTTCATTCCCTAAATTCCCTTGAATTTGTTGAAGTTGAGTGTCGATATAGTTAAATGTATCTGCTAAATGCTCTGCTCGTTGTATCGCAACTTTACGAGAAGCGATATCTTCTGGATTTGAACTGACGTCTTGTAAAGAACCCCAGAATAAGTTGAAAGCTTCGTTCAATCCATATTCAGATGGCTCAGACATGATGTCCTCCATTTGAGAAATAGCCTTTGCCCTTGATTCATAATAGCCGAGTTTATTTGTCTCTTGGCGGAATTGACGGTCGATGAATTGGTCACGAATACGTTGTACAGAATCCGCTTCAACCCCTGTACCGATAAACCCAGCAGTTTTTGGACTGTTTAATCCTACCCCTGGATATCCAAGCGTTGGTTTCATATTTACTCTTTGACGGGAATACCCATCTGTATTTGCATTACTAATATTATGTCCCGTTGTATATAAAGCACTTTGTTGTGTGAATAGGCCTCGCTTACTTGCTTCTAAACCCATAAATGTGGAGCGCATCGTGTCTCCTCCTTTTGTTTTATAAATTAGTCTTAATTTTGATTGGAGCTTATTTCGATACACACTCCAATTTTATGTATATGAAAGTGTGTGAAACAATCCATATCACACACTTTGTTGAAATTCTTTTTAAGCTTGAGAATCAAAGTAGGATTTTTTTTGTACTGTATTATCTCCGCGCGCTTCTTTTCCAGAGTAGTTGATTTGATCTGGTTTTGGACGCAAAAGGTCTAATGTCATATTCACAAATTGTAATGATTGGAAAACAAGCTTTTGATTTAATTCGTTTTGTTTTCTTAAGTCATCCACTACAAGCATTAATCGATTTCGTACATCCTGTAATTGTGTCCGTTCTTCTTCATTCTCAACAACTTCGATTACGTCTGCGATCGCTTGTTTGCCAGCTTGTGAAATTCCTTTTCCTGTCAAATACTCGCTGACAGCTTGCTGACGTTGCTTTTCAAGAGTTTCTATAGCTGCAACGTGGGATTGTTCATTTTTTAACATGTTATCAAGTTCGGCCATGTCGCCCTTTTTCACAATCTCTGTTTTCTGATAAGACAGTTCAAGTAAACTTTTATGCAGTTTTTCAAGTCTTTCTAGGATTGTAATAATTGATTGTACCGACATTAGTTGAACTCCTTTACATGTTTAGATAATCCTTTGAATGGTAAAGAATCACTTTGTTAAACATTCATTACTTTGCAAATTAATCGATTTTTAGCAAATTCGTCGCTAGAAAAGCTCTTAATTCGCATTAGTAGCGATAGTATTTCAGCATATCCGCTGCTACTTTGCGTGCATCCACTTTATATTCGCCAGATTCTATTTCTGCTTTTAATTTTTCTACTTTTTCTGCTCGTTCTGCACTATAAGTAGAAGACCCTTGCATTTCTTTTGCAGCAGTGGATATTTCGATTTTATCTGCAAACGGTGAATGTCCACTTACTGATTTTAATTTTTGTTGTTGTTTGTTATATGGATTTACATTATTTACGCCAATTGAGGTAATTTTCACAACTACCCCTCCCCTCAAAAAACATTATCTAAAATATATTTCGGACATTTTATAAAAATGTTAACCTTTCCAAAGAAAAAAGCTTACTTTTAGCCTGAACAACTTTTATCCATTTACTCTCATGAATAAAATCTGCTAAGCGAAAAGTAAGCTATTTATTAATCTTTTTGTTCTGCTAAATAAGTTCCTTTTTCACGTCTCTTAATATCTTCTCTAAATTCTTGAGCAGCCTCAAAAGTTCTTAATTCTGATTTTAAATCATCCTGACAATCCTGACATAGCTTTCCTTTATTTGTTATTTTTCCGCAGTTATCACATGGATAGCCTAAGTTAGGAAATACCGCTGGATGTAAGCGCCCTTTTCGAACCCATTTATAAAGTACTTCCTCTTCTACTCCAGTTGCTTCTACTATTCTATCAACTGTTGCTGCACGGTTTTCGCGCTTTCTTAAAAAACGATAGACGATTTGATACATATCTTCTTCACGTTGAGCACATTTATAACAAACATCTCTAACCCCAGTGTAATTAAAGAATTCCCCACAACTTGGACAATTTCTAATTTCAGCCATATCGATTCCTCCGAATAGTAATCCCTCATAATATTATCGGCGATTTTAATAATTTAATTTTGATAATTATCTCTGATTTCATCCTACTACTCGATAATCGAAAAGTAAATGCAGTTCACGAATTTTCTACATTTTCAATATATTTCCTAGAATGCAAAAAAGCGCGATTCACACAATTTACCCTTCACCCTTTGATTAAAGTTATTGCTTTAACAGACTTTGCACCAGCTTCATATAGAGCACGACTTGCGTGCAGAAGGGTGGTACCCGTTGTCAAAATATCATCAACTAAAATAATTCTCTTGTTTTTCACCTGAACTTCTTCCCTCAATTTAAATAGTCGGGATGTGTTTATTCGTTCTTCTCTTGACTTTCCTACTTGAGTTTCAACTGAAATCTTTTCTAAGTATTGTTCGAAACGTATACATGAAGCTTTCAAAATTTCATCAATATGAGCAAACGATCTTTCTTTAAGCTTAGTAGGATGAATAGGTATCGGTACGATTGTTTCAGGTTGCTTTGCTAATATTCTATCAATATCATTTCGAAAAACCTTTGCCAGCACAACATCATGCATAAATTTGTATTGATGTAAGTAATCTTTCATTTTATCGTTATATTTATAGATTGAAAGAATTTTTTCCTCACCTTCTAACCACTTTTTAGAATCCTGCTCAATTGGCTCAAATTGCTCTTCACATTCTTTGCAAATTACACGAGGAAATTCCCTTCCAAGTAGTATTTCCCATGTCATTTGTTCATTTAAAGTTGCGTTACAAAGTAAGCAATTCACGACTTCCTTTTTCATTTACATGCCTCTCCAAATCCCATTTGATTTAGTCGCATTATTTCTTTTTTGGCCATATCCATCTCTACCGTTATCCCATGATGGAAATAAACAATATCCCCATCAGCAAAATGAATGTTTCTTCCAACTCGCCCGCTAATTTGAATTAAGGCACTAGAAGTAAATATTTTTGATTCAGCGCCAACCACTGCAACTTGTACATTTTTTATCGTGACACCTCGCTCTAAAATAGTGGTCGTTAATAATCCCGGAATGCCTTCGTTTCGGAGTTTCATCACTTTTTCTTTTCGATACGGGTCTTCGGCATGTACACTTAAAATCTGAGGATGAATTTCTTCAAATAGAGGGGCTGCGATTTCCATTAGCCTAATGGTAGGAAAGAAGATGAGAAATGGCTCATTTTTTTCAATGCGTTTTTCAGTCCATTCTCGGAGCTTTGTAGGAATCCTCCCTTTTTCAATCCATTTTCCGTAATTCCAAAGTGCTTCAAATCTCGGAACGGGTAATGGTTTTCCGTGGTATCTTCTCGGGATAAAGGAGACGCCCCAGCTTTCTTTTTTCGTTCTTAATAAAATTTGTGCTGATGGAGTCGCCGTTACTAAAACAATAGGGGCATTGACCTTTCGAGCTTTCATCACAGCTTTTTGCAATGACTCATCAAATGTATAGGGAAAAGCATCTGCCTCATCAACAATCACAACGTCAAATGCTTCTTCGAATCGGTAAAGCTGATGTGTTGTTGCAAGAATTAGCTCAGCAAATCCAGTTTTATTAGGAGCCCCGCCATATAATGCATGTATTGTTGTTTGCGGAAATACCTTTTGGAATCGCGGGAACAACTCAAGCACAACATCTGTTCGTGGGGTAGCGATACATACACGCAAGCCTTTATTTAATGCATAATGTACTCCAGGGAATAGGATTTCGGTTTTTCCAGCGCCACAAACTGCAACCAAAAGATGATCTTTCTTCTTTTTTATGCTTTCCACTAACTCCTTTGATGCCTTTTCCTGCAAGTCTGTAAATTGACCTTCCCATGCTAAAACATGTTGCTTCTTTAGCCGTTTTGCTGGGCCGTTCCATCGAATCAATTCCGTACAACTACTCATTCTCCCCATGCTAATACAATGTCTGCAATAAGCGCATATACTTTCACAACGAGCGCAGTTGAATTCAATGAACTCTTGCTGATTGTCATTTTGGCATCGATTGCATCGGTATTGCTTTCTCTTAAACAAGATAGAATTTGTTGTCTTATTTGATATAGCTTTTAGAAGACGGAAGTAGCCGTAGCGAATATACGCATCTATTTTTTCTTGAGGAAAGGGCGTATTCGTTCGTGTCCAGATTCTCCCTATGAAAAAATCTTGAATTTGTGCTTCTATAATAAGACCTCGATAGGATCGAAATTGATTGGTTTTATTTAATTTATAATACAACGTTGAACCTCCTTCTTCTTTGTCTTTAAACAAAATAAAAACCTCTGTCCTAAAACAGAGGTAATTGTAATTCTTATTTAATTACTTTATCCACGATTGAAACGATTAATTAACTATTACTTCTCAACCCAACCCATTCCAAGGGAACCTTCCCCTAAATGTGTGCCGATAACTGGGCCGAAATAACTTAAATGAAATTCAATATTTGGATACTTTTCGGAAAGCTCAGCCATCCATTCTTTTGCTTCTTCTTCTCGATTAGCATGAATAATCATTCCGTGTAGTTTTTCATACTTTGCCGCATCTTCTGCTAACAATTCTTCCACACGTTTTAACGCTTTTTTCTTCGTGCGAATTTTTTCAAATGGAACAATTACTTTATTTTCAAAATGAAGGACCGGCTTTATTTGCAAAAGTCCACCAACTAAAGCAGCAGCCGAAGACAGTCTCCCACCTCTTTGTAAGTGAGCTAAATCATCTACAACGAAATAGGCTTTCATTTTTGATTTTATATCATCAAGTTTTCTTAAGATCTCGTCCATTGTGGCGCCAGAACGAACCATTTCGCTTGCGATCCTTGCGAATAACCCCTGTGGTGAACAAGAGATTTCACTATCAAAAACATGCACTTTAATACCTTCTACCATGTCAGCAGCTTGTATAGCACCTTGATATGTGCCACTAATTCCACTTGATAAATGAATTGAGATTACCTCATCATTATCTTTTGAAAGCTCTTCAAAAAGCTCAACGAATTGTCCAACTGGTGGTTGTGTTGTTTTTGGAAAAACCTTTGCTCCTCGCACCTTTTCATAAAATTCAGATGCAGTTATTTCAATTTCTTCTTCATATATACCGTCTTCAAGAGTTACGCTCAAAGGAATCATTCGAATGTTGTAGCGTTCCCTTTCTTCGGGTGTTAAATACGCTGTACTATCAGTTACGACCGCAATACTCATCGATTTACCCACTCTCCCTTAGGCAATAGTTTACATGACAAATGATATCTTGTGAACTATATACTATAGAGTTGTTATTTTTATTAATATTTTTTTATTTTCGGATAAAATTTCCTTTTTACAGTGATAGAAGGTAGTGCTCGGCTTTTTCAAAAATGTAGAGAAATCTAAGATGTACTATAGAACAAACACATTGCCGTTTAACACACATATAGTAAAATAAAACATTCATGAGTTTTAACTCCCAACCCAGGATGAAAAATTTTTTCACTGAAAAAAACATTCCGCGATGTTTGGCTATTTCCCATCCAACACGAAATGCTTTATTTTTAACCACGAACTACACTGTTCATGGTACATATTTTATAAGGGAAAATAATTCAGTTCTCGTTTCCTTAAGACTGATTCCCTATATAATAAATACTTGTTACTTTCCACTGTCCATCTTCTTTTACAAATACAGTAACCTGACGACCTTCATCACTTAATTCAGTGCCTGTTGCATTTTCAGTTAAGTCAGTCACAATATTTGAATACACTTGTGCTTCATTTTCGCTATATTTCACAATGGTCACATCTGAAGGCGTTTTTGTAATATCGTACTGTTCGAAAGCTAACTCTGCTTCTGCCTTATCGTCCTCAATCGTGAAACCTTGCGGATCCTTTGCAAGAGTATTTACGTAACGATCGATATCCTTCGAATTAAAGGAAGCAATGTATTCATCAAAGGCTTTAAGTATCGCTTCTCTTTCATCTTCTGGAATATCTGTCACTTCTTCAATATTATCGCCCATAATTTCAAAACCGATTGTTCCATTATCTATTACTTGTTCAGTGTCTTTAGTATTTACGTCTTGTTCTTTATTACTACAAGCTGCTAGCACGAATACTGCCAGCAATGCTATAAACCATTTATTCATCAACTCATCCTCCCGCGCACAATTGTAGCATATAATTCGACCTATGCCTAACGTCTTATGTTTTCGATTAAATTCGGTAATTTATAACAGAAAAATTAGCAATATTATACTTTTTTCATTTCTTTACCGCTTTTTTATGACGTCAAAACTTATCAATTAGTTTCTTTTTAAGGGAATTTTTTTATTCTATTGAGAAGAAGGCAGCTAAATCGAATGGGTAATGACGAGCTAATATGCATTTTAATAAAGTTGATTTAATTTTTCGTCATCATGGTGATCATCACCTAAAGAGTATTAGAAGCGTTACACTACTGTATTAGCCATATAAGTCGATTGGAGTGGAAGACGCGAAGACTCCTACGGAAAAAGCATGAACAGAAGCACCAAACTGAGCATAGCGAGGGAAGGCTGAGGCCGTGAACGTAGAAAGTGTAGCGCCTGTAACGGAAATGGGCGTTTTCTTAATATGTATTGTAAATGAAAAAGACTACAGACAAACTCAATTTTTTGAGTTTGAACTGCAGTCTATCCCAATCTATTTTATAGATTAGAATCTTTAATCTTATTATTATGTAGGTCCATAATCTTTTTGAAATCAACTATTATAGGAACCAATTAGAATTAACGTACTTCAACCCAACCATTTTTAATTGCCGTTACAACAGCTTGTGTACGGTCGTTAACGTTCATTTTTTGTAGAATGCTAGACACATGGTTTTTAACTGTTTTTTCAGAAATATATAAAGTTTCTCCGATTGTACGATTCGATTGACCATCTGTTAATAATTGAAGCACTTCACATTCACGTTTCGTTAATAAGTGGAATGGTCGACGAATTTCTGTTTGATGGAAGTTCCCTTTGTTATCATGTTCACTTAAACGTCGGAATTCCGCTACTAAATTTTTAGTAACTTTCGGATGTAAATAAGACCCACCGTTTGCTACGACTTTAATCGCTTCCACAATTTCATCTGCATCCATTTCTTTTAACATATATCCAAGGGCACCTGATTTCAATGCATGAGTTACATAGCTTTCATCATCATGAATAGAAAGCATAATTACTTTTGCATCTGGATATTCTTGAATTAAATCAGCAGTTGCATCCACACCATTTTTCCCTGGCATATTGATGTCCATTAATACTACATCCGGAGTATTATCGCGATATAAACTTAAAATATCTGAACCGTCGTCGCCTTCAGCAACAACTTCAAAAGTATCCTCAAAATCTAAAATTCTTTTAACACCTTCGCGGAATAGTTGGTGGTCGTCAATAATGATAATTTTTGTCATAGTAGTTCCCCCTAAATATTTTCAATTGCTTCTGTTTTTTATATCATGCTTTTGTTTTCTAAACGATATTTTCTACCAAAAGTTTCCTAGATTTCAACATTTGTCACAGGAATCGGGACTTTGAAACTAACGATTGTTCCTTCTCCTATAGTACTTTTAATATCCATTGTTCCTTTTAATAAATCAATTCGTTCTTTCATACCTACAATTCCAAAAGATTGCTCTTTTATAATATTTATATCGAATCCTTTTCCACTATCTTTTACACTAATATTAATATGATTTCGTAACCACTCTATTTTAACCCAAACTTCTCTTGAATTTCCATGTTTAATTGCATTTGTTACAGATTCCTGTACTAATCGAAAAATGGACACTTCATAGTCAGATGGCAATCTTTTTTCATTATTACTTAATGCCTGGAAATGAACTTGAACGCCAGGGTTATATTCCATGACTGTTGACAAATACTTTTTTAAAGTAGGTATAATTCCTAAATCATCTAAAGCCATTGGTCGTAAATCATAGATAATTCGTCGCACCTCTGATAAGGCCTCTCTGACGGTTCTTTTTAAATCCCTAATTTCAATAATCGCCTCATCAATACCCTTTTCACGATAAGTTCTTTCAATCAAATCCGAACGCATGAGTACATTTGCCATCATTTGCGCTGGGCCATCATGAATTTCCCTAGAAATACGTTTTCTTTCTTTTTCTTGAGAATCAATAATTTTAATACCGAAGTCATGCTTCAGTTTAGCTTTTTCAAGTGCTTTTCCGACATTTCTCAAATCCGAAGTTAAGTAATTTAAGACAACATTGACTTGGTCAACAATATGCTCTGCCCGTTCGATCGTATCCTTGAGCCCTCTTAGACGACGCTCTAAATCATCACGTTTTTCACGTAATTGCTTTTCCTTTGCACGTGTTAATGATAATTTTATTTGTAGATCATTTGCAGATTCATACGCTTCTCTTACTTGCGTTTCATTGTATTTGTCAAAGTATCTACTTACTTCAACTAAACGATTTTTTGCTTGCTTCGTTCTCTTTTCTAATTCATCACTTTCATTAATCGTGATAATTATTTGTCGCTTGATTAATTCAAGCTCTAATTTCATTTCTTCAAAGCTTTGTCTGCTTTGTTCACTTATAATAAAGATATCGTTTTTTGAATTTGTTATTGTATCAATCATCCGATTAAAGATGACATCTAAAGAACCGATATCGATTTGATCATTTGAAAGCATCTATTTGACCCCATTCTAAATAGGTTTTCAGTCTCAATTTATTTATAAAATGATTTTACATTTCTTATTACTCATACTAAACTATTATAGCATTTTTTATGAACATTTTACCTAAATTGAAATATTTGTAAAGAAAATAATACAATTCGTGCATTAAAGGAGTTTAGATTATGCTAAAAAATTACAAGACAGTTAAAGGCTTTGGTGAACAGGAAATAATTATATCCAAGTCTAGATTCATAGCTTATGTAGAACGTGCAGAAACTGAACAAGAAGCTATAAATTTTATTGATAAAATAAAAAAAATGCACCCTTCTGCAACACATAATTGCTCCTGTTATATGATAGGAGAACATGATCAAATCCAAAAAGCGAATGATGATGGGGAACCTAGTGGAACTGCTGGCGTTCCTATGTTAGAAGTATTAAAAAAACAGGGTCTAAAAGATACTGTCGTTGTCGTTACTCGTTATTTTGGTGGGATAAAGCTTGGAGGTGGCGGATTAATCCGTGCTTACGGAAAAGCAACAACAGAGGGACTTCAAGCTGCACAAGTTGTTGAACGTAAGTTGCATCATGAGATGAAAATTTCCATAGACTATACTTGGTTAGGAAAAGTTGAAAATGAAATTCGTTCTTCCCAATATTTACTAAAGGACATTCAATATGCTGAGAATGTTGAAGTCTTTGTTCATGTTTTAAGTGATGAGGAAGAGACTTTTAAAAGTTGGATGACTGAAATTACAAATGGTCAAGCTACTATTTCCTGTGAAGATCAAACATATTTAGAATTTGTTATATCATGACGAATTTCGTTTACTGATAAACTCTAACATAGTATAATGTACCTTATTGAGTTTATTTATACATGGCATTAATTTGCATTTTTTAATATTTAATTGTAAAATTTTGGCGATTCAATTAACATCGCTTTGATGTATTAGCATTTCGAAATTTTATTTTAATTTCAAATGTACTATCCGTTTATTTAAATACATACATCGATTTTAAACAAAGAAATTTTGAAATATACTTGATTTCCAATCTAGAGGAGAATTTTTAATGAAAAGAAATGAAAAGAAAAAGAAGGATGGCCGCACAATCTTTTCTTATACTTTAAAAATAGTTTTATTGGTTTGCGCTTCCCTTTTAATCTGTGGGACGACATACTTTGTCTATTTAACGAAAAAAGCAGAGTATGCCGCAAGTCAATCATATGAAGAAATTGAAGACAGAGATATGTCTGATAAACGCGAAGTAAAGGTCGAACCAACCCAAGATAATGTTTCGATATTATTTATCGGTGTGGACGACAGTGAAGAACGACAAGCATCGGGTGCAGGTAGCCCACGTTCTGATGCATTAATTTTGGCAACACTTAACAATAAAGAAAGAACAATTAAAATGGTCAGCATCCCACGTGATTCTTATGTAAATATTCCTTATTTAGGTTATAAAGATAAAATCACACACGCTCATGCATATGGCGGAACTCTTGCAACGGTTGAAACAGTTGAAGAACTTTTCGATATCCCTGTTGATTATTATGTAAAAATGAATTTTAATGCATTTATCGATGTTGTTGATGCTTTAGGCGGGATTGAAGTGGAAGTTCCTTATACGAAATGGGAAAAAGATGAGAATGATCAAAATTCAATCTTGTTAGAAGAAGGCCTTCAATTGTTAGACGGTCGTAAAGCATTGGCACTTGCTCGTACTCGTAAATGGGATAGCGATATTGAACGTGGTAAACGTCAACAAGAAATCCTAAAGGCTATTGCAACGAAAGCTGCGAACTTCACTTCTATCGGAAGCTATGGTGCAGTTATTGATGCTGTAGGTAAAAACATGAAAACAGACATGACTTTTGACGAAATGACTCACTTCTTTACTTATTTATTAGGCGGCATCCCGCAAATGGATTCATTAACACTTGCTGGTACAGACGGTAAAGATCCATATACCGGTGCATATATCTACGTTTTAGATGAACAAAACTTACTTGAAACACAAACGATTTTAAAAAGTCATCTCGGTCTAATTCCTGACAGCTCCAACCTATCTGGCACGACTTCAGATTCTAACATCGAAGAAGCCGCTGACGATGATAACGGAACAAGCGAAGATGCGGTTTCAAGAAATTAAATAATCATCTCGTTAGTTTTACTAACTACTAACACGCTGGGATTCGCTCCTGGCGTGTTTTTTATTTTGTTGGATGCGGGATTAAATTCTTCGTATTGGTAAGGGTTTGTTTGTTTATTGGATACGGTATGAAAAGATACCCCGGGGTTATGCGGTTTATATTGAGTTGGTCGGATGGACTACAGATTGAATTTAATGGAACGGATAACTGCTTGTTTTGAGCACTTAGCTTTGCCATTGAATCGCTTAACTAGTTTATTGGGGCGGTTAAGGATATAGGTTTTTATATTTGAATTTGATTGAGCGGATAACTGCTCGTTTTGAGCACCTAGCTTTGCCATTGGATCGCTTAACTAGTTTATTGGGGCGGTTAAGGATATAGATTTTTATATTTGAATTTGATTGAGCGGATAACCGCTCGTTTTGAGCACTTAGTATGGGAATTGGATCGCTTAGCTACTCTATTGGATCACATATGTGTTCCTTTAAGGCACATAACACTTATTGGATCACTTATTCTAACTATTTGATCAGTTGAAAAATGTTTTGATCGTTAATTCATATACAAGTGGATTCCAAAATAATAGGTAATATCGTATTAATCTGTTCCATGAATCAGTTTTGTCCATCTATTTATGCGTTTTGTCCGCTCTGCACCATATTTTGTCCATCCATGTTCACGTTTTGTCCGCACAGCCCCTTCTTTTGTCCACTCAGGAGTTTTATGTCCACCCATGTTCACGTTTTGTCCGCACACCCTCTTGTTATGTCCACTCACCACCAGCTTTTGTCCATCCACGCTCGCATTTTGTCCGCACAACCCCTTTTTTGTCCAATCAGAACTTTTATATCCTATCCACTTTCACGTTTTGTCCGCACACCCTGTTGTTTTGTCCACTCACCACTAGCTTTTGTCCATCCACGCTCGCATTTTGTCCGCACAGCCCCTTCTTTTGTCCACTCAGAACTTTTATGTCCTATCCACTTTCACGTTTTGTCCACACACCCTGTTGTTTTGTCCACTCACCACTAGCTTTTGTCCATCCACGCTCGCATTTTGTCCGCACAGCCCCTTGTTTTGTCCACTCAGAACTTTTATGTCCACCCACGTTGACGTTTTGTCCGCACACCCTCTTGTTATGTCCACTCTGCACCATCTTTTGTCCATTCATGTTCACATTTTGTCCACTCAGTACTTTTATATCCTATCCACTTTCACGTTTTGTCCGCACAGCCCCTTGTTTTGCCCGCAGCCCCTTTATGTCCATCCTCACATGCGTTCTGCACACACGTTTTGCCCGCTCACACCCTCATTACGCACTCCTCTAAAACCCGTCCACACCAGGCTCCACCTACTCTTACAAACAAAAAAGCTATTATTATGAATCGCTAGTTTACAATCCATAATAATAGCTTTATTAATTTATTGTTTTACTAAATATTCTCGCTAATTTTATCAATGGTCGGTAGTTTTTACCCGCAAGACCAATGATTTCAACGAACAGTTCTAATGCGATTAGAATCACTGTTACTAAAAGAATTGCACCCCAGATTTTTGCCATCGAGAAGATAATTGCAAATAATCCGAACATCGCAGCAATACCGTAAATAATTAATACTGTTTGACGATGTGAAAATCCAATATCGATTAAACGATGGTGCAAATGCGATTTGTCGGGATCTGACCATTTTTGCTTATTACGCACTCGACGTACAATCGCGAAAAATGTATCAGAAATTGGAACTCCTAACATAATAACCGGGATAATGAATGATACCATTGTAATATTTTTAAAACCAAGTAATGATAAGACCGCAATCATAAAGCCTAAAAATAATGCACCTGTATCGCCCATAAATATTTTCGCTGGATGAAAATTATAGAATAAAAAACCAATTGTGCTACAAGCTAATAAAGCTGCAACAGCAAGAACGAAAAAGTCGGCCATAATAAAAGCCATTACAGATAATGTTATAAGTGCAATCGTAGAAACACCTGCTGCAAGACCATCTAAACCATCAATTAAATTAATGGCATTAGTGATACCAATAATCCACAAGATAGTAACAGGAATACTTAAAAATCCAAATTCCAATTCGCCACCAAATGGTAACGTGATAAATTCAATTTGTATTCCACCGTAAAAAACAATGATTCCCGCTGCAGCCAATTGCCCTAGCATTTTAGCCTTTGCTGAAATTTCGTACATATCATCTAATACACCAGTAATAATAATCAATGTAGCACCAATTACAATCGCTACGATATATTGACTATCTGGTCTTAAAATCAATAGCCCAATCAAAAATGAAAGAAATATGGCTAAACCACCTAAACGTGGCATGATGCGCGAATGTACTTTTCGATAGTTCGGAGCATCAACCGCTCCAATTCGAAACGCTAGTCGCTTCACAAGTGGAGTTAGTAATATTGACGCGAAAAGCGCCACAATTAAAGACACGTAAATCATGTCTATCCTCCTTAGAGATATTTATATGCACGCACAAATCTTGATTATTATAGCATGATTTATTTTGAAAATATAGCTATTCTCTATAATTAACAAAAAACTGTTAAGATATTCTAATGTCTTTGTCTTCATTTGAAATATATTGGTAATATTAGTCATAATGCCGAAATCTTTGACTCTTCGCTTTAGTTTTCCCTACCCATAAGTAGTCATACCACCAAAAGTTTGATAGAATATTTAAGTGTCAAGATATACTTTGGCAAATAAAGGAGAATAAAAATGCTGCCATTTTTTAATAAAGAAAAAACATCAACTCGCGAGTTAAAAAGATACTACAAAATCGTTAAACAAATCAACGAACTCGAAACTACATATTCGTCAATGTCTGACGAAGAACTTTCAAATATGACACCAAAGTTTAAAGAACGTCTTTCAAATGGCGAAGATCTAGTAAACATTATTCCTGATGCATTTGCCGTAGTACGTGAAGCGTCGAAACGTATTTTAAACATGCGTCACTTCGATGTACAGCTTATTGGCGGACTTGTCCTAACAGAAGGAAATATTTCTGAAATGGCGACTGGTGAAGGTAAAACATTAGTAGCTTCACTACCATCCTATGTACGTGCCCTTGAAGGTAAAGGTGTACATGTAATTACAGTGAACGATTATTTAGCAAAACGTGACTATGAATTAATTGGACAAATCCATCGTTTCCTTGGTCTTACAGTTGGTTTAAATGTACCAATGATGGAACCAAGTAAAAAGAAACGTGCATATAATGCAGACATCACTTATGGTGTTGGTACCGAATTTGGTTTTGATTATTTGCGTGATAATATGGTTCGTTCTATGGAAGACAAAGTGCAACGTCCATACCACTTTGCAATCATTGATGAAGTTGACTCTGTATTAATCGATGAAGCAAAAACACCATTAATCATTGCTGGGAAAATGTCTTCCAATGAAGATCTTCATCGTATTGCAGCTCGTCTTGCAAAACGTTTTGTTCGTGATGAAGATTACGAATTAGATGATGAAACAAAAGCCACTTCCCTAACTGAACAAGGTATTGAAAAAGTAGAAGCCGCTTTTGGTGTAGATAACCTCTATGACCTTGACCACCAGCTTCTTTATCATTATGTAATTCAAGCCGTTCGTGCACACGTAATGTTTGAGCGAGATGTGGATTACATTGTGAAGGATGACAAAATCCAATTAGTGGATATGTTCACAGGACGTATACTGGAAGGTCGTTCTCTGTCTGACGGATTGCACCAAGCAATCGAAGCAAAAGAAGGCGTAACAATAACTGAAGAAAATAAAGCACAAGCACAAGTTACAATTCAAAACTACTTCCGTATGTATCCAAATTTATCTGGGATGACTGGTACTGCCAAAACACAAGAAAAGGAATTTATCGATGTTTATGGAATGCGTGTTATTCAAATTCCAACAAATAGACCAAAAATTCGTGTTGACCAACCAGATATCATCTTTGAAACAAAGGAAGCAAAATATGAGTACGTTGCAAAAGAAGCAAAACAACGTCACGAAAAAGGACAACCAGTTTTAATAGGCACTACTTCCATATTACAATCTGAAGTGGTGGCTCAATATTTAGATAAATACGAGCTTAATTACCAATTGTTAAATGCGAAAACGGTTGAGCAAGAAGTGGAATTAATTTCACAGGCAGGTCAGAAAGGTCGAATTACTGTTGCGACAAATATGGCTGGCCGTGGTACTGATATCGTTCTAGGTGAAGGTGTCGCAGAACTAGGCGGATTGTACGTTATCGGTACTGAAAAACACGAAAGTCGTCGTGTTGACAATCAGCTACGTGGACGTTCTGGCCGTCAAGGTGACCCAGGTGAAAGCCGATTTATCCTTTCGATTGAAGACGATATGTTCCGTCGCTTTGCAAAAGAAGATACAGAAAAATTCATGAAGAAAATGGTTGTCGACCCAGAAACTAAGCGTATCACGAATAAAGAAGTTACAGAATTGATTGATCGTACTCAACGAATCGTTGAAGGTGCTCACTTCTCATTACGTGAATACAATTTAAAACTGGACGATGTGATTAATGAACAACGTCGAATCATTTATTCATTACGTGATAATATTTTAAAAGCCGATAATCTAATGGAACATTTGCAAAAAATGTTATTTGAAACAATTGATTTTGCGGTTCGTGATAATGCACCAGAAGAGGCTGATCCTATCGAATGGGATTTCGATAACATTGAACGAACTTTAAATACACTTTATTTAACACCAATACAATTAAATAGAGATGTACCAAAAATCAACAATATCTTTGATGAAGTTGAACCAGGTTATTTAGAGCTAAAACAATACATTGAAAGCTTCAAAGAAAATGAACGAGTAATGAAGGTCATTCCAATGGTTATGTTGCGTTTCATTGATGTCATGTGGGTTAAACATCTTGAACAAATGGCCCATTTAAAAGAAGGAATTGGTCTACGTCGCTATCAACAAGAAGATCCAATGCGTATTTACCAACGAGAAGGATTAGAATTATTCGGTAAAAACTACCAAGAGCTTCGTCGTTCAATTGTTGAAGAATTAGTCGCGTTCATGAAAACACTACAAAACGATAACCAGGAGGAACAATAATGGGTTTATTTGATTTATTTAAAAAGACAGATAAGGTCGGGAAAGATAGTGCCATTGATTCAGCTAACTTACTTGGAAATGCTGAGGAATCAGACAAAGGAGAAAAAGTAAAAACAAAGCTTTCATACCATCCGGAATGGAACGTACCTCAAGAACAAAAATATATTTTTAACTTTTTAGCAAATGAGCTAGAGCCTTTAAGTCCGAATCAATTATCATTAGCTGCAATCGATATTGATGTAAATCGTGACGGTTCTTGGGACGTGAAAGCATTTTTCCGTAACTCTCTTCCAAACACAGTAGAGCTAGGTGAAATGCCGTTGCTTATTATTGATAAAGATGGTCGTCAAGTTGCATCCCAAACCTTTGATTTTAAAGAAATCGGTACCCTACCTCCAGAAAGCGCGCGTCCTTGGGTATTTCATTTTGATCGAAAATCAATTCGTGTCAATGAAAAACCTGAAGAAGGCTGGAAAATTGCTTTCAACTTAATAGCATTAAGAGGGCATCAATTAGAGCTTGATGACTCATGGAAAAAACAATTATCTCAAGAACAAATTGAGCTACTAGAAAAGGCTGTGAAAGAATTACCAAAATTAAGCAATACAGAAGTGAATTTCACAGGCTTCCAATTAAAATTACATGAAAATAATAATCTTGTAGTCTCTATGTTTATTCGAAATGGAAATGACCGTGCTATAAATATTGAACAATTACCTTTAGAAATTGTTGATGCAAATGGCAAACAAGTAGCAAAAGGTTACTTTAAGCTTGACCCTGCTTTAACTGTTCAGCCAAATTCAACAAAACCTTGGACATTTATTTTCCCGGCTGAAAAAGTTAACTCCGAGGGAGCAGATTTATCTCGTTGGTCTGCACGTGTCATTAATAAATAAATTCAGAGAAACATAAATAAAAGTCCTCTAAAAGATTTGCTCTTTTAGAGGACTTTTTATTCAATAATAGTTCCATTGGGATTATAGGCAAGTTTCACATCAGCTATTCTCTTTGCCCCAATATAACGAGTTCCCCAGTACCACTTATCATTTAAATTAGAAATACTGACACCTAGTACTGATTGAGAATGAATAAACTTTCCTCCCCCGTAATAAATACCGACATGGGAAACCCCTTGACCAGACGTATTAAAGAATACAAGATCCCCCGTCTGAAGCTCGTCCCTACTAATACTCTCCCCTTCTTTAAATAACCCAACTGAAGTACGTGGTAACTCAATTCCTAAATCGAGAAACACTCTGTTTACAAATCCTGAACAATCGAATCCACTTTCTGTAGTTCCTCCATATAAATACGGTGAATCTAAATATTGTTTAGCAGCCAATCGTAATTCCTTCGAAGTAAAATCAAATTCCTCTGCATTAGCTTCTAAATTATCTTCCGAAAGGTAAATGAAGATGCCAAACAAAGAAATGGAGACTATATATAGTGACTTTTGGAAAATTTGCATTGGGCCCTCCAATAATCGTTATCAAAAAAAGGTTACTACACATATCATTCCTATAATTTCCAAAATTTAAAATTACAATTCATTTACAAAAATGTTACTAAAATTACTCACACATAATTTATTAGTTAATGAAGATACTTTAAAAGAAAAAACTAACATAGAAGATTTGAGCCTTATCTATATTCAGAATTTTGTAGCACTCCTCTATTATGTTTTCTTATATACCTTATTTCATTTACTAAAATAAGTTTTTGCATAATCGTTTTAATTTGAATAATAATTATTCGTACTAATCAAACCATCAATTATCACATTTCGAAAAATTCATTTTATTTTAAATTAACCGAAATATAGTAATATTTAAAATTTTTTAACATTAAAAACGTTCTTTTTATCAATAAATTGCAAAAATTTAAATATAACTATTTCTTTTGAAATTATTCTATGATAGAATTCATCATTGTGTACGACAACTCTATTTATTATTTTTATAAAGTTTCGGATATTCAAATAAAAAGGGAGTATTCACATATTATGAAATTCTTGAAAGAAAACCTAGCTGTAGGATTTATGCTATTAGCTTTATTCCTTGGCGCGGGTAACATCATCTTCCCACCATTGTTGGGACAACAAGCAGGGACAGAATTTATCCCTTCAATTTTAGGTTTTCTAATTACTGGTGTAGGGCTTCCGTTATTGGGAATTGTAGCTGTAGCCTTAAATGGTGGAGATTTACAACATGTTGCAAATCGTATTCATCCAGTATTTAGTATCATCTTTGTTTCTGTCATTTATTTATCAATCGGACCATTATTTGCGATTCCTCGTACTGCAGCTGTAACCTATGAAATAGGTGTTGCACCATTTTTAGGGGATATCCAAACTAGCTGGCTTCCGTTATTAATAACATCACTTATTTTCTTTATTTTCGTTCTATATTTATCATTGAACCCAAGTAAATTAGTTGACAGAGTCGGTAAAATTTTAATGCCATTATTATTAATAGTAATAGCATTGCTTGCATTTAAAAGCTTCATCACGCCAATTGGGGCAATCGGTGAATCACAAGGCGTATATATAAATCAAGCCTTCTCTAAAGGATTTACAGAAGGATATTTAACAATGGACGTACTAGCTTCTCTAGTATTCGGTATTCTAATTGTTCAATCATTAGCTGCAACAGGTATCGTTGATCGAGTTAAACAAGTAAAAATGACGATTTCTGCCGGCATTATTGCTGCAATTGGACTAGCATTCGTTTATATTTCATTAGGCTATATCGGTGCTACAAGTGCTGAAGTGATAGGTTACCAAGATGACGGTGGTAAAATCATTGCTGCTGCTGCACAAGTGCTCTATGGCGATGCAGGAAATATTATTTTATCGGCTGTCATAATCCTAGCATGTTTAACAACTGCAATCGGATTAGTTTCAGCTAATGCAACATTTTTCAATAAATTATTCCCGAAACTTTCTTATAAATTTTTAGTCGTTGTATTCACATTATTTAGTTTCTTAATCTCAAACTTCGGATTAAGCACACTGATTTCAATTACATTACCTGTTTTAATGTTCATCTATCCTATTGCAATTGTTTTAATGTTCTTAGTTATGTTCGATAAACTTTTTGGAAGAAGACCACTAGTTTATAGCTTAGTACTTCTTGCTACTGCATTGGTTAGTTTATACGACGGTATTAAAACTGCTGGCTTTGAAATTGAATGGTATGCAAATATTTTAAATACATTACCACTTCATGAACAAAGCTTAGGTTGGTTAGTTCCAGCAATTGTTGCTTTAATCATTGGTTGGGTCATTCATCTCTTTACCAAGTCAAGCTACAAACCAAGACAAAATAATATTTAGTAGCATACAGACTAGTATCTCCTCTATTTGCATATACTGCCAAATGGAGGAGATATTTTTATGAGAAAGTGGTTTAATTGGAAAACGATTCTCATCGTTGTTGGATCTTTATTAGTCATTGCTATTGGATATGCAACTTATTTATATATAGAAGTAAAATCTACCTTTGAAGCGATTCATGAACCCATTGTGAGTGACTCAACAGAATTTGCTTCCGAAACATCCGACCAGTCTACTAAAGAATCACCGATACAATTAACGATTCAAAATAAAGAAGCACCTCAGCCGATTTCAGTTCTCCTTCTAGGCATCGATAACTGGGAATCCTCTGGACGTGCAGACACGATTCTCACTTTAACATTAGATCCTAATACCGAATCAATGAAGATTTTAAGTATTCCACGTGATACTTATACAGAAATTATTGGATTCGATTTTTCAGATAAAATAAATCATTCATATGCCTTTGGTGGCGTTAAAACTTCTTTACAAACCGTTGAAAACTTATTGGACATCCCGATCGATTATGTGGTAACTGTCAATATGGAAGGCTTTACGGAGATGGTCGACTTAATGGGTGGTATAGAAGTGACAAATGAGTTCGCCTTTTCTACTGATACCCATGAATTTCCAGAAGGCAATATTACGCTTTCCGGAGAAGATGCACTCGAGTACGTTAGAATGCGGAAAGAAGATCCCACAGGCGATTTTGGAAGACAAGGTCGACAAAGGCAGGTGCTAGAAAAATTATTTAACAAAGCAGCCTCCATCAATTTAATCTGGCAAGCCCCAGGTATATTAAAAATCATACGAAATCATGTTGAAACAAACCTTACTTTTGATGAAATCGTTGAGTTCCAAAACTTATATCGATCAACTTTAAACAATATTGAACATCTGAACTTTACAAAAGGCGATGGTCGTATAGAAAATGGTATTTGGTATTACTTTTTAAACGAAGAAGAATTAACAGAAGTAAAAAAAACATTGCAGCAATCATTACAATAATTTAAGACTCCCCACTACACGATATTAGGTGTAATGGGGTTTTTTAATACTTCATTTCTATTAAACACCTACTAAATTCATAATCTAAGCGTTATAATAGAGCTACAAAAAAGAACGAGGTGTTTTTGATGAAAAAGTGGATATCAATCCCCCTACTTCTGATCTTAACAATCCTGCTACCACTAAACACATATGCAGCGACATTTGATGACGTTAAATATATTATCGAGCATGATTATGTTGGTGAAATAGACGGCAATCTTGATAACGCCAAAACAATCGATGAAATGATCGAAATGCTCGATCCATACTCTGCCTATTTTACAGAGGAAGAATATCAATCTTTTATTAATTCAATAGACAATACAACAGTAGGTATTGGCGTTGTCATTCAAAAGCATGAAAAAGGCATTCTAATTATGGATGTAATGGAAAATGGCAGTGCATTTAATCACGGAATCGAAGATGGAGACATCATTACAAAAGTGAATGGCAAGTCAACTGTTAATATGACAACAGAACAAGCCTCTTCCTTAATTCAAGGGAAAGAGGGGACATCTGTAAACATCACGGTTTTAAAAGGAAATGGGACGTCTCAAACGGTGTCTATCATTAGAAAGCCATTTACTGTACAAAATGTAACAACACAGTTACTTTACGGAAATGTTGGTTATATCCAAATGGCTTCTTTTACGAACAATGGTGCTAATGAAGTAAAAGCTGCTCTGGAAAAATTAAAATCACAAGGTGCTACATCCTTTATTCTCGATTTACAGAACAATGGCGGTGGATACGTATCAACTGCTGAGGAATTAATTGGCATGTTCCCAAATGCTTCTCATGCCTATAAGTTAAAAGAGGCATCAGGCACGACTCTCTATCCATCCATTTATCAAGCGACAACATTCCCTATTAATACGAGACTGTTAGTGAATCGATATAGTGCGAGTGCTTCTGAAATGACTGCTGCTGCATTGCGCGATCAAAATGCCGCCTTAATCTATGGTGAACAAACCTATGGAAAAGGCACAATGCAAGGCTTCTATACGCTTAGTGAAGGCAGATTAAAGCTAACTATTGCTGAATTCACAGGTCCAAAGGATACAATTGTAAATAAAAAAGGTGTTACACCACATGTACAAACAACATCAAATCCAATTTATCAAGCACACTATGATGCAATAAAAGAAAAGCTTACAAAATATAAAGAATTAAATAGCTTAAAAGAAGTTCCAACAACAAAGACCTTCACTCTAAATTTTAACAGATCAGTTGCTGCTGACTTTAACCAAAAGGCAGTGGAGCTCGTAGCACTTGGTGGTCAACCTGTTGACATTGCCATTGAAACGAAGGGGACACAACTGTTGATAACACCAAAATCTCCTTTAATTTCTGGGGCTGAATATATGTTAATTATTCACCCATCCATTTATGATACAAATGGACAACAATTAAAATTAGGCAGCTATCTACATCTTACTGTTAACAATCAATAATCCCTTAACGGAAAAGACATAAAAAAACGGCGAAACCATACGAAATTGGTTTTGCCGTTTTCCACTATAAATATAGTATTAAATCATCATAATAAAAGCCCAAATATACTCAAGGAGTCAACCCTTCTTAAGTATCTAGCTCAAAATAATATTATAAAGCTGGTTCTTTCTCGTAAACAAAAAATATATTTACAATATCAGATGCTAATTGTTCTGGACTTCTTTTACCAGTTAACAGCTTTGTGAACGATAAACGCTCGATGGAACCGATAAAACATTCAGCATAAATCTTAACATCCATATTTTCACGAACGAAAAGGTTTGCTTTATCTTTTAACATTTCCATTACAACATTAGAAAACTCTTCTTTTAATAATGGTGCATACTCAGAATCATAGAATCCAATTTTCGTTAAGTTTGGATTTTCTAAGAAGTAATTAAAAATATCCACTAATTTTAATTGAATATTTTCAACGATCCCTTTTGAAGAATCCAGCTCTTTATTTACAATCTCAAAAAAGTCCACTTTAAACTGTTCGTTTAAGTCTTTGTATAATGACTCCTTACTTTGGAAGTACAAATAAAAAGTTGGCTGTGTTAAATCAGCAGATTTTACAATATCACTAATTTTTGTTTCATAATAACCGTTAATTGAAAATAGCTCGATTGCTTTTGATAATAATAATTGCTTACTTCTCTCACCATTCGAGTTAACTCTGCGACCTCTCGGCATTCATATCCCTCATTTTCTATTGAACATTACCAATCTTATAACTTCCCAGATAATTTACAGATAATTATATATTAAATTTGTCTTGAAATAAAGGAATTTGCTTATAAAAATATTAGTCTGTAAAGGAAAAACTAGTAAAAAGAAATTAGTCATGAATAATTTCGGTTGTACAATTTATAACGTTGGTGAATGAAAATCACCTTCTCCCGAAA
>NZ_JPVQ01000025.1 GCF_000772965.1 Ureibacillus massiliensis 4400831 = CIP 108448 = CCUG 49529 | reverse complement strand
TTGTGAGAGGGGCGAAAATTAGTTAACTTATTTTCCCTCTACTCGATTACTTTCGATTTTCTTATTGCTAATAAATTTTGTGAAATAAATAGTAAGTACAGGTAATTCGATTAAGTGCCCAACGACCAATGCTAAAGGTATTAATGTTGTTTGGGGTAAACTTTTCTTTAATAGTCATGTTTTATATATATCCCTAAATAAATTTAATAAGTAATATTACCACTTACATATAATTAAAGTACATTAGCTAATTTTTATAGTCTTATTAAATTAGTAAATATTAATATATAATAACTTACTTTAAATGAAAGCAATGAAGTTAAGGAGATTTAAAAATTGGTTTATTTTATAGATTTTATTTTATTAGGAATAGTATATGTTTTCTTAATTCGAAAATGGAAAAAAGTAAAGAATGGAAAAAGTGTAGCGCTTTTTTCAATTATGTATTTTTATATGGTGTTAGTATTATATGTTACTGTGATGCCTTTTACTATCCCATTTAGCGGTACAAACGATTGGTTTATGGAGACTGCCAATTTTATGCCATTTAGAGATTTAAGGTTAAAGTATGATGGTGCATTTCGCGAGATTTATTTAAATATCCTTATGATGTTTCCTTTTGGTCTATTATTTCCCCTCATTAAACAGAAGGGTTTCGTAAAAACAGTTTTTGCAACTTTTCTTTTTAGCTTTTTTATCGAAAGCTACCAATTGTTAAGTGTATGGTGGAACGGTGTACAAATGAGGATTTTTGACGTTACGGACTTGATTACCAATACACTTGGAGGAGCGCTAGGGTATATTGCATACAAAATATTTAGAGCTATGGTTAGAAAGTAAGCTGTTTATTTTGTATATAGTTTTAAAGAAGAACTAACGAGTCAAGTGAGTGTTATAATAAAAGATTTCAAATAAATAAAATAAGTAAACGGAAACGAAAGTGTTATTTTAGTTAAAAAATGAATTTTTAAGAATATTATTGACTCAAAGCAGAATTTGTCGTAACATTTATTTATGATATACAATTCATAAGTCGCAAGTTTTAAATAGTAAGGAGAAGTAACTCTCTTCTTACAAACCTTTAAGACTTAGTGCAGCAATATGAAAGCAAATAGAAATCTATTTGTTTCATAGACGCATGCGCTAAGTCTTTTATTTGTTTTTTGAGGTTTATAAATTGCTACATAGTGTGAAATGCATATTTACCTTTCTAATTAGAGTCATATAGTTTTTCCAAAATTGTTATTTCTAAATATGTTAAATCAATAAAATGAAGCATTATCAAATTTAAAGTACAGCTTCAAGTTAATGAAAAAGTTGTACAAATAAGGAGAGTGTGGATATGGAGTCTTCTAGAATTAAAGGTTTCTTTAAACTATCGATTGAAGAACGATTTGAAATTGTAACGATGGATAAAGGTTTAACAGAAGAAGAAAAAGCAATTCTATCCGGTAAGTCACCTTTTCCTATGACATTGGCAAATTCTATGGTGGAAAATGTTATAGGACAATTTAGTCTACCGATAGGAATTGCAGCAAATTTTAAAGTTAACGGGAAAGATGTCTTTATTCCAATGGCGACCGAAGAGCCTTCTGTTATTGCCGCTGCAAGCAATGCTGCGCGGACTTCTTATGATTTAGGAGGAATTTTTACGTCTTCAACAGGCTCCATCATGAGAGGACAAGTACAGGTTTTGGATGTTGTGGACCCTCACGCAGCAAAGTCAAGAATCTATGAAAATAAAGATAAAATCATTGAAACATGTAATTTGAAGGATCCAACTCTTGTGCAGCTTGGTGGAGGAGTAAAAGATGTAGAAGTACATCTTATTAATACTGTGAAAGAAACAATGCTTGTCATTCATTTAATCGTTGATACAAAGGATGCAATGGGTGCAAATGCAGTTAACACAATGGCTGAACATGTATCACCTTTAATCGAAAAAATAACTGGTGGTCGAGTTGTATTACGTATCATTACTAATTTAGCAGATAAGCGTTTAATCCGCGCAAGAGGTGTATTTTCAACGAGGGATCTTGGTGGAGAAGAGGTTGTTAAAAATATAGTAAGCGCCTATGAATTTGCTGATGCAGATCCTTATCGTGCTGCAACGCATAATAAGGGAATAATGAATGGAATTACTTCCGTTGTCCTTGCAACTGGTAATGATACGAGAGCGATAGAGGCTGGCGCTCATTCCTATGCGGCAAGAACTGGAAGATACCGTTCACTAACTACATGGGAAGTAAATCATGAAGGAAATTTAGTTGGTTCGATCGAGTTACCAATGGCGGTTGGAATCGTTGGAGGAGCAACTAAATCACATCCTGTAGCAAAAGCGGCTTTAAAGATAATGGGTGTTACATCCTCTGAACAATTAGCCGGAATGATCGCAGCGGTAGGGTTAGCAGAAAATTTAGCAAGCTTACGTGCTTTGTCAGCAGAAGGTATTCAATCGGGACATATGCGATTACATGCAAAAAATTTGTCCTTAATGGCTGGTGCCACTTTTGAAAATATAGATTTAATTGTACAAAAAGCCTTTGAGGAAAAAGATATTCGATTTGATCGAATTCTTGAAATTACAAAAGAAATTCAAAAGGAGGGGTGAGTCATGGTTTCACAAATAGATAAAAAGAAACCTGAGCTTGAAGAGTCTAAGGGGGAACATAAAGAGCAATATGTTGAAATTTTAGGTGACACCATTTCTGGAAACCAATTAATTACAGCCATTATTTTTAGTGTTTTAATCAGTTTGGCTGGATTTTTAATTGGTCAGTGGATTTTCCCACAAATAGCAGATGAGCAAATGGTAGATTCCTATTCTTTGTTGTTAGGGATTGCGGGTACAGTGATCATGCTTGTTATTAATTCATTTATTTTTAGACCAAAAAGAATATTAGTAGATGAAGAAATTTCGTATGAAAACATGGAAGAAGTGTTTAGTAGTTTACAGCTAGACATTGAT
This sequence comes from Ureibacillus massiliensis 4400831 = CIP 108448 = CCUG 49529, assembly GCF_000772965.1. Lineage (GTDB taxonomy): Bacteria > Bacillota > Bacilli > Bacillales_A > Planococcaceae > Ureibacillus > Ureibacillus massiliensis. The sequence goes on along the minus strand of NZ_JPVQ01000025.1, from coordinate 51,372 downwards.
GAAGAGCTCCGCTTAATTGAAGAAGATCCTACTACGAAAAAGGAACTAGAAGATTTAGGCGTTTTATCGATTTTCAACAGTAAAAGGAAGGAGGATTAACAGATGAGCGTTTTTATCATTGCATTTTTACTTGCAGTTCTTGGCGGTGTATTGTTTTCGATTCTTGGTTTTATTTCTGGTACCGATGAAACTGCAACCCTTGTCCCAACAACATTAATTGTCGTTCTATTAGGCGCTCCTCCTGAAGGTGTTCTTGCATTTTTCTTAGCGGCAGTACTTGCAAAGCATTTAACCCATTCGGTACCTACTGCGTTAATGGGTATTCCAGGTGACACATTAGCTGTTCCTTTACTTGACCATGCAACAACTCTTAGACGTATGGGGATGCCCCATGTAGCATTGAGAAAAATGCTTTCAGGTGGAATTATCGGTGCATTTATCGCTTTACCAACAGCAGTATTATTAGGACAATTTTTAGGTCAATTTGCAGATTTCTTCACAGCATCATCCGGAATTATCTTTACGTTAGCAGCAGTTTTAATTGCATATTTTTCTAAAGGGAAATGGGCAAGTGTATTAGTTATTATACCTTTTGCATTTTTCATTAAAAGTGTGGACCAACTTACTTTTGCAGCATTAGATCATCATTTATCTATTAACTTTTTCCTAGGAATTGCAGTTGGGCCTATGGTTTATGATATTTTAATTGCAGCTTCTTCAAGTGCGAGGTTGAATGTGCTACGAGATAAGCCAAAAGAATATCATCTGGCTCCTGAAACAAAATCATGGAAAGGCTATTTTCCCAATCCATTTAAAATTTTAACGAAACTTCAAAAGATACTTACAGCTATAGCGACTTTTATATCATCTCTAACATTTGTTTTTAGTCCAGTTGGAATGACGTCGTTAATGGGGGAAGCTGTTGGTTCACGTATAAAAGGGGCATATAAGAAATCGACAACAAGTCTTTCCGTCATGAATGGTGTAACAGAATCAACATATATTGCAGAAGCACTAATCCCTTTAATTGCATTTGGTATTCCATTGAGTCCAGTTGCTCTTGGACCTGCAGCAGCACTATTTAATGCACCTCCTGTGTTTACAACAGAACCGATCAATAATTTACACAGTTATTTAACATCATGGGACTTCTTCATTTTTGGTTTAATTGGAATTACAGTTGCATCACTCATTGCATATCCATTTACAATGAACTATGCACGTAAAGCAGCAGTATTAGTAATGAAACTTGTAAGTCAAGAAGCCATTGTTGCAATGTTCCTAGGGTTAACGACTTTATTAGCATTTTATGAAGCTGGATTTACTGGCGTCATTTTAACATTTACAGTTGCGATTGTCGGTGGATTACTAAACCGTGTATTAGGATTTGGAGCTGGAGCACAATTTATGGTTTACTATGCATCTGGCTTTATCACTTTACAACTTTTCGGAATTTAAGTTTACAAAATAAACCTCCTAGTAATGAAAAATTATTAGGAGGTTTATTTTTATTTTAAAAGGTATTAAATGTTAGGATTTATTGTCAGTTAATCAAAGAGCTATAGAAAATAAATTAACTACCTCCCACTTCAAACAGCTTGTAAGATTATGAATTGGGGGTAGTTGAATATATTAATCCTGACTATCAAGACAATATTCTAATTTTCTATTAATTGATTTATTCTCTACATACTTGTCCATACTTCATCATATATACAATATATTAAAGCATGAATATACAAATCTAGCAAAATAACGTATAATTGGGGTGTATAAATGGAAAGTAGTAGTAAAAAGAGGGAGGAGTATGACATGGCAGTAATAGAAACACCAGTAAGGCGTTCTAAAAGAAAAGTTGTTAGGAAATCAGCAATTGGAAAAATTAGTAGACCGCTATTAGATGCTGAAAAGGTTTATGCCATACGCTCTATAAACCCTAATTTAAAGACCTATTGTGGTGAGGAGCTTTCTAAAAGAGCTATAAATAGATATGATGAAATAATGAAAATGCTTGGTTTGGAGGACAACGAAGATTAATGGCTAGTCGGAAACAGAAGATTGAAGCAATAAAAAGGATCGCGATGATATCAGGTGCTGAAATGAATGACTTCCACTTAACAGCGGATGTTATTATTCTTGCTGAGGTATTTAGTGATCCTTTTGAATTCAATTCGGTTATAGAGATTATTATTAAAGAAATCGAAGAAACTGTTAAAGACCCTAGTCGTGGTGAAGATTTAAAATGGGATTTAAGAGATTTGAAGAAACTTAAATTTTACAGTGGTTTTAATCAATATCCACAGAAAAAGGACCTTCGTGTAGTTTATCAATTAATTAAGAACATTGTAGTTTACGGATTTGGACATCGATGGTTGCCAAAATCTATAGAGGAAAATGGTGTTCTTTTAGACACGAGCATATATGAAAAGATAAAGCAGAGGGCAGGAATAAGGTAATTTTGGACATATAATATATTCAATTAGCTATCTTTTGAAAAAATCATTTTTAGCATAAAATAAGAAAGATATGCTCAAGTTGTATACATAAGAAAAGTATTGATACGAAATTTCTTCGACCAACCATAGATTTAATCCCACTCCCTTCTATACGGAAGGGTTTTTGTTTTAGATTAAGTTTTTTACTCTATTACTTTAAACTATAAAGCATGCACTTACTAAAATTCTTTGAATATTTATAAAAACTTACAAAAATCTTCCTGAAACCTCCCGATTCTCCGAGAGTGAAGTATCTCCTATCTGCATTTTCAAGAATTAAGTTATCTAAATTTAGTGAACAATATGTCCCATTTAAATCTTGCAATTATGTATTCTTTTACTGGAAATATTGAAATGGCGAAAGAAATTCTTGAACCAAGATGGCTTCTTTTGTATTTACCTGTTTATCTTTTTGCAATTTGGGATAGTTACCGAACTACCGTGGATATGAACAAAGTCTTCATATTAGCAGAGCGGGAAAATGCAAATTATAATTCCTATTCTATTGGAGGTTTGGAAATTAATTATTTAGATAAAAGAAGGCCAGTAATGGCGATAATATGGTCCTTTTTCACACCTGGATTAGGTCAATTATATATCCACCGAGTGATAACTGCTATTTTTATAATGGCCTTTATGATTATTTTTGTTTATTTTTCAAATGTTCTAATAGCTGTTCATTACCTTTTTCTTGGAGAGATTAAACAAGCAACAGAAGTTCTTAACCCCCAATGGTTTTTATTTATCCCTTCGCACATAGGTTTTGCAGTTTATGATGCTTACATTAATACAGTAGAAAATAATAAACTATTTGAAAGTGAGCAACGTAAATTTCTACAAAAGAACTACCAACAATATCGTATTAAAATATCAGCATCAAATGAGGTGAAATAACTTGCAAATATTTTCCACATTTGAACACTCAATTTATATCGAATTAGCAATAACTGCTGTAGAGGAATTAGGGGTACAAAAGGAAAATATTCTTGCTGTACCGCTTATGAACAGGGTTCAAGAAAGAAAATTGTTCGATACTCTTCATCAAGCCGATGGAATTAGTTTGTTTGATAAAGGGGCAGCAATCGGAACAGCATTCTCAGTTATTGGAACATGTATCGGTTTCGTATTAGAATGGGGCCCGATTATTTGGGGATTAATAGGCGCAGCAATAGGATTTATAATTGGATTTATGATTGATTTCATCTTTTATAAAGTCATCCATAAAAGAAAAAGGGTATTAAAGGGAAAACACTCCGAAGTTGTTTTAGTAATTAATTGTCCTAATGAACTAGCGGATAAAGTGGAACAATTGCTATGGGATAATCTTGCATTGGGCGTAGCAAAATTAGAAGGTTAAATCATGAGAAACCTAAAACAACAGCTTGATCTTTACTTTGCACCGGGAGAGCTTGAGCTAATTTATGTGCTGAAGTCATTTCTTTTTAAACACTCGTAAATTTAAAAATTTAATATTGTCTTAAGATATTATTTAACTTCATTTTCATACAATCAATTAATTCAACTGGACTTTTAACTAAAGCTTCTGTACCGTAATTAATAAAATACTCAGCAAAATAGTGAAGATCATCCTCTGATATTTCACACTTTAAAAAACCAGTACCATTTTCTCTTAATTTCAATTCGCTATTAGGCCAGCTGAAGTTATTAAATTTTTCAATACCTTTACTCGTGAATTCAACATATAATAAGTTTTTTTATCTTTATTTATAAGTGTAAAACGGTTATTTAAATTAATATTTTCTAAGTTAATAGATTGAGTCTTTCCATCATATTTCAATTGTTTTATCCTGTCACATCGAAAAACACGATAGTCCTTTCTTAAAAAGTCATAAGCAGGACAATACCATTTTCCGTCCCTCGCGTAAATTCCAATAGGCTGTATACTTCTATTAGTGGATTTATCACTTGCTTCATAGTCTATATTAATGACAATCTGTTCTATGGATGCTTCTAATAATTGTTTTAGAAAAGGGATTTCATCTTTTTGGTGAATAGCGTAAAAATCAACTCGGTTGATCATCTTATCAATAGAATCTCTTACATCTCCTGAAAGATTTAAGTAAAATTTCTTTTTAATAGATTCATATTCAGTTTCAAAGGGTAGGGAAATGTAATGTCTTAATGCATGAATCGCAAAGAACATAGAAATTGCTTCATGTTCGCTAAAGGCAATTGGTGGTAAAATTCTTTCATTTAAAACTTGATACCCACCGTGAGGACCTATCTCAGAATATAAAGGTACTCCCATTTCACTCAATTCCTGCATATCTCTTAAAATGGTTCTCCTCGAAACTCCAAACTCCTGCGCTAATTCCCTTACAGTAAACCGCTTTTTACGATTTACCATCATAATAAGTTCGTTTAATCTTTTAGCTTTAGACATTTCTACCTCCAATAAAAAGAACGGTGACATTAGTTGTCACTATTATAGTTTATAATCTCCAATAGAAACAGAAAAATATCTGAATGTGGAGGTAAATAAATGTACGTAACGATTAAAGATTTTTTACAGGAATGGAATAGGGAAGCGCTGTTAACTGAAAAGGTTTTAAAAGATTTAACAGACGAATCATTAAAACAAAAAGTTTATCCAGAAGGCAGAACTTTAGGAAGAATTGCTTGGCATTTGACGACGACAATTCCGGACTATTTAGCAGAATTTGGCTTGAACATAGAGGAAGTAGAAAATAAAGAAAATGTTCCAACATCAGCCTCGGATATTTATAGAATTTTTAAAACGATTAGCGCGGTTGCAGCTAAAACTATAGAAGTTCAATGGACAGATGATGATTTAAAGAAAGTGCAAATTGCATTTGGAAGAGAAGAGTCAAATGCTCAAATTTTAATGGGGCTAATAAAGCATAATATTCATCATCGAGGTCAAATTACGGTACTAATGCGTCAAGCAGGCATTAAACCTTTTGGCGTGTATGGACCTCCTAAAGAAGATTGGGTCCATTTAGGGGTGGAAAATCCACCACTTTAATATTTGGTGTTCATCTCATAAGAACATATTTCTTGAATTAATAGACACTTAAAAAGGGGAATTAAATATGAATTTGACAATACTTAATAGCATTAGAACGAATAATTTTAATGATAACAATCTTATGCAAAAGATTTCAAAAATGTGGAGTGAAGCATCAAATTTATTAAACAGTCGAGATAAAGTGCTCTATGGTTTGTACTATAACTACGAAAATGATTATAAAGGGGACTATACTTTAAGCGTTGCGATTGAGGACATTGAAAACGAATCGTCGATTAGTATTCCAAATACACCATATAAGATTTTTAAAGTGGAGTCATCAGATGAATTTGGCATACTAAATACTTGGAAAGAAATATGGCGTCTTGAGGAAAAAGGAATTCTGGAAACAGCATACTTATATGATTTTGAAAAATATGATCCAAATGGTCAAATCGAGATTCACATTGCAATAAAATAGCTAATAAGGTAACGGAGTTCGCATTATCACATGAGATCATTTTTGTAAGTATCGTCTGATGACAGTACTTACAAAAATGATTGTTTTCAATTGCTAGTAAGTATTATTGATATTTTTTCAGTCATGAATTATACTTAATTTATACCAATATTTTCAAAACACGATTATACAATACATACCTTTCAAAGTGATGTAACGAGGCCATAGCTAAAGTAGAAGTAAAGAAAGGGATGGCATACTCGACATAGCTGTAGACGTTCTAAAAGATAAGTTGAATGCAAAGATATACAACATTTAGAAAAGAGTGAGTTTTAAATGTGGATTTTAGAATTACTCCGGATTTTCATTATAATTATTTTTCTAGGTGGGTTATTATATTATCTTCTGACGAATTTTTATGATCTATTTGATATCAATATTGAGAATTCACTATGGCTAGTGTATATAGCTATTTTTATCATCATTTTTGTAATCTATAGAAATATTTTTCAGTTTAAAGGATGGGCTAGAGCTGGTAGTAAGAAATTACCAGTTCAATTTACTGTTTTATTATTAAGTATTGCTATTCTTTTATTAATCTTTGTCTTCATTTGGGAAAAATTTTATCGTTCGTGATACTAATGCGACGATAAAAAGGATGAAAACATGAAGGGAATCTTGTGTTAAGTAGTTAATTATCTGGATACTTTGGATAATTAACTACTTTATTAAATTATCACAACAAAGTCATGAAGATAATAGAAAGGTTATGTACCAATTAGTATATATTAGTATTCTTATTTTATGTTACTATAGTAATATATTACATAGTTTTAGTGGATCTACGTCAAGATTTTGGACACACAAAAATTAAGTTTTTGTTCGATGCAACAACCATTCATGGAGTGTTCCACACCCCAATTAGCTTGTCAAAGTGAAAAGAGCCTTTGACAAACTAACTGGGATGTGGAGCGAGAAACCCATGGATGTTGCACCTGGAAAATGTGAAGAGAGGGATTTCTTTCACCTCTAAATTATGATGCGGCACGGCACAATTTTTCGAATGCATCCGGTGTTAAATAACCAATGCTGCCATGAATTCGTTTGCGATTATACCAGCCTTCAATGTACTTGAATAAGGCAATTCTCGCAGTCTCAAAGCTATCATACTGCGTTTGATAGACTTCTTCTTTTTTCAGTGTTGCGTGAAATGATTCGATACAAGCATTGTCGTAAGGACATCCCTTTCGACTAAATGACGGGATCATCTCATACTTCTTTAGGCGTTCCTGGAACGCTTCACTTGTATATTGGGTGCCTAAATCTGTATGCACAATGAGTCCTGGTCCAGGTTGCTGAGCTTGTACGGCATTTTCTAGGGCTTCTAGTACAATTTCTGTTGTCATTTTACGTGAGAATTTATGACCGATTACTTTTTTAGTATGAAGATCAAGTACCGATGCCAAATAACACCAGCCATGACGAATGGTATGAATATACGTGATATCAGCTACCCATTTTTCGTTGATGTTTGTCGTTGTAAAGTCTTGTTCGAGTATATTTTCACGTTCTTCCACTGGTTTCTGTGTTGGCGTCGGACGGTACTTTTTTGTCGTGTTTGATTGAATGCCTGCTCTTTTCATGATGCGTTGAATCCGATTAATCGTGCCAGTGTAGCCTTCGTTCTGAAGGATGACAAAAATCTTGGGTGCACCATATCGCCCCTTACTTTCTTGGTGAATGACACGAATTCGTTCAAGTAGCTGCTCATTCGCCACATGATAGCTGTTCGGTTGCTTATGAAAAGATTGATAATACGTACTTTTAGGCATCTTTAAAACACGACACATCAGCTGTACAGGATGATGTTCGCTTTCACTTGTAATATAGTCGATCAGTTCTTCGTTATCTATTTTCTCGCGAATATGGTCATAGCCTTTTTTAGGATTTCAAGCTCCTGTTTTAATCGAAGATTTTCCTTCTGGATGGCTTCAACTTCTGCCACAGTTAATTCTTGTGTACCTTCAATGGGAGAATATTGCTTAATCCATTTATAAATTGTGACTTCAGAAACACCATATTCGCTAGATAATTCACTGACACTTGTACCAGAGTGATAAAGCTCGATAACAGTTTGTTTAAATTCTTGATTGTATCGTTTTTGACTCATAAAACAGACACGTCCTCTCATTAGTTCAATAATAGTAACTTAATCGAGGTGTGTCCATACATCTATACTACATTCATTAGAATTTAAGGAGTGCATATGAAAGAATGAAAAAATTTCAATTAGTACAATTATCGGCTTGTCTGCGGTCCTTACACTAGGTGCATGCAGCAGTGAGGAACCAGAGAAAAAAAAAGACAAACGTAAGTGTTGAACAGTCAGAAGGCCAGTACGGTACTTACAATGTTGAAATGGGTAAACCATTTGAAGCTGTTCGTTCAACTTATAATGATCAGTCAAAAGCCAATGTAACTATCAGTAACTTCAGAATTGAATCTGACTTGAATGCAGAGGCAGAACAGAATGAAAAATATGATTACGCTGTTTTTGATGCAGTTGTTGAGAGTACAGGTGATGAGATTAATGATGATTTCATGCAAGAAGTTAGTTTCACATTTTACGATGAGAACGGAAAAGAAATTGAATCCTATGCACTTCGTGAAACTCAAAAAGTCACTTTTGAGCCTGCTGATTTAAGACCAAACGGCAAGAATGAAGGTACATTTGCGCTTGCCATACCTAAAGGTTCAGTTCCAAAAGAAATTCTGTTTGATACAAATTGGACGAGCGCAACTGGTAATACATACAAATATGTAATGCTTATAACGGGGGCCCACCAACAAAACGCGGAAAACATACGCTAAGCAAATTTAGACATGAATAAAGCCGATTCTTCCCACGCTAAGGAATCATCAGCTTTATTTTATAGGATAGGAGGACAAAGTGAATCTAAAATTGCTACTTTCTTCATATCAAAGGTGTATTTTCCAAGAAAATTGATATGGTCCTATCTTTTTTGTCACTTTAGGAGGTAATTCGCATTGATTTCAAGTGTTATTTTGCAACTATGGGTACCGTCAGGAAAATGCGGATTTACAACGCTAAGCCCATTTAAATACAAACTAAAAAAATAAGGTCACAAGTGGTTAATTTTTTATTCATCTGTCCGTTTTGAATAAAGTGAAATTGTATTTTACAGCAGATATAGTTAGATCATTGATATACCATACCTTAGACATTATTCCTTAGTCATTTTGTCTGAAGTACCTTGTTCATTGAGCTAAGTTTTTCATTTATCGAAGCTTCAATTGGTGGATGTAATTCTCCATCGTCAAACCTATAATCTAAAATATATATTTTAAAAAGAAAACTACCTATCATAAAGAGAATTAGTAAAGCTACGGCAATACACCCCCAAAAGGTTCCTTTTATAATAGTTCTAAAAGCTTTTGATTCGAGAATCCTATCTACCCAATTCAAATTTAATTCCCCTTTTCTCATTACAACCATGCCCTAGTCGCTTGTACGTGCCTTATTTGAAAAAATAAAAGATTAAATAGCTATTTATTGTATTGTAGTTCAATCGATGTCAATAAAAGTAATTAAAATATATGTAATTTTATTATAATCAAAATATCAAAAAAATCAAAATTTAAACCAATTTGTGTAAATAAAATCAAATCTAAGTAATCATTACACAACAGATGTATTTAAACTTAATCTTCAGAGTCACCCTATAATGTATGTATTTAACGAGATATCTAGATATATAAAGGGAAGAACACTTTTTTCTATGTTCTTCCCTTTTAAAGTAAATTATTTTAATTTATCTATTTTTTGAGCTATATCACCATTTATTACATCAACATCTTTTCCGTAAACTTGCTTTGCATATTCCCCCATAATATCCGCCAGGAACACTTTATCGTCACTTTGAATTTTTTCTAAATCATTTAAGTTGAAATCTTTGATTGTACCTTCAATCATTGTATATCCTTCTACTGAAAGATCTAAACCATTTGTTACATTATTGAAATATTCATCATGATATAAATCTCCATTTTCTGTTGGAACGCCTCCAATTGTCACCCATTCACTTGTATTGTTATCTATAGCTTTAATCTCAAAATCACTGATTTCAATACCATATTTATTAGCAAGTTGTTTAACCTCTTGTTCTGATAATGCACCGTTAAGTGTTATTAAAACTTCCACGTTTTCTTTCTTTAATTCCTTGACAAGCTCTCCTTGAAGCTTTTTATACTCATTTAAATCTTCTAAATTATTTATATTCTTTGTTACTCTTAATTCATTCTCAACTTGATTATCTTCGGATATTTCAGAGACTTCGCTCACATCAACACTTTTATTTTTCAATAGGGTTTTATTATTATTTTCTATTAGTTCACTTGCATCTGCCGTATTTGAAGCAAAATCATTATTTATATTGTCTAATAGTGCTGATGCCCCATAAGAGTAATTTTTTTCATGAATTACGTCATAATGAACTGCTTGATACTCCCAGTTAAAGTCTGAATCAGGACCATAGGCAGAACGTTGTTGTGTAAATCTGAATTTCCCACTACCACTCCTTTTATTTGAATCATACCAGGATGTGTGGAAATAGTAATTTGTATTAGCCCTTAAATTTTCATAAGGTTCGGTTTCGGTCGCTTCAATTTCTTCGCTAAGACCATTTTTATTATCATCATCTCGATCAAAGGATACATTAGGAATATTGGAAGCATACCAACCTGTATGGCCAATTTGATCATTAACATTTTTTATTTCAAATGTTTCATGATAATCAATATTAATTTTTTGAATTTGAGATGAATCAAACTTAATATCATTCCAATAGCCAACAGGTGTATAAGCATCCCCTTGATAAGAACCTGCAGTTGAACCTTTTACAGACCAATCAAATGATGCACCCACTGAAGAGTTTTCATCAAATATTGCAAATGCTGGTACTGCTGACGAAATGAATAATGCTGCTGTTATTGGCACAAGTATTTTTTTTGAAACTTTCTTTGGTATTTTAAACATAATATCACTTCTCCTTTAATGTTATTTTATTACATTTTATAGATTCTCTTAATAATATAGAAAACCCTTTTAATTTACATTTAATTTACAAAAAAGTGATACATTAACCTGCGAGGACCTGTGATCATACCAATAATTTACATCACCAAATGTAGATTTATAAACTAGGTTGGGGTACCGTCAGGAAAAGTAGTCTGTTATTTTTGCTTACTGATTATTGGTTTACATATATTTTTTCGAAGAGGACGTAGATTATCAACTGATTCAGATTCCTACATAGTCACCTGTCAAAGTAATGTGTTCACAGCATAATGGTGAAAGAGTATCAGCGAAACACTGAAAACATATGTTAAAGTATTGTTCAGAAACCCATCAATTAATGAACATGTAATAATAAAACTAGTTTTCTACCTTTCTGTATTCAATAATTGTTCATAAACTCTGTAAACAAATCTATGTTCATATATTCCCCTACCATTAAGTTATGTTACAATAAAAACAGAATAATCAAAAAAGGGTGAAATGAATGAAGGTAGGTTATGCGCGTGTTTCCACAGGCATTCAAAATTTAGATTTACAACTAGATGCGCTTAAAGAACATGGTTGTGAAGAAATATTTACAGATAAGATCAGTGGGGCTAAAGATAAACGACAAGGATTAGAAGATGCTCTCCGTTTTGTGCGAACTGGTGATACTTTAGTAGTTTGGCGTTTAGATCGATTGGGGAGAAATATGCAGCATCTTATTAAAATTGTCAATGATCTCAATGATCAAGGCGTTAGTTTTCATAGCCTGCAAGAAAACATTACGATGGATAAGGCTAGCGCTACGGGACAGCTTATGTTTCATCTCTTTGCGGCTTTTGCTGAATTTGAGCGCAATCTTATTCACGAACGTTCGGCAGCCGGACGTGCTGCCGCAAGAGCCAGAGGACGATTAGGAGGAAGACCGGAAAAGTTAGATAAGAAAGAATTAGAAATATTAAAGACGCTAGTGGCAAGTGGAACACCTATTACAGATATTGCTCAAATGTGGGGAGTTTCAAGAACAACTGTTTATCGATACCTAGAAAAGAAATAAATTGAACTTATGAAGGGACTGGAGGAAATGGTATTAAGAGGAAAAGAACTGCTTACAGGCGATCAAAGAGCAGAATTTGTAAGAATTCCGGCTGATATGACTGAACGGGAACTAGAAACCTACTATACGTTTTCGCAATATGATTTGGAAATTATTAAAAGACATAGAAGAGATCATAATCGTTTAGGATTTGCTGTCCAATTATGTGTATTGCGCTATCCTGGATGGTCTCTCACAGATGTTGAACCTATACCAGAATATGTAATCCAATATATAGCAAAACAAATAAATGCTAATCCTGATTCCTTTTCTTTATATGCCCAACGTGACCCAACCAAGTATGAACATATGGAAGAAATTCGACAGGTATATGGATACCAGAATTTTTCTGTAAGTACATATCGGGAGTTAGCTCAGTATCTTTTGAAACATGCTCTTCAAAATGGCAATTCCATGTATCTACTTCGAACTGTTCAAGAAGAACTCAGAAATCGAAAAGTAATTCTTCCGGGAATGACTACAATAGAGCGACTTGTGTGGGAAACCCGTCGGAGAGCAGAGGAAAAGATTTTTAAAACCTTAATTACCAATCTTTCACTGTGGCAAAAACATAAATTGGATAAACTTATAGATCCCTTTGTAGAAAGCAAGAAAACGCCATTAGCATGGTTGAAAGAACTTCCCGGCCAGTCATCACCTGATGCCTTTCTAAAAGTAATAGAGCGTTTAGAATATATTCGAGAGTTGAAACTTCCATTAAACATAAATGAAGTTCATCCTAATCGGTTACTCCAATTATCTCGTATTGGGGCACGTTATGAACCCCATTCATTTCGTAGGTTCAAAGAAAATAAGAAATATGCCATTCTTGTAGCATATCTAGGAACACTAAGTCAGGACTTAATTGACCAAGCAATTGAAATTCATGATCGGCAAATGATGATTTTACAATCGAAAGGTCGCAAAACACAAGAGGAAATGCAAAAGGAAAATGGAAAAGCAGTTAATGAAAAGGTTATTCATTTTGCAGATATTGGGGCTGCGCTTATTCAAGCACGAGATGAAGGACTTGATCCATTTAGCACCGTTGAAAAGGTAATGCCTTGGGATAAAATTGTTACCTCTGTTGAAGAAGCAAAAAAGTTAGCACGACCAATGGATTATGATTACCTTGACTTGCTAGAGAATAGATTTATTTATCTAAGAAAGTATACTCCCACTCTTCTTAAATCATTAGAATTTCATTCTACAAATGCAGCAGAACCATTATTACGTGCATTAAAAACATTGAATGAGATGAATGAATCAGGAAAAAGAAAAGTACCAGATGGAGCCCCATTAGATTTCGTCCCAAAACGATGGGAAAAGCATGTGTACGATGAGGAAGGAACAATTAATCGACATTATTATGAAATGGCTGCCCTAACGGAATTAAAAAATCATATTCGTTCAGGGGACGTATCTGTAGTCGGTAGTAGGCTTCATAAGGACTTTGAGGAGTACCTTGTTCCTAAAAATGAATGGACTACAACCAATCTTAAAGATACTAGATTGGCAGTTCGCTCATCAGCAGAGGAATACCTTAAGGAAAGAAGGAAAGCTCTAGCTGAACGCTTTACATGGGTTTCAAATAACCTTGATAGTCTTGAAGGAGTAAATATAGAAAAAGCAAAACTTAGGGTAGATCGTTTGGAAAAGGATACCCCAGAAGATGCACGAACTTTCAGTTTATCCTTATATAATATGCTTCCAAGAATCAAGCTAACTGATCTTTTAATGGAGGTAGCGCACTGGACAGGGTTTGACGAAATGTTAATACATGCTTCCACCAATCGCCCTCCAAAGGGAGAAGAAAAGGTCATTTTGATGGCTGCACTGATGGCAATGGGAACGAATATTGGATTGACTAAAATGGCAGATGCTACACCTGGAGTTACTTATCACCAGATGGCCAACGCCGCACAATGGCGATTGTATGATGATGCTATAAATCGAGCACAGGCAACTTTGGTAAATTTTCAACATAAGCTTGCTCTAGCCTCTTATTGGGGAGATGGCACCACATCTTCATCTGACGGAATGAGAGTACAAGTTGGTGTTTCATCGTTGCACGCCGAAGCAAATCCCCATTACGGGACAGGGAAAGGGGCAACCATTTATAGGTTTACAAGTGATCAATTTTCGTCTTTTTATACGAAAGTCATTAATACAAATGCGAGAGATGCAGTCCATGTCATCGATGGGTTACTTCATCATGAAACAGAACTAAATATTGAGGAACACTATACTGATACAGCGGGTTATACCGATCAAGTTTTTGGTTTAAGTCATTTGTTGGGATTTCGTTTTGCACCAAGGCTTCGTGATCTATCCGATGCTAAACTATATACCATTCAAAAACCAAGTGATTTTCCTGATCTAGAAAAATTACTTCGTGGACGGATTAACATAAAGGTTATTCAAGAAAACTTTGATGATATCCTCCGTTTAGCCCATTCGATTAGAGAAGGAAAGGTGTCCGGTTCACTTATTATGGGGAAATTAGGATCATATGCAAGGCAAAACAAGCTAGCTACTGCATTGCGAGAAATGGGAAGAATCGAAAAAACTATTTTTATCTTAGATTACATATCTAATGAAACACTTCGTAGGCGTATTCAACGAGGATTGAACAAAGGGGAAGCAATGAATGGCTTGGCAAGAGCATTATTCTTTGGAAAGCGAGGTGAGTTACGAGAACGAGGACTGCAAGACCAACTTCAACGTGCGAGCGCTTTAAACATTATAATTAACGCCATTAGTGTATGGAATACTGTATATCTTACCGAAGCAACAAATTTGTTGAAGGAAAAAGGAAATTTGCGAGAAGACTTACTAAAACATATTTCACCATTGGGATGGGAGCATATCAATTTTCTTGGTGAATACACCTTTGATACGAAGAAAATAGCTAGTTTAAATTCACTCCGTCCTCTTATCCGATAAAATTAAAGCCGATGATTCCTTAGCGTAGGAAGAATCGGCTTTATTCATGTCGAAATTTGCTTAGCGTATGTTTTCCGCGGTTTGTTGGTGGGACCCCATAACGGAATAACGAAATCTTAACGCCCTTGATTAGTTCAAGGGTTTTTTTGAGCGTTAACCGTTAACTAATCCATGCTAGAGTACGTAACTTGGATAATTATTAGGGAACATAAATAATACATTTCGCTTTCTTCATTTTCTAGTTTACATAATATCTATTATAGTAAGTTGAATCTCATTATTAAAGAATACTTTTAATATTGAGACGAAATTGAAATGTGCAAGGACAAATAGATATGGACACCTGAGACAAATGGTTTTGGACACCGAAAGTTTCCATATAAATCGTCTTGAAAAATAATGAAAAAATATGCGTTTCAGATTGTATGGAATCTTTTTATTGTAATATTTGCTTGTCTTAAAGCTATTTTTCTTTATTTTTTAGTTAAATAGTTTTAGACAACTTTGACAAATAGTTTTGGACACCAAAAATTTCCTGTTAAAATTTTGCGTAATCATAATAAATTTGACGCTTTCTGTACGAAGACAAGTACGACAAAAAAATCTAAACTACTTCCCTGACTTAATTTTGGCGATAATAATGTACAAGGACATAATTTTATATACAAATTTAACAAGAAAGTTTGTACAACTCTCTAATGGTAGAATTTATGACAAAAAAGTCTGTACAAAATAGACAAGAATCTTTGTACAAACTTTTTATAAAGTACATCAAATATTGTGGATCTATAATAATTTTAATGTTGGCAATAATTTTAATCATGATGAGTTCTTATGAAACTTCTAAGAAAACTACTGTGCCTAAGACTACAGAAAACAGAGTAGGTATCTAGCTCTTTTGCTTATCATGTATAAGAATATCTTTTCAAAGATGGTTGCTTCTGATTTAAAATAAACTTGTATTTGGGAACGTTTTTTACGTTTATTTAGTATACTTTATAAAAAGTTCTTGTCAGGGAAGTAAGGAATAAATTAGTGGAATTAGATTGAATTTTTCTTATTTCGATTTTTTAGTAACCAAACCAAACAAAAATTGAGAAAACCAAATAAACCAAGTAATATTTGAATTAAGCTTAATACAAAAAAAGCTGATGTTGGTAAGTACCATTCTCCCAAAATAATAGTTGGTATAACAGTGCACAAGAAAAATAAAGCTCCCATAGTGAAGGTTATTGTAAATATTTTGTTATCTTTCTTTATAAATCCATAAGTTGAAGCTATGCCATTTCCAATCCCAAAAACAATTACCCCAAATAAAGCTAAACTCGACCAATTATTAAATGGCATTACGCCTATCCACTCTTGCGGAAATGTATGGAAAACCCCTCTTTCTAAAAACATTAACACTGCCAAATAAAAAGCACCCAAAGATAATAATAAATTATAAGCGTTTAAAATATTTTTTAGTAGCATTTTCCCTATCCCCTTTCTATTAATTTAACAATATTAAATAAAAAAGTTCCCGAAAAAATGTTTGTTGCATTAACCTGCCCGATAGTGCAACAAACATTATCATTTTCTTTTACTTAACAAGAGGGTACAACTTCATTTTACAATCCAGCAATTTATACTTCTTGTTGAAAGCGTTAGGTATGTTTTGCGTATCATGTGTAACGAGTACAATGGTTTTATTATTTTTTTTCGCAAATTCTACAATAAAATTCATAATATCTTGAGCTAAATCCTGATTCAAAGAAGAAGTGGGCTCATCTAATAACAGAACACTCGGGTCGTTAATTAAGGCCCTTGCTATTGCAACTCGTTGTCTTTGCCCACCTGACAAAATACTCACTCCCTTATTCAGGATATTATCTATTTTGAGATTTTCAGCAACTTCTTGTATTCGACTTTGGCGTTCTTCACGCTTGTATTTCTTTGAGTAATATAGTGGTATTATTATATTTTCGTATACTGATGCATCTTCAATTAAAATGTAGTCCTGAAAAACAACCCCAAACATTTCATTCCGTAATACGGAAAGCTGCCCGCTATTGAGTTTTTTAACATCTTGGCCATTAAGTATATATTCTCCATCATAGTCTTTATCTAACAAACCAGCAATGTTCAAGAATGTTGTTTTACCAGATCCAGATTCCCCTGAAATGACAAGAAAATCTCCTTCATTTAGCTTGAAAGAACATTCATGCAAAACTTGTGTTTCTGACTCAGTGTTCTTATTGTAGACTTTTGATACATTTTCTAGATATAGTAAACTCATTTCAATAATCTCCTTTCAAGGACATCAATAGAACTTGCCTTATTAGCACTAGATATAGGAGGACTTCGAAAACAACAAAAATTAGTAATAGAATAACTAAAGTAATCCAAAATATAGGATTGATTTGAAATCCATTTAGAAAAGATACGATTAAGAAGCAAACTGAAATAAGCGTGAAGATAAATACTGAATTACGAACAAAGATGTGTTTTAGTGTCGCACCAGAAATGAGGTGTATAGTATATTCACGATAAAGTTTCTTGAATAGGCTATTATACATGATGATAAATGCTATAACTAAAGACGCAATAAGAAGCGCTACGACTGGATAAACAAAGAGTAAGATAAAGCTTACTTCTTTACTTTGATTACTGTTTGACTGCAAGAACAAGAAGCTATCTTCAAAAATTGCTTCAAACTGATTAACTAATCCTTCTTGTTTATCTAACTCACTGAACCTTACATTCTTTACTAACTCAATAATTTTCAATCCATCGTTGAGCTCAATCCATTTGTCCAACTGGTTAGTTTTTAGTAGAATTATAACTATCTCATCTTCGGGAAAATACTCAAATATCTTTTCATCAAATCCACTAAAATCAGTTGATTCAAATGTAGTTTGTTCTGGGAAATGCACATTAGCAAAATTAATTTTTTGTTTAATATCAGATTTTGCATATATCTTAGCGTATAATTCTTCATTGAATGCGTTGCCGATAACAATTACTGTAGGAAAACCAATCTGATTCGTAACTGTCTCCGAATAGAAGAAAGACTCTCCTCCTGTATTTAACAATTGGTTAATTTCATTAACGAGCTGTGCATTGGAAGACATATCATTTGCAATAGGAACTACAGTATATCCTTTTGAAGATTCTCCTACATTAAAACTATTATTTAGCTCACTCAGTAAAGAAGAAGATGCAGAAATAATGATCAGACATATTAGAAGAATTGATGTTTCAAACACAAGAAATAATTGTCTATTTTTAAACATATCTCGGAAACCAAGGATTAATGATTCAACCATAATACAATCTCCTCGTTAAATTTTCAGCATGTTTATAATTTATATAGAGATTGACCGATGTAAGAATTAAATTACATAGAAGCATAAACACTTGAATTTTCAAGAAATTCACTAAACTAAGATGATTGACACCTATAAATTCAAAATACAAAATAATTAAACATACTAAACCAGAAATAATTAAACTAATCCACAAACAACGACAAATAAAAATGCAAAGTTTGTACTTACATACCATTCCCCAACAAAATGCCAAGGCGGGTGCACAAAGCTAAATACAAATCCTCCTACAATCATTCCCCACCCTACAACAATCATTGAACCCCAACGTTGTAATAATTTAATCGGTTGGATTGTATAAAAAGCAAGGCCAAAAGCAGATAGTAATCCCCAAATTAAACCTTCTTTTGAAATTGCTAAACTATTCACATTTCCATGAGTCACAAGTAAAAATGTACCGATTAATGCTAATAAAACAGCTGTTATTTCTTTAAATCTTGGCATACGCTTTGCTAGTAAAATAAAATAACTCGTTACAAGGGCGGGTCCTAAGTATTGTAAAACTGTTGCTGTAGCAGCATTTGAATGATTTATTGCTGCTAAATATGTATACTGTACCCCGATCATCCCAACAATTCCGAACAATAATATTCCTAGTACATCCACTTTTTGTCGCCAAATATCAAAAATACGTCTTCCTTCAAAACGATAAGCGATAAGAATTAGAAGTACACCAGCTGATAATAATCTAACAGTTGTTAACCATTCGGTACTTATATGGAGTGACTGAAATAGATATTGAGATACAGTACCAGATACTCCCCAAAATGTAGCAGCAATTAGTACTAATAAGATCCCCTTGCCGCGATCATTTATTGCCATGTTGTTTCCTCCATTTGTTTTTGCAGAATGACATAATGTTAGTATTTTTTCTAATTTTTTTCAATAATAAAAATAATTTTGTTAAAAAAGGACTCAGAATGACCTGAGTCCTTTAAAAACTTATTCGTTGTTTTCTTTTGGCAATACTTTCACCAAAACTAAATCTCCATCATTAGATACATCTATTTTCAATGAACCATTTGAATATCTGTCTGCTTTTGTGAAGCTTGAAACGGCTAATGTCTCTTCAATGTGTTTTGCTGTTGTAATTTTAATAGTATCATCAGAATCAACGGCAATCACCGCATAAATTCTATGTGGATTTGCTTTTAATTCTTTGAGAGTTACGACTCCCCTTTTTGCTCTACTGCTTATTTCAATTTCCGAAACGCTCATCCGTTTTACTGCTCCACGATGAGTAATTACCATAATATCTTGTTCCGCACTTTTATTCAGCATATTAACAGAAACTAAATGATCATTATCTTTTAAGTTCATCCCTTTAACGCCGCCTGTTTTAACCCCTGTAACTGGTATTTCTTCAATATCAAAGCGCAAAGAATAACTTAAATAACTCGTTAATAATACCTCTTTATTATCTGATATTAAACCTGCAAAAATCATTTCGTCATCATTTTTAAGATTCATTGTTCTAACTGGTTTTGAATATCTAGTAACGGCATATTCACTAAGAGGGGAACGTTTTATTTGTCCACTTCTAGTCGCTGTTAAGATAAAGGTATTTTCTTGATCAAATCGTTCGATCCCTATTACTTCAATGATCTCTTCAGAGTCCTCAATCGGCACAATACTTGAAATGTGCTGTCCCAAATCCTTCCAACGAATATCCGGTAATTCATGTACAGGCTGATAAATATAGTTACCTTTATTCGTAAATAAAAGTAGGTGATGCTGTGTATTTAAAGTGGCCTCATAAAGAAGGTAGTCGGATTCCTTCATTGCAAAATCTTGTCCATTGGAAGCCGCATGAGAGCGAATGCTTGTACGCTTCACATAGCCATCTTTTGTTACAGTTACAACGACATCTTCACTAGGTACTAATACATCTAATGTAATTTTAATCTCTTGAATTTCAGCCTCAATATCAGAACGGCGTGGTTCAGCAAATCGCTTTTTAATATCGAGTAACTCTGATTTAATTACCTTAATCAATTGTTTTTCATTATTTATAATCTCTGTTAGCTCAATGATTGTTTTACGTAAGCTTTCATCTTCTGCACGAAGCTCTGTAATATCTGTATTTGTTAGTCGATATAATTGTAAGCTTACAATAGCTTCTGCTTGTGCTTCTGTAAAATCAAATTGTGCGATCAAGTTATCTTTAGCATCGCGTTTATCCTTCGATGCACGAATTGTCTTAATGACATCATCAAGGATCGATAATGCTTTCATCAATCCTTCTACAATATGTAGACGATCCTTCGCCTTCTGTAAGTCATATTCTGATCGTTTTGTTACAACTTCCTTTTGGTGATCAATATATGAATCTAACATTAAAGGTAGAGTCATCATTGTTGGACGACGATTGTGAATAGCAATCATATTAAAGTTATAGTTAATCTGTAGCTCGGTAGATTTATATAAGTAATTTAATATCCCTTGTCCATCCACATCTTTTTTCAGCTCGATCACAATTCGAAGTCCTGTTCGGTCGGATTCATCTCGAATATCAGCGATACCCTCTAGCTTTTTTTCAACACGTAATTCGTCAATTTTTTTAACAAGATGTGCCTTATTGACGTCGTACGGGATTTCTGTCACTACAATCTGTTCTTTGCCACCTTTAATTTGTTCAATAAAGGCCTTTGAACGAATAATGATCTTCCCTTTTCCTGTTTCGTATGCTTTACGAATACCTTCAGCTCCTTGAATTATGCCTCCTGTAGGAAAATCTGGTCCTTTGATAACGGTCATTAATTCATCGATAGAGCATTCAGGCTTTTCTAATCGCATCAAAGCTGCATCGATTGTTTCAGCTAAATTATGGGGAGGAATATCAGTTGCATAACCTGCAGAAATTCCTGTTGCCCCATTTACAAGTAAATTAGGAAATCTAGATGGTAAAACAGTAGGCTCCATATCCTGATCATCAAAGTTTGGAACAAATTCAACTGTTCTTTTCCCAATATCTCGTAGCATTTCTGAAGCAATAGCTGATAGTCTAGCTTCTGTATAACGCATTGCTGCTGGAGGGTCACCATCAACAGAACCGTTATTTCCGTGCATCTCTATTAGCATATGGCGAGCTTTCCAATCCTGGCTTAAGCGAACCATTGCTTCATAAACAGATGAGTCACCATGTGGATGGTAATTACCGATCACATGCCCTACTGTTTTTGCAGATTTACGAAATGGTTTATCGTGAGTATTTCCTTCATGGAACATTGCATAGAGTATTCGACGTTGAACGGGCTTTAAACCGTCGCGTGCATCTGGAATAGCACGATCTTGTATAATATATTTACTGTAACGACCGAACCGATCGCCCATCACTTCTTCTAAAGGTAATTCTTGAAATCGTTCGGCAGTAGTCATCCTTCTGTTTCCTCCTCATGCTGGATGAAGTCGGCTACTAATGTTGTATTATCTTCTTCCATCCCAAAATCAACGTTTGATTCAATCCATTTTCGGCGGGGTTCAACTTTATCACCCATTAATGTGGTTACACGTCTTTCTGCTCGTGCACCGTCTTCAATTGTTACGCGAATTAAAGTTCTAGTTTCTGGGTTCATAGTAGTATCCCATAATTGGTCAGCATTCATCTCACCTAGACCTTTGTAGCGTTGGATAATATACCCTTTACCTACTTTTTTGATCGCTGCTTGGAGTTCCTTTTCAGTCCATGCATATTCAATCACTTCTTTTTTGCCGGATCCTTTTGAAATTTTATAAAGTGGTGGTAAAGCAATATACACTTTCCCAGCGTCAATAAGTGGACGCATGTACTTATAGAAGAACGTAAGTAATAAAACCTGAATATGTGCTCCATCTGTATCCGCATCGGTCATAATAATTACTTTGTCATATGCAGCATCTTCCACAGTAAAATCAGGTCCAACGCCTGCGCCTATCGTATGAATGATTGTAGAAATTTCTTCATTTTTCATGATGTCTGATAACTTTGCTTTTTCGGTATTAATTACTTTACCGCGCAAAGGTAATATCGCTTGAAAAGAGCGATCACGCCCTTGTTTTGCTGAGCCACCTGCAGAATCACCCTCCACTAGGTATAATTCGTTTTTTGCAGCATTACGCGATTGTGCAGGAGTTAACTTACCAGATAAAAGTGTGCTTGCTTTCTTTTTCTTCCCACTACGTGCATCTTCTCTAGCTTTTCTTGCAGCTTCTCTAGCTTGTCCAGCACGAATAGCTTTTCGAACTAAATTCGCAGATAGCTCTGCATTTTCCTCTAACACATAAAGTAGTTTTTCTGAAACAACAGAATCTACAGCTGAACGTGCTTCGGTTGTACCTAATTTACTTTTCGTTTGACCTTCAAATTGAAGTAGACTTTCAGGTATACGAACTGAAACAACAGCAGATAAACCTTCTCGTATATCGGATCCTTCGAGGTTTTTATCTTTTTCTTTTAGTAAGCCGGTTTTACGGGCGTATTCGTTAAATACTCTTGTTAAAGCAGACTTTGCGCCTGTTTCATGAGTACCTCCATCACGTGTTCTTACATTGTTTACGAAAGATAAAATGGTTTCTGTATAACCATCATTAAATTGAAATGCAAATTCAACTTCAATATCATCTTTTGTACCTTCAACATATTTAACTGGATGCAAAACGTCTTTTTCTTCGTTTAAATATTCAACGAAAGCCTCGATTCCATTTTCATAATGGAAAATTTCATGTTGCCCTTCTCCACGCTCATCGAAGATTTCGATTTTTAAACCTTTTAATAAAAAGGCAGATTCCCGTAAACGTTCAGCTAAAGTATCATAATTATACTTTGTAGCTGAAAAAATTGTATTGTCTGGAAGGAAGCGAACGAGCGTTCCTGTTTCTTTTGTTTTCCCGATTACTTCCAATGTTGTAACGGGGTTACCACCGTTTTCAAAACGTTGGCGATAAACTTGTCCTTCTCGGTAAATCGTTACTTCTAAATATTTTGATAAAGCGTTTACAACTGATGATCCAACCCCATGTAAACCACCGCTTGTTTTGTATCCGCCTTGTCCAAATTTACCACCAGCATGCAAAATCGTGAAAATGACTTCAGGTGTTGGTTTTCCTAGTTTATGCATACCGGTTGGCATTCCACGACCATAGTCGCGAACACTAATGGAATTATCTTCATGAATTTTAACGATGATATGCGATCCAAATCCAGCAAGTGCTTCATCAACTGCATTGTCTACAATCTCGTAAACTAAGTGATGAAGGCCTCGACTATCAGTAGATCCAATATACATCCCTGGTCTTTTACGAACCGCTTCTAAACCTTCTAATACTTGTATGGCATCGTCATCATATGCGATCCCTGGCTGATTAATTGCCAAGATAAATCCCCTCCAAAAAACAAACATCCGTTCTATTTCTATTTTTATCGTACTGACTTTATGTTTAACTGTCAATAATTAACACGTCAAAGTAATTTTAATTGTATCAAACTCCAGAGGCTTTACACAAATAGAACTTTCATTGAGAATTTATTGTACCTAAAGAATCATATATGAGTAAATAATAAATACGACCCATTTAATCATTATCAACTTAATTTATTCACGATAATTTTTACTTTTTCCTTCATATTCATTCACTTTTTATTAAAAATTCTTTTGTAAGATTAAGTTATAGAAATTAATCAACACTAAGCATGATAAATGTAATGTCTTTTCTAATCGGTTAAAATGTGCTTCCGAATAGATTGGAAAAGGTGTAAAATATTAATGCTACATACTAGTACCAACTATAAATTTTGAAAGGAACAATCTATGGTTATTGCAATTATTTTAATTTGTGCTTATTTACTTGGGTCAATTCCATCCGGTTTGTGGATTGGAAAAATTTTTTACAAAACGGATATTCGTGAGCATGGCAGTGGAAATTTAGGTGCAACTAACAGCTTCAGAACATTAGGAAAAAAAGCAGGAATTGCTGTTACAATAATAGACATTCTGAAAGGAACTGCCGCTACACTATTACCCTTCATTCCGTATTTTTCGGATTCAGCAGTTCATCCATTAATCTTAGGAGGAATAGCTGTATTTGGACATATGTTCCCTATCTTTGCTGGATTCCGAGGAGGTAAAGCTGTTGCCACATCTGGAGGAGTACTGCTTGGTTATTCTTGGCCATTTTTTATAGTATTGATACTAGCGTTTATTATTGCATTGAAAATATCAAAAATGGTTAGCTTCTCTTCAATGGTTGCTGCTGTAGTTGGTCTTATTTATAGCATTGTAAATATGATTATCAATCACGATTATGCATTATTTATATTAATCGTTCTTCTGGCTTCGTTTATTTTTTATAGACACCGCGCAAATATTAAACGAATTAGAGAAGGTACAGAACCAAAAGTTAAATGGTTATAGGATCAAAACAAAGGGGATGGGCAGGTTGGAGATCTTTGTAACAAAAGAGGCATTTGTATGGTTTCAAAAAGAAATGGAAATAAAACATGGTGATTACATTAGATTTTACGCTCGTTACGGTGGGTCATCACCTTTTCATGAAGCATTTTCACTTGGTATGAATCGGGAAGAACCGAATGAAATAGGTACTGAAACGGTAATAGAAAATGTACATTTTTATATTGAAAAAGATGATGAATGGTTTTTCAATGAACATAATTTATATGTTACAATCGATACAAAAAATGACGAAATTGCATATGAGTATAAAAAGTAGTTCTCACAATAGTTAAGTAATGGAAGCGGTCAATCCAACTGGAATGACCGCTTTTTTATATTTAAAATCTGTTTACATTAACAATTTCTTTATCAAATCCGAGGGCTATGACCATATCATTATAGGCAACTAAAACTTCATCGTATAAAATATTAATTTTATCCTCATCTACTTCACCTTCGATATCAAATCTCGCTGCATGAAATTCATTGCCAAAAAGCGTTAATTTTTCTTGGAATGCTTTTACTTCAGCTGATTGTTTCACTTCTTCATTTGCATATGTATATACATTAAATGAATGTTGATTGGCTGTGAAGCGTTCGATTAAACTTGCTCGATCTTTCCCCTGTTTCCCTGCTACCCATCTTAAATCTTTCATATGATTTAATACATTTCTACCTTGTTGAATAAGCATTTCAAGAAAGCTATTTGACACTGCCATTTAATAACACCCTTTCTTTCCTAATAAATCGTTAATTACTAATTACATTTTATCACTTTTAAATAATGAGTACATAAAATGTGATTGTCTAAAAAAGAGCCTTTGTGAAGTAACAGAATATAATAAAACCAACCTTCGATTTTAAAGGTTGGTTTGCACGTTTCAATATTAATAAAGCATTTGTAGCAATCTACTATCTACTAAATTAGTATCTATAGGACAAACTTCTGAATCATGCCCATATTGCCACGCCCAAACATTGGCATCGCATTCTGGAGTAGCAGGGTTGTAATCAGGTGCATCTTCTACATTTGTTACGCCTAGATCAGGTTCTGCACTCCAAAGAACTGCCTGATTAGAAATCTTTTTATCTAATTGGACAGCCTCACAGTATGCAGTAGTAAAATTTCCCTCAGTTGAATCAAAATAAAATCCTGGTTTATAGTCACTGTTGTATAAGTAATTTACTAATCCTCTTATCCATGCACTATCTACTTCAAAAAATTGCTCAACATTCATAAAAATTGGACTTCCTTTTTGAATTCCGAGCCTTTTTGCGTGATATGCAGCTGTCATAGCAACAACACGACCTTGGTTTGCCCCTACTGCCCTTCTAAAGTCATTGTAAATTGGTAGTATTTTTGTTCCACTATTATGAAGAAGTGAAATCTCTTCTTTCGTTAATCCTTCAGATGAACCTTCAACTCTAGTTAAATATCTACCCCAATATTCAGGTTTTCCATAATTATTTAAAACACAGTCGTATAAAGACCTTGTTACAGCTTGAGATGAATCTACACCCCAATGAAAAGTAACCATTACATACCCTCTTTTCTTTTCTTATCTCTATACATATATATTTTGTGAATTTAATTAAGTGACTGATTATGTGGAGCTTTTGCAGAGTATGAATGACGTAATTTATCAAATTTCTTTATCTCTTTGGGCTTTCGACGCATATATTAAATGTAATCGAAAAATGACGAATGATTGTGCTTTTTGAAATGGTCTCTCTGTTTATTCAAAATATTAAAGGAGTGTAAGTAGTGACATTAAATTGGACAAAAGACGATATTCAAGATCAATCGGGTAAAGTAGTGATTGTAACAGGGGCAAATCGTGGTATAGGATTTGAAACTGCACAAATACTTGCAGAAAAAAATGCGACTGTCATATTAGCAGTTAGAGATTTACATAAAGGAAGGATTGCAAAAGAAAAAATAATATCAAATTTTCCTAATGCCAAAGTAGACGTGATGTATTTGGATTTAAATGATTTGGCAACGGTTAATAATTTTGTAGATGAATTTAAGGGGAAGTATCACTCTTTATCTATACTTATTAATAATGCAGGGATCATGTCACCTAAGCAACAGTTAACAAAGAACGGGTTTGAATCACAGTTTGGTGTGAACTATTTAGGACATTTTGCATTAACAGGATTATTATTAGATTTATTAATCAAAACAAGTAACTCGAGAGTCATATCAGTAGGTAGTTTAATAGCTCACAAGACAAAAGTAGAGTTCGGACATTTTAAGGGAACAAAGAAATATAATATGGCAAAGTTTTATGCACAAAGTAAGTTAGCATGTATGTATTTTGCAAAGCAATTACAGTCCTATTTTACTGACAATCGATTAAACGTATTAAGCATTGCCTGCCACCCTGGCATTGCGAAAACTAACATTTTTAATCGTCAATCGAGTAGAGCTAAGAGAGCTATTACAAATTTAGGGGTTAAGCTTATAGGACAGGAAACTCAGGGATCTGCATTACCTATTTTATTTGCTGCAACAGATGAGACGTTAACGGGTGGAGAATATATTGGACCATCCAATCGAAGAAAAGGAGACCCTAAGAAACTCGACATTTTAGATCAACTATATAAAAAGCATGTTGCTCAAAACTTATGGGATGTTTCTGAAATGTTTTGTGGAGTTAAATATCCTTTAAAAGTAAAGATATGAACCAAAACCCGAGGGCAGTCTTATGCTCTCGGGTAAATGCTAATTATCGATTATTTTCATAAACTATTTTACCGGCAACAACTGTTTTGATTGCCTTTGCTTGTAACATATCTTCGGAAGTCCCTTCGAACAAGTCCTTGTCAAATATCGAAAAGTCCGCATCATAACCGACTTTTATTAAACCTCTTTCGTGCTCTTTACAAATCGCATTTGCACTTCCTAAAGTATATAATTGGACTGCTTCGAATCGACTTAATTTTTCATCCGGTAAATAACCTTCATGATCATCATTCGGCCTTTTGCGTTCCACAGCAGCATAAATTGTTTTGATTGGATCAACGTCCTCAATTGGTGAATCGGTTCCATTTGCACACATAATGCCGCGGTCTAACAATTTTCTCCAAGCATAGGCCCATTCTAGACGTTCTTTACCTAGTCGTGCCTGAACCCACGGGAAATCTGAAGGGACAAACAGAGGCTGAATATCAATAACAATTGATAGTTTTTTTAAACGTTCAACTAAATCCTCACGTAATATACATCCATGAATTAAACGGTCTCTCTTTCCTTCTTGAACAGGGTACTTTTCTAACGCTTGGATAACTTGTTCAGCCCCAGCATCACCGATTGCATGAATAGCTACAGATTCATGATATTCACGTGCCATTTTAAGATAGGATTCAAGCTCTTCATTACTTTGAATCAACATACCGCTATTATTTGGATCGTCTGCATAAGGCTTTGACAAAGCAGCTGTCGAACCTCCTAATGCCCCATCTGCAAATAGTTTCATTCCTCCAGGTTCAATAAATGGCTCGTCGTAACTTATGTTATCCTTCATCATTTGCTCAAAAACGAAATTGTGACGTAAAAGATTCACTCGAAAATGATGCTTTTCACCAATTACGCGTTTATATGCAGTTAATGGATTCATATAATGACCAAAGTAGCTCATATCTTCTGAATGGCCACCTGTTAATCCTTTAGATAATAAATCATCAATAGCGAGATTAAGTGTCTTTGATAAATAATCAATATAGGCTTCACCTTCTTTTGGAATGGCAGCTTCTACTAAGTCCTTTGCCCTTTCAATTAAACGGCCATTTAAGGTGCCATCAACATTTCTACCGATTTTTCCACCGTCAGGATCCTCGGTAGCTTCGGTAATTCCAGCAATTTCTAATGCTTTTGAATTAACGAGTACTTGATGATGACAAATCCTTGTTAGCATCATTGGTTTATTCGTAATATTATCTAATTGTTCTAAGGTTGGAATTTTAGAATCGGAGAAATTATTTTCATTCCATCCTTCTCCAAACAACCATTGATCTGATGGTGTATGCTTGGCAGCTTCTCGTAATAATTCAAGCATTTCTTCTAAGGAGGCAGCGGTTGATAAATCTAAACGGGATATTTTTTCTCCATGAGAGATAATATGAAGATGACTATCTACAAACCCTGGATACATTGTAGCGCCGTTTAAGTCATATTTCTCATCAGCCTGTGATTCTAATACTGTGGCAGCGCCTATTGCAACAATTTTTCCGTCTTCTACTAGTACTGCCTCAACGGTTTCATTTTCCTTCTCCATTGTATAAATTTTACCACCATACCAAAGTTGCTTCATAAGTAATCTCCTTTTTTGATTTAATGATAATTTTAATGTCACATCTAAATGAAAAAGGCAAATCAAAGGAGATTTGCCTTATTTTACAATCTTACAATTTGAAAGCCTGAGATGCTTGCTTTAGTTCATCAGCCATAAGAGCTAATGTGTTTGCAGAGGCTGCGATTTCTTCCATCGTACCGTTTTGCTCTGCCGTTGCTAAAGCGATCTCTTGTGTATTATCTTTTGCTGTATTTGAAATGTTTGTTAAGTGAATAATATCTTCAACCATTTTATCGGAATGCGTTTTAATTTTCATACTTTCGTTTAAAATATTATGCATTTTATCGGATACATTTTCTATTGATGTAACAATTTTATCGAATTCTTGTCCAGCTTTTTCTACTAATGATTTTCCATCATTTACAGCTAAACTTCCATCATTCATCGCATTAATTGAAGTGGAAATTTCCAATTGAATTTGTTTAATCAATTCGCTAATTTGTCCAGAAGCTTGGCTTGATTGCTCTGCTAATTTTCTAACCTCGTCAGCTACTACTGCAAAGCCTTTACCGTATTCCCCTGCTCTAGCAGCTTCGATTGCAGCATTTAAAGCTAGTAAATTGGTTTGTTCTGCGATATTCGTAATGACTGATATAATATCGCCAATTTCAGTAGACTTTTTCCCTAATGCGTTAATTGTTGTTGTTGCAACGTTTGTCTTTTCATCTATAATTTTCATTTGATTGATCGAGTTATCAATTACTTGTGTCCCTGTTTTTGCAGCGATTACTGCTTTTTCTGCAATTTCATTTGTTTCTTCGATATTTGTAGAAATTGTAGAAATACCTTCCGAAATATCTGTTACAACATTTTTCGTCTTTTCTGTAATGTTAGCTTGTGATTCTGTGTTAGAAGCAATCGTTTGAATAGATGCTGCAATTTGTTCTGTAGATTGGGCTGTTTCTTCAGAGCTTGCCGTTAATTCTTCAGAGGCACTTGCTACCTGTTCAGAAGCTGTTTTAATGTCTGTAACAAGATGTTTTATATTTTCAACCATGACATTAAAGTTATGTGAAAGCTCTCCAAGTTCATCATGTGTTTTAACTGTTAAAGGTCTTACTGATAAATCACCGCTCGCCACCATATTCATTCGATAAGCGACTGAAATAATTGGTCTTGTAATACTACGTACGATGAAAATAGACAAGATAATAATGAGCACTGCTGTGATCCCAATAATAATAAAAGAAGTAACGGATATAGCTGATGTTTCGGAAAGAATGTCTTTTTCAGGTATTTCAATATTTAATCCATAACCCACAGAACTAATAGGTGCTGAGGCATATAAATATTTTTCATTTTTAAAGTTCACAGTGGAAATTCCACGTTCTACTAAACTATTATTTAAAACAGTAGTTAAATCGTTCCCAACTTGAGTTTCGTTAATTTGAACACCAAGAATTTCTTCGATAGGTGAAACTTGAACAACTCCTTGACTGTCAAGGAGAGTTAATTTAACATTTTGACGGTCTTCTTCATCAAGCGTTAATAATGTATTTACTAAAATTTCAAAATTTGCAGATCCAGCTAGAACACCCACGACTTCTCCCTCATCATTTTCAATTGGTGTAGCAGCAACTACAATACGATTTCCTGTTGCTTTTGAAACTAAAACATCGGAATAGTTGGATTCACCGTTTAGTGCCTTTGGTACATAAGCTCGATCGCTATAATCCGAACCAACACTATCAGGCATAGAATGGGCGATAACGGTTCCATCTGGATCGATAGTAAACATCGTTTCAAAAACTTCTGAACGTGCTTCAAGCATCTGTAAATATGGAATGATATTATCGGCATCCATTGATTTCATTACGTCACTTTTTGCGGCTATTTCCATTTCGGACATTTGAGCATTAAACCATTGATCCACAGATTCAGCTTTTGTTTCAACAAGCCCTAGTAGTGATTGTTTTTCTTTTTCTATTAAAATATCACTATTAATTTTTTGAATAATAAATGTGACTACGAGTAATGGAATAATCGAAATAGCGAAAAACCATATAATAAAACTAGTTCGAATGCTCCTTTTACGTATAGAGTCTTTTTGTTTGTTCATGTTGATCCCCCTTGTTTTTGGAAAAAATGTGTCGAAATTATTAAAATTATTTAAATAAATTATAACAAAGTAAATATTTTGAATAAAGCATAGCAAAATACTTATTTTTTCATATTTTTCTGTAAAAAATTAAGTCAGCAATCTGAAAAGATTACTGACTAGAGAAAATTATTAATTTCATCTAAAATTTCCGATGCTCTACCCTTTATTTACTAGAGTAAATGAGCATTTATGACTATTTGTATTCGAATTGATATAGGTTATCTTACCTAATATTTTAGTTCCGCATTTTTCATGTACTCTGATTCATCAATTGTTTTAACGAATTTAAATAAATGACAAAGGATTACTACTATTATCGATGTAGTAATCCTTTAATCCTCTAAATTCCTTAATATATATTCATTTTCCTTAGATGTAGTGATTTGTACTGTAATGAAACCAGGTCCATAATAAGTCCTAATTACAAAAGGGATACCAATTGTATTTTGAAATACAAAATCTAAACCCCCAAAGGAAACAGTTGCATCCCTACCCTTTGGCACATAACCAACATCTTTTGAATGATGGTGTCTTTCAATAATTTCAACCCCTAGCTTATCGACAGCATTAAATAGTGTAGAAGAGGTTTGACAAATACCTCCACCGATTCCCATTACAATCTTACCTTGAATGATCTCCGGCGCTTCCTGATAGCCAGAAGCTACGTCTCTTGGACCTACAGTATTATTAAATGAAAAGAAATCACCACTTCCAACGATTGTATAATTAATTGCAGCTGCAGAAAGTTCGATATTTTTACTTCTTCCGATTCGATTCGAGTTAAAAATTGTTGTATAGGAAGCAAGTACAACTTCATTTAAAAAAGGTACATCTTCTTTTTTATAGCCACTTTCTGTAACTTTTAATGGAATAACTACGTCTCCACCAGTAAATGATTGTTGAAGAATTGCATCTACAAGAGCTTCCTCTTTGACGGTAATCATTGGTCTACCCTTAATAATTTTACCAGTAGATGGGTCAAATTGATCTAATATCATACTTTTGTTAAAAGCAGCTTTCGCTTGGGAACCGTTTGCGAGCTCTTTAACAGTTTGACGTACTTCTTCTGTAAATTGATTAAATTCAAGCTCCAATTTATATGGTCCAGGCGTGATCGTTTCGACAATTTCTTTAGTATTTGGATCAATTAATTTTATATCGGAAGGTGATGAAACATTATCTTGTGTATTTAAAGTTTCGTCTTCTACAAAAGAAGTGTATTTTGATATTTCCTCATTACTCGCTATTTCATCATTACAACCAAATAAGAAAAATAGCAAGGAGAACATGTGCAAAGTTAACAAAAAGTATCATTCCTTTTTTATAAAAAAGATGGTACTTTTAATTTCCCTTAAAATTTAGAAATTATGATATGAAAAATATTAACGTTGCATCTTTATTATTCGAATACACCATTTCTTATGATTTGTACATCTACATCTATATTCATTTTTGATTTTGGAAAAAGTTCCGCCCATTTTTCTCCATCGAGTTCAGGATCCCTTACAGAACCATGATAAATTTCGCCAAATCCAAAAATATCGGCCTTAAGATCTTGTGTAAATTTTAAAATACGCTCTAGCTCGCTTTTCATTTTTTTACTCATTTCTTCTTCTATTTTTTT
The DNA here is from genome assembly GCF_000772965.1 of Ureibacillus massiliensis 4400831 = CIP 108448 = CCUG 49529. GTDB lineage: Bacteria > Bacillota > Bacilli > Bacillales_A > Planococcaceae > Ureibacillus > Ureibacillus massiliensis. The sequence continues at coordinate 18,427 of NZ_JPVQ01000025.1, read as the reverse complement.
TAATACCATTGCGTCTCCAATAGAAAGATCTTCACTTAATTCTAATAATCTACATTTCACTTTTAACTGAATATCAAATTCTGGTGTATCAGGGTTTGTAACTTTGATTGTACGGTTCGATTTAATGGAATCAATAGCAATTTGTATATTACTCTTAACATCAAAGGCATCCCCTGGTATTTCTAGTTGTAATGTTCCATATTCAAATTTTTTGCGGAGCATTTGAACGTAAAACACATTATCGCCATCATTTAATTGTCCAACCATTTTTGTATTATCAAACAATGCGATACCTGAAATTTGAATCTCGTCTTTCCCTTCAAGTTTTATCAAAGGTAATACCATATTTTTAAAGGAAGAGTAATGATCTCTTAACACTTCATGTCCAGTAGATGAAACTGTTAATTCTTGTTCTATATTATGGTCAAGTAAATTAAAAACATGTTGTCCCACATCGGAAACATTTTCATAGGGTGCAGTAATTAACGATTTTGCATCACCATCAACAACAGCTAAATACACACTACTACTCATTTCAGAATTCATCATGATTGTATGAAGTGTATCATTCAATCCAGCCTCTGCAAGATCTTTACTTAAAAGAACAACACGTAATTGTCCAGCCATTACTTGTTTTGAAGTATTGAGGTTCACTTTTACCCTTGTTCCTTTACTTGTTGCCGCCGTTTCAGATTTTGTTAATACAACACTTTCATAATCCTGATTTACTGTTCTTATTGCAGTAGTTGCAGTTACCTCATTATCATTTTCCAAATCATAGCCGATTAATATTGCTAAACTTATCCTCTCTAAAATTTTTTGTTCTGCACATCCAACAGTAAATAAAAGTAGTGTAATGGACATGGCATAAAATAATGTTTTTTTCATTTTTGATTCACCCGATGCTTACGGAATTTTTTACTTATCAATGTGAAAATGAATAAAATTAATGGGTAAATAAATACGATATAAAAGGATATATTTCCGAAAATATTATTTATATGATTGATTTGTGTTCGTGTATTAACGAGAGAAGTACAAATTACAATAATAATTGAAAAAATAACATAGAACCATCTAGGATTAGCTTTAAAAATGTGAAAGGTGCCTCGATAAGCGGCCCACATGTATAAACAAAGGTTTGGTAAAATAATGATTAACCATAAACAAATTGTTATAATCTCCACCCTCTCAACAAAGGGTAATTTAATGATACTAAACATGGTTAAAGTGGCCCAAACAGTTCTTGATAGTTGTTCGCCACTAAAGTAAGTTAATGCGACTAACATAAGCAATAGATATAACCCTAAAGTGGTTAACAATGCGAGTTGACTGAATTTATTTACCTTTTTTCTTTCATTATCCTTTACAAAAGGATAAACAATATTTAATATCTCGAATCCTACAATTGTAAATGACATCGCGTAAGAACCTTTTAATATCGATGTAAAGTCTTCAAATATTGGCAATAGGTAATTTATATTTGAATAAGTGAGTGGAAAAAATAGTATCGGCGGAATCCACCATATAAAAAAGAAACTAATGACGCAAATTCCAACGATTACTCGAAAGCCTCCTGTAAATGCATAAATAACAATGAGTAATAATGAAATCGTTAATAAAAAAGAATTTAAATACGGAAAAACCCAAGTGTTTATTACTTCAATATAATTTTTTGATACAGTAAAGAAAGCAAATGTACAATATAGTAAATAAATAAAGTTGAAGAAATTCCCTATAATTTTTCCGTAAACTTGTTGATGAATCTCATAAAGATCAAGATTTTGATAAATTTCTAAAGTCTTTATCATGACAAAGATTATAAGATGTGCAAATAGAAAAATAAGAATAACTGAAATCCATGCGTCTTGCTTTGCTTCCTTATAGATTACTCTTTGAAACCCGTGAATCCCCACCCCAACTTGACAGGCAATAATAATATAAAAGAGAAGAAAAGCATTAATCGTTTGATTTTGCTTTGCATCTATAGTTTTACTCAAACCAACCACCTTCTCTTTTAATTTATTATTAGTTTTTCTTCATATTTGATTGATCCTGACTATTGATAGCTCTTTTATTGATAAAAGGTATTGGGAAACGTACTAAACTATCTGTCAAATCCTTCACCCGTAGTGGGTAGAATGGTGACATATAGGGCGCACCCAAGCTTGTTAATCTTAATAAGTGAATTGCTAAAAAACAAAAGGCAATCATGATACCATAAAAGCCCCACATACCTGCTAACAGCATAATTGGAAATCTTAAAATACGAATTACATTTCCCATCATATAATTTGGAGTAGTAAAAGAAGCTAAAGCGCAAAGTGCAATGATAATGATTAAAATATTACTAGTAATACCTGCTTGGACGGCAGCTGTCCCAATTACAATACCGCCAACGATACCTATTGTTTGTCCAACTTTTGTTGGTAATCGTGCTCCGGCTTCACGAAGTAACTCAATAATAATTTCTAATATTAGGGCCTCAATGATTGGAGGAAACGGTACAATTGCCCGGGATTCACTCAATGGGACTAATAGAGGCTGTGGAATGATTTCATAATGAAATGTTAACGAAGCAATATAAATAGGTGTTAAAAAGATTGAAAGCATAATGGCGAAAAATCTTAGTAAACGAGAAAAAGTTGCGATAGGCCATCGTAAGTTTTGATCCTCTCGACTTTGAAAAAATTCAATGAATGTGTAGGGACATATGATGGCCATAGAACTTCCGTTCACTACGATGCCAATTTTCCCTCTAAGTAACCCATCACAGAAACGATCTGGACGTTCTGTCAATAGTATTTGAGGAAAAATCGATTTCGAGCTATCATCGATTAGTTCTGCTAAAACTGCACTATCAATTAAATCATCAATTTCTAAATCCGTAATTCTTTGTCGAACAGTATTTACTTGCTCATCAGATGCAATTCCTTTTATGTAGAGCATAGATAAAGATGTCTGCGTTTCTTTTCCTAATGTATATTTTTCATTACAAAGTTTTGGATTTGTTATAAACCTTCTTACCAAAGAAACATTTGTTGCTAAACTTTCATTAAAACCAACTTGAGAACCGATTACTTGAGATTCATTTTCAGGAGTAGATAATCCTCTTGTTTGATATGAAGAGATTTTTGCAACAACAATTTCGTTCGTTCCATCAAGGTGAATTAATGCTGCCCCAATTAACATTTCATTTATACAATCATCGATATTATCTAAAACATTGACTTCTGATATAGGTAAAATATCCTTGATATCATTAGCATCCTGTACCGTTGCCGTTTTTAACTCTGCAATAATTTGCCCATTTAACGTTTGGCTATCGATTAGAAAGTCTACATAAACGATCGTTATGTTAGTTGTTACGAATTTAATGATTAAATCTGATGGTGTATTTGTCTTTTCTTTTATCGTTTTTATGAAATCATCTTTAGACATTCCTGTTTTAACTTGGGTATCGACTGATTGATTATTAGATGGTGATGTCGGTTTATTTTCACTTGTGTTAGCTGTTGCTGATTTCGTTGGAAGTGTTTCTTTAGAGCTTTTATTTTGTATAATTGAAGGTTGTATTTTCTTCTTATTTTTAAAAAAATCAAACATTGACAATCACCCCAAATCTATCTTGATATTAGAATTAACTAGGAATGATTTATCTATACTCCCCATCCTTAACATCAGCCTATTTTTTACTTTAAGACGATAATTCTAGATGAAAAAAACCTTTCAAAAGAGATAATGTTCTCTTTTGAAAGGTTTTCCTATGTCGTTTTTTGATATAATTTTTGTTTTGTGCTTACTTGCTCATAATATTTATCAAAATCAGTAAAATGCATTGTTTCTTTATCTCCTAAACCGAGGAATCCGAATTTAGAAAGACTTTCGTAAAAAAGCTGATGTACATTTTTTTGTAAGGTTTTATTAAAATATATCATCACATTTCGACATAATATGACCTGGAATTCGTTAAAGGATCGATCGGATACTAGGTTATGCTGAGCGAACACGACATTTTTCATTAAATTAGAGTTAAATTTAACCCCTGTATCCGTTACCTTATAATAATCTGAGAATGCCCTATTGCCACCTGATTGTAGATAATTTTGAGTATATTTTTTCATATGTTCAAGAGGGTAATAACCTCTTTTAGCAGTTTGCAATACTTCCTGGTTGATATCAGTTGCATAAATTTTTGTTTTTTCATAAAGACCTTCTTCTTTTAGGAGAATAGCCATTGAATATACTTCTTCACCTGTTGCACAACCGGCATGCCATATACGAATCGAAGGAAATGTTTGTAGAAAAGGGATGACATTCTCACGGAATTCCTTCCAAAATGATGGATCCCGAAACATTTCCGTTACATTAATCGATAAATCATCAATTAAACGATGTAAACATGCATTATCGTGTAATAATTTATTTAATAATTCTGTAATGGTTGATAATTTTTCAGAATATACTCGATGCAATATACGTCTTCTTAAAGATGGATAGGCATAATCTCTAAAGTCATATCCACACCATTCATATACGCCGTTTAGTAATAATTTAATCTCAAGTTCTTCTAATTCTTCATGAGGCTTGTGATGTGATAAAAATTCATTAAATATCATCTGAATTTTTCAATCCTTTTACTATTAATATAGCCATACTTTGATTAATGAAATGAGTTGATCTGGTTCAACGGGTTTAGCAATGTAGTCTGATGCTCCAATTGATAGGCATTTATCTCGATCCTCTTTCATCGCTTTTGCCGTTAATGCAATAATTGGCAAATCCTTAAATTTTGATTTTTCTCTGATTCTTTTTATTGCTTCGTATCCATCCATTTCTGGCATCATAATATCCATCAACACCAAGTCGATATCATTATTTTCATCTAGCATTTTAATACCATCTGTACCATTTTCAGCAAAAATAACATCACAGCCTGTTGTTTCTAAAACACTTGTCAAAGAAAATACATTTCGAACATCATCATCTACTAACAATATTTTCTTGCCTTTAAGATGCATTTCATATAGATTAGATGGCTCAATTTGCGAATTAGCGGTTTCATTCGAATGCTCCAATTCGTTTAAATAGAACTGTAATTCAGCTTTAAGACGTTCTGGTGAATACTCATTTTTAATAATAATCGTATGCGTATATTTACTTAAGTGCATTTCTTCTTTGCTTGTTAAATCTCTACCTGTATATACAAATATTTTTATTTGGTCAAATTCATCTAATTCTTTTATTTTATCAAGCAATTCAAATCCGCTTGTGTCTGATAAACCTAAATCTAAAATAATACAGTCGAAATCATTCACTTTTAGAAGTTCAATTGCTTTTGCTCCAGATGGTACTGCCTTTATAACGAAGTCCATTTCACCGATTAGTTCCATTAAACTATTTCGTTGGTTTTGATCATCATCGACAATTAAAAGTCTTTTTATTTGTTGATGGTCTTTATTTTTTTGCATGTGAGTTAATTCTAGTTTATTTCTCTTATTTGACTTAGCCTTTGGTTCCACGTCTTGTTTTTTCGGACTTTCTTCTAACATAGTTACCGCTGCTTCATTATAAACCTCATCTTCATTTTTAATTACACTTTCGTAATTACCAACATAGAAAGTAAACTTACTTCCCTTATCTTCTTCACTTTCTACGATGATTTCGCCACCTAATAAAGATGCGAGCTCTCTTGAAATAGATAAACCTAATCCTGTACCACCAAATTTTCTACTCGTTGTACCATCTTCTTGTTGGAATGCTTCAAAAATAATTTGTTGTTTATCTTTAGCAATTCCTATACCCGTATCCAAAACGGTAAATGCAAAAGCCTTTTTATCGTTATAGTTTTTATACGAGATAGCTAATAGAACTTCCCCTTGTGTTGTGAATTTAAAAGCATTAGATAGTAGATTATTTAGAACCTGTTGAATACGATCACCATCATTAAATATGGTATTTGGCGTATTTTCATCTACGACTACATTGAATTTTAAGTTTTTAGTTTCTGCTATCGGCTTGAAATTACTTTCAACGAATTCAACAATACTTACAATCTTTACTTCATAAGGTAATATTTCAGTTTTTCCAGATTCAATTTTTGCTAGGTCTAAAATATTGTTAATTAACTTGAGTAAATCATTTCCAGAAGAATAAATTGTTTTTGAGTATTCTATTTGTTTTTCAGAAAGATTACCATTTGGATTATCAGCTAAAAGCTTTGATAATATGATTAAACTATTTAAAGGTGTTCGTAATTCATGAGACATGTTTGCGAGGAATTCGGATTTATATTTTGAACTTAAGGCCAGCTGCTCTGCTTTTACTTCGAGCTCGGCTCTTGCATTTTCAACTAATCGATTTGTTTCTTCAAATTTAATATTTTGCTCTTCAAGTCGATTCGCTTTCTCTTCTAATTCTGTATTTGTCTCTTCTAATTCCTCTTGTTGTCTTTGTAATTGTTCTTCAGATTTACGAAGTGCAAGCGTTTGTGCCTCTAACTCTTCGTTTGTTGCTTTTAACTCTTCTTGTTGATTTTGAAGCTCTTCAGATTGAGCTTGAACTTCTTCCATGAGCATTTGAGACTCTTCAAGCAATTTCGCTAGTTGAATCCTACTTATAACACTATCTAAAACTATGCCTATATTTTTCATCAGTTCTTCAAGGAAGTTTTGTTGTACTTCTGTAAATGTATTAAAGGAAGCAAGTTCAATTATAGCCTTTACCTCATTTTCAAATACAATTGGGATAACATAAATATTTGTCGGGGCTGCTTCACCTAGGCCCGAAGATATTTGAATATAATCTCTAGGTACATTAGTTAAGATTATTGGAGTTTTTTCAAATATAGCTTGTCCAATGATTCCTTCCCCTGGTTTAATAGTTGACAATATATGCTTTCTTTCTTTATATGCATAAGTTGAAATGAGCTTGTAATTCTGATCAGGATCATTAATATCTTTTACATAAAACACAGCATGACTTGATTCAACTAATGGAACTAATTTTGAAAGTAGCGTTTGACCTAACGCTTCAATTTCATATGCACCACTAATACTAGTAGTAATATCAGTAATATTTGTTTTCGTCCATGTCATATCTTGTTCTTTTGTAATTTGTTCCACTAATGTTGACGTCATTTTATTAAAAGAAATCGCAACCTGGTCAATTTCATCATTTTTCAACACTGGAACAGGTGTATCTAACTCTTTTTTTCCATTAGCAATATCACTCATCAATTGTGAAATCATACCGATTCTTCTACCAGCTTTAATAATTGTATTGCCAATTGGTATGATAATAATAAGGATACCAACTCCAATTAGGATGGAAGTGTACAAAAGACCATTTTCAAATGAACGGATGGAATCCATCATCGATGTGCTTAAGTTTGAATCTAATGCCGCAGTAATTTCAGCAATCGTTTCAGAAAATCTAGTTTGTGTATCATTTGAATTTTCTTCTATTGATAAAATCGCTTCATCTTTGTTTCCTTCTTGAATGAAAGAGATAACTTCCTCTGAATAAATTTTGAAATCAGCATTAACCGCTTTTAATGAATCGATCATTTCGAGCTCCTGTTCGGATGACGCTGCTAATTCTAATTCCCTAATATTCTGTTCGATATTTTCCAATTCGATTTGTGTTTGTTGCATTTCATAATTTACAGTTTCTTCGTTGTTAGACATTACCATGTTCCGAAGATGTATGCCTGCATCTTTTACATCTGCTCTGATTTGACTTGCGAGAACGGATTTATTAAATTTTGATTCAACCTCATTGCTTACAGTATTTAAATGGTTATGCTGTGAAACGCTCGATACTACTAGAAAAATTAATACTAACGGGATAAAGCATAATCCCATTAGTAGTTGTGATTTTATCTTCAAGTGCTACACACCTCAATTTTTATATGAAAATGTCTATATTTTTTCAACTTTTATACAAGCTTCATATACTTTTGATATAACTTGTACTCTGTCTGATACGCCAAATTTATGAAGAATATTTGTAATGTGATTTTTAACTGTATGTTCACTTATAAATAACCGTTCTGAAATCTCTTTATTACTTAATCCTTCAACAATTAATCGGAAGACATCCTGTTCTCTATTAGATAACGAATAACTATTTTTTAATTGTTGAATAGCTAATTGAATGACATCACTATTCAATTGATCTTCTTTTTTTGTAATTCTTTCAGTACTTTCAAACATTACTATAACGGAAGATTCATTTAAACGATTAGTTATAACTTGTCGTTCGTTACTTTTTACATATTGAATAAATTGATCAGATTGAACAGGTGGGCTAAAAATATATCCTTGAACTTCTTCACAACCAATCGTTTTTAAATGATCTAGCTGTTGAATTGTTTCGACGCCTTCAGCAATTACACTCATATTAATTTTATTTGCTAGAAAAATAACGGATTCGATAATTTCTTTACTATTATTGAGGTTAATTGGTAAATCATCGATAAATGATTTATCGATTTTGATAGAGTCAAATGGGAAATTTCTTAAGTAGGTCAATGAGGAATAGCCAGTCCCAAAGTCATCAAGACTTAGTTTAATTCCTAGTTCTTTTATCGACTGAAGTGTTTGTTGGACTGCTTCTTCATTTCTTAAGATTACAAGCTCAGTGATTTCAAACTCAATGTTGTTTGAGTCAATCTTGTATTTATTAAAAATATTGATAAAGTTTGCAAGGAAATCTTTTTCTATAAAATGCTGAGCAGATAAGTTTATCGCGATTCTGATATTCTGAAGAGATAATTCATTTTCTTTCCATTGATTTATTTGCTTACAAACATTTTCGAAAACCCATTGATCAATATCGATGATTAATCCTGTTTCTTCTGCAATGGGTATAAATTCTTCGGGTTTTATCGCACCCCAAACAGGATGGTTCCATCTGATTAAAGCTTCAGCACTTGTAACATCTCCAGTCAGCAAATTCACCCTTGGTTGATATACTAAATAAAATTCGTCTCGCTCGATAGCTTTTCTTAAATCATTTTGGATAAGAAATGATCGATAAGAATGAATGTTCATTCCAGAATGGTAAACATTATATTTATTTTGCCCTTGTTCTTTTGCGCGGTATAGGGCAGCATCAGCTTTTTTGATTAATGTAGTAGAATCTTCTCCGTCAAAGGGAAAAACAGCTAACCCAATACTTGCTGATACATAAAATTCATATTGTCCGATTATAAAAGGTGCTTTAAAGGAATCTAGGATTTCTTCAGCAACTTCGACTGAAATTTCGCGATTCGTATCGGGTAATATAAAATAAAATTCATCACCACCCACACGAGCAACAAAGTCATGTTGTCTAACGGAAGTGGATATTCTTTTTGATACTTCGAGAAGTAAATTATCAGCAATCATATGACCTAACGTATCATTGATCTGTTTAAATCGGTCTAAATTTAACAACATTACACCAAAAGGCTGAAGACCAGTTTTCGCATCTGAAAATTGATTTACTAAAGTATCATAAAATTTTCTTCGATTGGGTAACTCGGTTAATGAATCGTAATAAGCCATATGTTCAATGACTTTATTTTTTTGTAATAAAGTTTCTGATTGGTGTTCAAGTTGTTGCTTAAGTTTATGAATTTCTACAAATCTCTCTACCTTTGAAGCTAGAATCATAGGATCAAAAGGCTTCAGAATATAATCGATTGCACCGACAGAATAGCCCATAAAAACATGTTCTGCATCTAAATAATTTGCTGTAATAAATAAAATAGGAACATGCTTCGTTTTTTCACGCGCTTTAATAATTTTAGCTGTCGTAAACCCATCAATACCAGGCATTTGAACATCTAATAAAATAAGAGCAACATTATTTTTTAATAAATATTTTAAAGCCTCGTCCCCTGAATTTGCCTTAATAAGATTGTATTCTTCGTTTTCAAGAATTGCTTCTAAAGTAAGTAAATTCTCTGGATGATCATCGACTAGTAGAATATTAATTTTTTCATTATTCATATAGCAAAACTCCATCCATAAGTTTATCTAAAAGTAGTACTTTAAGAATAACATAACTATGGAGAGTAAGGGAGTAGGATATCATAATACTCTAAAAAAGAATTCGACAAAATACGGGACTTTAGTAATGTGAATATTATAATATTTGTATATTAAAATATATAACTTAATATAATAGTTAAAATTATAATATTTAAGTTAATCTGTTATCTTTCGGCTCTTTCTATTGGATTGCATCCCCTGGAGTGGGATTAACCTCTTCTACTTACGTAAGACTAAAATGTATATTTGGTTCCAATTTCGATTTGTTTAATAATTTTTGAAACTCTTCTTCTGAAATGGGCTTGCTAAATAAATAGCCTTGAATTTCTTTACATTCAAGTTTACGTAAAAAATCATATTGCTCCAAAGTTTCTACCCCTTCAGCAACGATATTCAAATCTAATTCTTTTGCCATGAATATTAAGGATTTAATAATTACTTCAACATCTTTTTTATAATTGATTTGTTGTATAAAGGAGCGATCAATTTTAATCGTATTTATAGGAAAATCTTTTATATGTGATAAGGAGGAATAACCTGTTCCGAAATCATCCAGGGCTACTTTTATACCAAGTTCATATAATTGATTTAATGTATTTACAACTGTTTTTTCATAATTTATTAAAGAAGATTCCGTTATTTCAAGTTCGATATATTTAGGATCCACATTATATTGCTTTAAAATACTGGTGACAGTAAGAAAACAGTCCCTTCGTAAGAAACGTTGAGCAACAATATTTACAGAAATGGGAAGAGTACGGAGCTGCATTCTTTCCCAATCTGCTAAATACTTACACACCCTTTCTAATACCCAGTCACCAAGGTCATTTATTAAGCCAATATCCTCTGCAATTGGTATAAATTCATTTGGCGAAACAAATCCCCAAACCGGATGTTCCCATCGAAGAAGCGCCTCTGCACTTATCAATTTTTTTGTACTAGTATCGACACGTGGTTGAAGATATACTTGTAATTCATTATTTTTAAAAGCATTACGTAGTTCTCGTTCAAGTTTATGATTTTTTTTATTTCTATGAAAGAATGGTAAAGACATATATATCCCCCCTATATGAGTCCTTAAGCTATTTATTTAAAACAAGTTGTATTAAACAGTCTGATAAAATTCTAGTTTTAGTGTAATGAGTTTGTGGATGGAAGTGTATCACCCCCCGTTCTTATTTAAGTAGGAAGTGAGTCCTATTTATTTGAAATATAAAAAAACTACTGATATCCCAAGTATAGGAATAATCAGTAGTTTTTTGTTAGACCATCGTGTAAGTATTGCCACCCAAGTCTTTAGAACGGTATAAATTGTTATCTGCAATTTTAAACAATTGGTCAATATCCTTTGTATCAGAGGGATAACAAGCTATACCGATGCTTGCTGTAATATTTATTTCATTTCCATTAATGTACATTGTCTCAGCTATATTTTTTAAAATACGTTCAGCAATAATTTTCACTTCCTCTAAATCATTGATTTCGGGAATGACTACGGTAAATTCATCTCCACCAATTCTTGAAATTGTATCTTTACTTCTTAATGAGTATTGTAAACGATTGGCAAATTCGATGATTACTTTATCACCAATATCGTGACCTAATGTATCATTTATATTTTTAAACTTATCACCATCTAATACAAATAGAGTTGTGTGCTTACCAGTTTTATCACTCGTTACCATAGCTTGTTGTAATTGCTGTTCAAAAAGCCTTCGATTCGGTAAACCAGTTAAATAGTCATAAAAGGCCATTTTCTTTAATTTGGATTCCTTTTGTTTTAATTCAGATATATCATCTGAAATGACCATGATTTTTTCTACTTCTCCACTTTCATCAAAGAGAGGCACAAATTGTGAGTCTAACCACAGTGCGCTTCCCTCACGGTGCAAATGTCTTATTTCGATATCAATCGGTGTTTTCAACTTGCGTACTTTTTCTAATACATCTTCTAAAAGTAATAAATCATCTTCGTGGATATTACTATAGATTGATTTGCCCATTTCCATCCATAATGGTATACCTAGTATTTCTTCAATGGAAGATGAACAGTAGGTTACTTTCCCCTTTGGTGTAATGATTTTTACGATACTTTTTGAATTTTCCGCAATAATACGGAATCGTTCTTCACTTTCCCTTAAGGCTTGTTCAGACCTTAGTTTTGTTGTGACATCTCTTAACATGACAATTGTGGATTTTTTCCCTTTTTCTCGTATAGTGGCTGTAGTTGTTTCAGCATAGATGATTTCGTCTTCTAAATTCATGAATTTATAAATGGACGGTAAGCTTTTACTACTAGTCTGAAAAATCCCGTTTTCTCTTTCACTTGGATGTAATATTTCTTTAACGGGCTTCCCTACGATAAAGCTTCGTTTTTTCACTTTTATTAAATGTTGAGCAGCTTTATTTAAGTACGTAATAATTTCTCCATCGATAATGAATAAAGGTATTGGAGATGCATCTAGAAATTTCATGTACTTCATTTGATTTCTTGATAGTTCATGAATTAGCTGTTTTTCATTTGTAATATCTTTATAAGTTGCAATGGCTAATGTTTTTCCTTTATTTACACGTCTATATGTTGCTAATACTTGAATTGTTGAACCATCCTTACGTCTTCGAGATGTTTCAAATTGAATAAACGCCTTCTCTTCTCGTAAGTGACGCAAAAATTCATTTGTTTGCATGATTTGTTTATTCAAATAAATATCCGATAATGTTATCTTTTCGCATTGATCATATAAAAACATGTTGTTGAATGCTGGATTAGTTTTCATGATTTCCCCATCGTGTGCAATCATGAAAATACCATCAGTTGAATACTCCCATACTAATTCCAGTTCACTTTTAATTGTGTTGATTTCTACTTCATTTTTCTTACTTTCTGTTATATCTCTAAGAATGTTTGTAATTGCAATTACTTCCCCAAATTCATCAAAAATAGGTGAAAGAGTAATACTTATATCTAACAGTTCCCCATTTTTCTTTTGTCTTTTTACATGTAAGTCTTTAACAATATTCCCTTTAAAAGCTTCATCATATAAAGAATCTGAGTCTTTTTTTAGCCAATCTGGGATTGTTGGGTTATCCTGTTCCAGCACCTCTTCATCTGTATAATCAAAAATATTTGTAAATGCTTGGTTAACGATTTCAATTTTCTTTTCAAGATTCATAATTATAATAGCGTCGGAATTATATTTGATAAATGATTCAAGTTGGTTATTTGCTTTTTTTAGTTTTTCAAGGATTAATTTTTCTTTTGAAATGTCCTTTGCTATGCCATAAACACCAATTACATTGTCATTAATATAAATAGGTACAAATTTCAACTCTATCGACAATTCATCACCGTTTTTATGATAAATCTTTGTCTCAAATTTTACATTTTCTGATTCAATTGCAGATATTAGATGCTGGGTTATATTCGAAATCTCATTCCTCGGTAAAAAATGAACAATGTTTTTACCTATCAGTTCTAAAGGTGTATACCCGATGATGTTAGTTGTTGCTTCGTTTGACTCTAAAAAATATCCGTCAGTATCTAACATAAAAATACCGTCTTCATTTTGTTCCACTAGAGATAAAAGTCTTTGATCATTTTTCTCAAGTAGGTCCTTTGAATGCTTTAACTCCGTTATTTTTTTAGAGTAATCGGTCACATCTCGAACAACGGTGACAATTAAAAAATGTTCTTTAAATTGAACAGGCGTAAGAACGGATTCGTATATTCTTTGTTGATTATCTATTTCTACTTCATCACTAAAGGTTACGATTTTATTTTTCTTATAGCATTTCTCATAATATCTTTCTAAAAAATGTGCTTTTTCGGGTGTTAATAAATCAAAAATGGACTTCCCTACCAAATCTTCCTCAACAATAAGATGTGATTTTCCTGCATTATTTGTAAATAGATAAATGTATTCATCTTCTATTACTTCTAAAATATAAAATATATCTTTTACTGAATTAATTGCGCTCATTAATATACCTGATAATTGACTAAAATCTTCATAAACTGATTTTATAAAATCATGTTTCATTCATTGATGCTCCGTTCGTTTATTAATATTTCTTGAGGTGCTTATTAATATTAAACAAACTTCATAAAAGAAGTATCACCTTAAGTTCTTATTTTTAATAGGAATTAGTTCCTATTTCCAAAAAGAAAGAAGTAATCCCAATTTTATAGGATTACTTCCTTTTCTTCTTTCATTAAAAATTCAGCTGATAATTCATATCCGCGCATGTAATCGGGAGAACCAGGAAAATATTGCATAAAGCCATGTATATTTCCATCAAAGCGAATATGTTTTATAACTGCTCCTGCTTTTTCAATTTTCTCAGCGTACAATTCACCCTCATCACAAAAAGGATCATATTCAGCAGTGAAAATAAGTGTTTCAGGCATTTTACTTAAACATTTTTTATCTGTTTCCAGTAACGATATTGGTATTAAATTAGTCGCAAATTGCATGAGCTTTAAAATATCTACACCATACTTTGCATTATACATTTTTCTTGAAAGGTATTCACTTTTCTCAACCTCATTAGTAAAATCAATAATTGGATAAAATAGTAATTGATTAGAAAGGATAAAATCATTTGTTTTTATCGATTGGATAATGATTGAAGTAGCCAAAGTAGCTCCAATACTATCACCACAAATGGACACATTGTCCGGATTGCCTCCAAATTTCTGTGCGTTCGAAGTAATCCATTTTATGGCATTGTAACATCCATCGAAAGTAGAGCTTACGGATTTTTTTAATAATGGCTTATAATCAATTGAAATTACCTTATATCCAGAAAAGGAAGCAAGCATTCGGCAAGCGATGTCTGAAGATTCCCAATCCCCGCTTATAATTTCTCCACCATTTAGAAAAACTAACAATGAATAATGAGGCATGTCCTTTGGTGTATAAATTCTTATTGGAAGATGAAGTGAGGCGAAGTCGATTTGCTGATCTTCGATTTGAAATACATCCGGCCTTCTTTCATTTGGAGGACTTTCGGAGTGAATTCCATTTGTTCTGTCATCGGGTAATTGCTCAAAATGCTGTAATATATACGAATGAATGGGCATAAAATTCTCCTTTCTTTTTTGGTTTAAAAAAACTGCATCTCAAAAACGAGAGATGCAGTCCGAGTTTTTGTTTAATGATGATGTAATTTGCTTTTTATCTCATTGGTGTCCGTATCACTAAATTTGGATGTACCTTTGCCGCCCGTTTTAGCTAATAATTCATAAACCTCATTATAAGATAGACCAGATTGGGCGTTTAGTTTCTTAACTTCATCAATGTTCGTACCTGCAACAGTAAATTGTTCATTATCATGTTGTTTCATTCATTTGCCTCCAAGTGGATTCTGAGTTTATTTTGCTTCAAATGAAGTAAATTATTAATGGTACTTGCCTTAACGAATGACTACAATTACCATTTTGTAATGAATAGGATGTAATAAAAACGAAAAAAATAAAAACACCAAACTGTTAAAAGCTTGGCGTAATGTTATTCATGGACGTAATATCTTCAACAAATTTTAATTCTGGAACAAACTGAGACATATGTTCTTGCATTTCTTGATAAATGTACTGGGAATTAGTTAAGTCATTCTCCGTCAATTGGTACATTGGGATAATTTCGTAATCTCTCCAATTTGTAAATTTCACATATGTTATTAATGATTTAGGATTGCCTATTTCAATTAATACGTTTTCTGCTCCATTTTTATCGTAGGTAATTGTTTTTGTTACATCAAGTTGTAAAATGGCACCGATTTGTCTATATAATTCATCTTGAGCTGAAATAAAGTTACCTAATGAATGGGCTACAAAGGTTTTATTACCATTCATACCATCATACCATTTCGCTGGTTGTAACACATGAGGGTGATGGGCAAAGATAATATGGGCTCCACTATCAGAAGCTAATTGTGCGATATGTTCTTGATAATCATTAAACATTCGTGAATATTCATTTCCATAGTGAAGATTTACGATGACAACATCGGACATACTTTTTGCTTTTATAATATCCTCTTCCAATTTCTCTTCATCAATATAATTCACTAAATATTCTTTTCCTTTAGCTGTTTTTAATCCATTTGTTCCATAGGTGTACCCTAAAAAAGAAAAGACTATATTATTAACAGTTATCGTTTTAATCGTTTCAGAATCTTCTTTACTTGCTGCTGCACCAACATATGTCACACCAAGGCTATTCCAATAGTTGGTTGCATTAATTATCGCTTCTTCTCCACGATCTAATGTATGATTATTTGCCATTGTCACTACATCGATTCCTGCATCTTTTAATGCATCAGCTACTTCATATGGACTATTAAATTGAGGATAACTTGATAAGCCGAGTTCTTGTCCACCAATAATACTTTCTGAATTAGCAACCGTAATATCAGCACTTTCTAAATAAGGTTTTACTCTTTCAAACATTTTTGTGAAATCAAATTTACCTTTTTCAACGAGTGCGTCTTCATAAACTGAGTTATGAATTAATATATCACCAATTGATGATACGGATGCTGTATAAATTTCAGGCTCCTTCGGTTGCTGTACAATTTCCTCTTCATCCGTTTTGTCTACTTCTATTTCTGAATTTGGGTATTGATGTTCTTGTTCATTTGTATTACATGAGGTTATGAAGAAAAGAAGGAGAATTGCTAAAAACTTTCTTATAATACTTTCACTCCTTAATATTGAATAGCTTTTATATATTTAGTATTATACCAAATTAACATATTATTTAAATCTATTTATTACTATTAATCTCTACATATGGAAATTAAATTATTGTCAGTTAATTTACGTGGATTTGTAATATTAGGCATTTGTGCCACTATCACCAACTATTTTTCTCCTCATATTCTATAGGAAAAACACCTAGGGGGGAGAATATGCTAGTCGAGTTAACTGCTCTTCATTGGATTTACGTACTTTTTATCGTCTTAATTATTGGTTTTATGGTAATGCGTCGCGATACAACACTTATTTCAACGTTAGGTATTTTTCTTATTGCTATTGTTGCAACAGCTGATTTTACGGCTTCGGTCAGCGGTGTGTTTAAAAGCTTTGTATTTGCAACAACCGAACTTCTTTCTACAATACTAATCATTTGTATTATTGTGGCGATGAGTAAAGTTTTGCAAAAGACCGGGATTAATGAAGTGATGGTTACCCCATTCACAAAGATTTTTAAAACACCTGGTCTAGCGTTTTGGACAATTGGGATTTTGATGATGGTCATTTCCTGGTTTTTCTGGCCATCCCCAGCAGTAGCACTATTAGGTGCTGTTATGCTTCCAGTAGCAATACGTGCAGGTCTTCCAGCATTAGGCGTTGCGATGGCGATGAACTTATTTGGTCATGGAATTGCCCTTTCAAGTGATTTTATCATTCAAGGTGCACCAAAATTAACTGCTGATGCTGCAGGAATCCCCGTTACAGATGTTGTAATGGCAAGTATTCCACTAGTTATTGTTATGGGTGTCGTTACAACGCTGGTTGCATTTTTCTTACTAAAAAGGGATATGAAGCGTGGTTCAATGGAAATGGTTGGAACCTTTGATGGTGAACACGTAGAAGAAAAACCCGAAGATTTATTGTCATTAAGACAAAAACAAATATTCGCCGTATTAATTCCAGTTGCATTTATCCTGGATGTTGTTGCAATGGCAGTCTTTAATTTATCTGGAGGCGACGCAACGGCAATTGTTGGTGGTACAGCAATATTTATTTTATTAATATTGTCAATGTTTGCTTATAAAAACGATGGTTTAGAAAAAACAACTAGCCATCTTATTGAAGGATTTCAATTTGGATTTAAAGTGTTCGGGCCGGTGATCCCTATTGCAGCCTTTTTCTATATGGGTGATGCTGGATTTACGTCAATTATCGGAGAATTTTTACCAACTGATTCACAAGGTATTGTCAATGATCTTGGTATCGCATTAGCCTCTGTAGTACCATTGACAAGCGAAATTGCAGCGATCACATTAACAGGAGTGGGAGCAATTACAGGACTTGATGGGTCTGGTTTTTCGGGTATTACTTTAGCAGGTTCTATTGCGAATTTGTTTGGAACAGCAATTGAAAGTGGTACCGCAACTTTAACAGCACTTGGTCAAATTGCAGCGATTTGGGTTGGTGGTGGTACACTCGTTCCTTGGGCATTAATCCCTGCAGCAGCCATTTGTAATGTTAGCCCCTTTGAATTAGCAAGAAGAAATTTAATTCCTGTTGTTGTTGGTTTAATTGTAACAACGATTGTCGCGATGTTTATCATTTAAAAGCAAAAGATAGTGAGAGGAATTCAGACTCACTATCTTTTTTTGTGTGCCGGGCATGTCCGTCAACTAGGTGATGAAAGTTC
>NZ_JPVQ01000003.1 GCF_000772965.1 Ureibacillus massiliensis 4400831 = CIP 108448 = CCUG 49529 | reverse complement strand
CATTAACGTTTTGTTGTTCAGTTTTCAAGGTTCATTTTGTTGCCGTTCGCAACAGCAACTTTTATATATTAACATTTAAAGTTATAAGTGTCAATATATTTTTCACTTTTAATTATCGCGGTTATCAGCGACTTTTATATATTAACATCATTTATTCATGAAAGTCAACATCAATTCATAAGTTTTTAGGAGAGATATTTTTACTAGATAAAAACCTATTTTAAAGGGGAGAACAGATGGTTCGTAAATTTATCATAATATTTGCATTTGCTTTATTACTCTTCTTTTTTGTCTTTCCGCAAAAGAATTCTTTTATTTCTGTATTTAATATGACAGAAGAACCTATTGTGATTTCAAAAGGTAGTTATGGACAATCAGTTATTATAGAAGTTTCTTTTTCACATGACGGTTTTTTAGTATGGCTGGATTCTTTATCACAGCCTTATCCATTATTAATGTTAGATGCTGAATGGATAGAACGTTCTCCAAAGTTTATCGAGACTATTAAGAAGAAAAACATACCTGTTGGATTATTAGGTGGAAACGTGAATAAAGATTATTCCTTAGAACTTTTTTATAAAGATGTGCAAACTTTCGAGAAGCATTTCAATTTCAAGCCTTTGTGGTTTATGACAACAGATTATCAATTCACAGAGGAATTAAAGCAAGCAGTATTTAATGAAAAAATCAATATGTTATCTCCTACTTTTAAATATAAAGAGGGTAGCAATTTTGCCGAACATAAGGGTGCCCTTATTTCTGTACAATTAGGTGAGAACAGCAATCCAAATTTTGAATCACTTACAGAATTTATTAATTCGGCTAAATTTATCTCTGTAGAAGAAAATATTTTTGGCTATACATTGAAAACGAATAAACTGCCATAAATACAAAAAGCTCGTACAACTTTTGAACAGTTTGTACGAGCTTTTTTATACATAAATTAAGCTTCTGCTTTCTTTTTAACTGATTGCTGTCGTTCTTTTCTACGTGCTTCTAGCTTTTTTCGGTCCTCATCCGATTTTGCATTATACTTCGGTAAAGCCAACAATTGGTATGCATTAACTGCTACGAGTGGGAATAATAACAATGCAACATAAGTATCTATATTTTCTTGTCTCCCCATTAATGCAATGATCCATTCAAGAGAAGTTATAACAATCATAAAAAATAACGCTGAAACTAAAATGTGTTTTTTATCAGTTAATTGAACTTTTTTTATTGCCGTAGCGATTGCACCAAAAACTAAAACTAACAATAATCCAATGTAGAATAACCAATCCTTATAATCTTGTGCACTAGGTGCAAAACGGAACACAATTAAATCAAATAGTACAATGAGAATTAATAACGCTTGTACCCAATTCCATAAAGTTAATGTTTTAAACACACCTACGCCAACTTGATGAATTGTTAAGTATGCAAAAAAACCAGCCTGTGCGATAACGCTCATAGTAAAACCTAAAAGAATCATCCAACCAAAAGCAGCTAAAAACTCAACGATTTCACCATCGGCTAAATATGGTTGGAAAAAGTTCCAACGAATGATAATACCAGCAACACCCGTGACGATGCCGCCAATAACCATACACATGAAGAAAAATTTAATCCAATTTCGTATTGTCACGACAATTGTCCCCCATTTTTTAATTATCCTAATACATTTTAGCAATCGTTTGTTAAAAAAGCTATCGAAGTAATAAAGGTATACATATAATGCTCTGATTTGTGAACAATAATTGAAAGAGAGCCTTTATATTTAAGAAAGGACTGATAAACGTGTTGAATCGGATATTTTCCATGATGTTTGTTTTATTACTTTTAACAAGTTGTTCTGATAATCAAGGCCAATCCATGTCCTATGATGAAATAAAGAAAATCATGATTGATTCCATTCAAACAGAGGACGGGAAAAAAGCTTTACGTCAGCTTCTTGAGGACCCAAGTATTCGTGAACTGATCGTGCTAGAGCATGATGAAGTTGAAACTGCAATTAAGAATACTTTACTATCTGAAGATGCACAGGATTTTTGGAAAAAAACATTTGAAGATCCAGCTTTTAAGGAATCTATAGCAAAAAGTATGAAAGACCAACAAACGGAAATAATGCAAGATCTTATAAAGAATGCTACATTCCAAGAAGACTTAATCACATTTTTCGGTCAGTCTGAAATGCAAAAGCAATTGGAAACTATTTTAAAAAGCTCAACTCTTCGCAAGCAAATGGAAGAAGTAGTAATGCAAACAATTGATGATCCTCTACTACAAACTAAATGGCAGGATCTGATTAAAAAAGCAGGTGAAACTTCTGGAGGCGGCGAATCTGGCGGTGAGTCAGGTGGTGGCGGCGGCTCTGGGGGCGGCGGAGGTTCCGGTGGTGGCCAAGGTGAATCTGGAAGCTAAAATATTATATAAAAAAGCGGACTGCATTAAGGGAGTCCGCTTGTTTTTTGCTTATTATTTTTCTAATTGTTCAATTACTTTTTGAGCAATATCTATATAAATTTTACCCGTCGGATGTTCTTCGTCATAAACGGATGGAGCAAAATCCTCTTTCGACCAATCTGGTTGTCCAAGTGGTACTTGACCTAATAATTCTGTGCGTAGTTCATCAGCAAGTTTAGGTCCTCCACCTTTACCGAAAACATACTCCTTCTCACCCGTTACTTTCGATTCAAACCAAGACATGTTTTCAATAACACCTAAAATGTCATGATTTGTTTGTAATGCCATTGCACCAGCTCGGGCAGCAACAAATGCAGCTGTTGGATGTGGAGTCGTAACAATAATTTCTTTTGAAGTTGGCAATGCTTGGTGAATATCTAGTGCTACGTCACCTGTACCTGGTGGTAAGTCTAATAGTAGGTAATCAAGCTCTCCCCAATCTACATCACGGAAGAATTGATCTAACACTTTCCCTAACATCGGCCCACGCCAAACGATTGGTGCATTATTTTCAACAAAGAATCCCATTGAAATAACCTTTACACCCATACGATCAACGGGATAAATGCTATTATCTTTTACGACCGGCATTTCTTGGATACCCATCATATCAGGAACACTGAATCCATAAATATCCGCATCGATTAAGCCTACTTTTTTACCTAAACGCGAAAGCGCTACTGCTAAGTTAACGGATACTGTCGATTTACCAACGCCACCTTTACCCGATGCAATCGCTATCACTTGAACAGTTGATAAAGGTGATAAGATATCATGTGATTCACTTTGTGTTGCTTGGCCACGGAAGCTTTCCAATACTTCTGGTGACAATTCTTCAAAACGAATACCAACTGATGCAGCACCTGCTTCTTTTAATACTTCTACAATTTTCATTTGTAATTGCATTTGTTCAGGTGTATTTGTTTTTGCAATTGCAACCTTGACGCTAACATGGTTCTTTTCTTCTTTAATCGTTACACCTACGATACCGCTAGTTTCTGCTAATGTTTTATGTAAAAATGGGTCTTCTAATTTTCCTAAAACTTCTCTGACTTGTTGTTCGTTTATCACTAGAAACACTCCCCTATTTTTGGTTCCGTTTTTAGTATATCACACTGCATGACAGTGCAAAGTATAACGACTTTTTTAGTTATTCGAATTCCATATTTACATAATTTTCGATGCCATCAACAATTGCGGTAGCCATTTTTTCTTGGTAACTATCGTCTGACAATAGTGCACGCTCTTCATCATTACTTAAAAAACCTGTTTCAATTAATACTGCTGGAACTTCAGCTTTTTTCAAGAGATAAATTTGTTTAATGGCTAGAGCTTCTCTGTCCGTATTTTGTAAGCTGTTTTTTATTGAGTCTTGTACAGATTTTGCTAATAATTCGCTATTTGGATGCCCGTCTTGATGATAAAACACTTGTGCACCACGCCATTTTGCTTCAGGGATTGCATTTGCATGAATGGTAATAAAGATTTCAGGTTCGTTCGATTTTACAATTTCCTCACGTAAAAAGATATCTTGTTTCTTTCGTTCTCTTAATGTAGGGAATTCTTCACTTGGTGCATGCTCGTCTAATACATCTCCATCCGTATTTCTCGTCATTACAACTTCAGCGCCCATTCGTTTCAATTGACTTTCAACTTTCTGAGCGATTGCAAGCGTAACATCCTTTTCAATTACTGATTGAGATGATGCTCCCCCATCAACTCCACCATGACCAGCATCTACAACAATTTTGACACCACCTAATGGTTCAGGTAAAAAGAACTTTCTGTCTGAAGCGCTTGTCTCATATACAACCACCGCAAGACAAACTAATAAAATTACAATTAGTGCAAGCCATCGTTTCAAAACTATTACACCGCCTTTTTGCAACCTTTTGCACTACTATACGCTAGGAAAGCAACTTGTATGCGTAAAGTTTTGAATATGAAAAAATAGTTTATTTATGACTAACTATTTTTCTAAAAGTTTTTCGTTCTATCATCTAAATTTTTAAAAAAGCTGCCCACCTATAGAAAGATGGACAGCAAATGAGTCTATTATTGTACTTGAAGTTGATTTTGTAGGTTTGCATAAAAACCGCGCTGATTCATTAATATTTGATGATTTCCTTGCTCGATAATAGACCCATCTTTAATGACAAGAATTTGGTCCGCATTTTCAATGGTTTTTAACCGATGAGCAATAACAAAGCTTGTACGGCCCTTCATCAGATTATTTAATCCTTTTTGAATATGAACCTCCGTCATCGTATCTACACTAGATGTTGCCTCATCTAATATTAAAATATCTGAATCTTCTAAAATTGCCCTCGCAATGGCAATTAACTGCCGTTGCCCTTGACTTAGGTTCATACCACCTGAGACGAGCATCGTGTCATATTGCTGCGGTAAATATTTTATAAAGCTATGGGCAAAGGCGATTTTAGCAGCTTGCTTAACTTCTTCATCCGTTGCATCGAGCTTACCATAACGGATATTTTCCCTTACCGTACCAGAAAATAAATAAGTATCTTGTAATACGACACCTATATGCTCTCTTATATTTTCCATTTTATAATGTTTAATATTTTCACCATCGATTAAGATTTCTCCACTAGTTACATCATAGAACCGATTCAACAATTGAATTATAGTAGTTTTTCCAGAACCTGTGGGACCAACAAGCGCAACAGTATCCCCTGCTTTTGCATGAAACGAAATATTATTCAGTACAGGTTTTTCATCATTATAACTGAAATGAACATTTCGGAAGATAACTTCTCCTATGAATTTATCCTTCGTTATGGCATTAGGAATGTCTTTTACTTCCTCATCTTCATCCATTATTTCAAACACACGCTCAGCGCCAGCGATAGCTGATTGGAACGTATTAAATAAGTTGGATAATTGATTGATTGGACGTAAAAATTGGCGAGAGTAAGTGACAAATGATGCAATGATACCTATTGTAACAAGATTATTTATCGACATTAGTGCCCCTACTCCTACAACTATCCCTAAGCCTAATGTGTTAATAAAATTATTCATCGGGCCCATTAATCCAGAGACAATCTCTGCACGCATTGCTGAACTTCTTAGTTTTTCATTCGCTTCATGGAACTGTTCAATCGTTTGTGCTTCTTTTCCGAATAATGTTGTGATATCAGAGTTTGAAATGGATTCCGCTATAAATCCATTTAAGTTCCCAAGGTCTTTTTGTCTTTCTGCATAGTTTTTACTACTACGTTTAATAATTTGCTTTGCTGACCAGAGAATACAAGGAATAATGAGCATTGTCACAATAGCTAGTATCCAGTTTAAATAAAGCATCGCTATAGCAGTACCAATCACCGTCAAGACAGTTGAAATGATTTGAAGGACACTTTGGGAAAGGGCAGCGTTTAAATTTTCTATATCATTTGTCATTCGACTCATTAAATCGCCTTGCTGTCTCTTGTCAAAGGACGAAAGCGGGAGCGCTTGGAATTTTTTGAACAAGTGCTGGCGGAGCTGCCATATTGATTTTTGTGATACATGGATCATGACAAAGGTTTGCAACCACGTTAACATTGCTCCTACAACATAAATGGCTGCTAATAGAACAATCATCCGAATTGCTCCAGCAATATCCTTTGGCAAAATATATTGGTCGATAATGATCCCGATTATTAACGGACCAAGTATGCTTAAAATGGACGAAAGAATGACGAATACAATGGCGCTTATTAAGCCAATACGCTCATTTTTTAAATAAGTCCATATCCTTCTTATTGTCGCTTTTTGGTTTTTTGCCTTTTCGGCAGGTCCATTAAATCTACCACCTGGGTGTTTTAAAGGCGATCTTGGCATAGGTCTACTATTTTGTGCAAAAGGTGGTTGAGTGGTTGATTTATTCACTTAACACACCCCCTTTTACAATTTGTGTTTCAACAATTTCTTGGTACGTTTTATTTCCCCGCAATAGTTCCTCATGTGTTCCAAGTCCAACTATATAACCATCGTCCAACACTATTATTTGGTCTGCATGGCGAATGGAGGAAACCTTTGATGACACGATAAACTTGGTAGTATCCTCGAAGTTTTCCTTGATCGCTTTTTGGATGTTTTTTTCGGAAATACTATCAACTGCAGATGTTGTATCATCCAAAATTAAGATCGATGGCTTTCTAACAAAGGCACGAGCCATTGCAAGCCGCTGCTTTTGTCCCCCGGATAAATTCGTTGCTCCTTGAGAAACAATATGTTTTTCTTTCGCATCAAGCTTCTCAACAAATTCATAGGCTTGAGATGATTGTAAAGCTTCTATTATTTCTTCAAAGGTTGCATCTTCTTTTCCGTATTTCACATTATCTTCAATTGATTTTGAAAATAGTGTTGCTCGTTGTGGCGCAAAGGCAATGGACTCGCGCAATGTTTGTAAGTCTAATTGTTTAATTGGAATTCCATCTATTTTGATTTCACCTTCTGTTACATCAAATAATCGGGGAATTAATTTTACAATCGTCGATTTCCCACTACCTGTTGCACCGATAATGCCGATTGTTTCTCCTGAACGAGCTTTGAATGAAATATTTTTTAGAACAGGTTCATTTTCTTCGATATAAGTAAAGCTGACTTGATCAAATTCTACTTCACCTTTTAGAGTCGCTTTCATAGCATTTTCATTTGATTTAATATCAGGTGTCTCCTCTAGTACATCTACAATACGCTTTGCACTTGGTAACGCGCGTGCGATTTGCATTAATACCGCAGACGAGCTCATTAACCCGCCCATCACCATCATTAAATAGTTGATAAATGCTATGATAACGCCTACTTGAATCGTGCCGTTCTCTACTTTAATTGCTCCTAGCCATAGTGCTAAGATAATCCCTATATTCACAACAAACATTGTTAAAGGACCTAGTATCCCAATAATTTGATCCGCTCGAATATTTCTTTTCATCAGGGATCCGTTGACCGCAGTAAATTGGTCAACTTGATGGTTTTTACGATTATAAGCTTTGATTACTCGAATACCAGCTAAGTTTTCCTGTACCTTCGTGTTTACTTGATCGATGGCTTCTTGCACTTTTAAAAATAGTTTCCCCGATATTTTCGTAAAGAAAAATATGGAGAAGGCTAAAATTGGAACGACAAACAATAATACCGGAAACAATTCACGTGCAGTAAAGAAGATAATAATAATGGCGCCGATAAATGTTAAAGGTCCGCGCACAAATATTTTTAACAGCATCATAAGTGCCCGTTGTATCATTTCCACATCGCTTGTAATGTTCGTGATTAATTTGCCAAGGGTAAAATGATCTTTATTTCGATTTGAGAAATAGGTAATTGTTTGATATAAATCTTTTCTTATATCTGTTGCAAAATTTACAGACGCTTTTGTTGTATAAATTGAACAGCCTACCCCGCCTACTAAACCGAGAATAGCGCATAGTATCATCAGACCAAACATTGTCACGACATACGGACTATCATTATTGGCGATGCCATCATCAATGATATGTTTCATAATGGTTGGTTGCAGTAAATCCATCGCAACTTCTAATATCATTAAGATTGGCGCAATAATTGCAAATAACAAATAGGGCTTTATATATTTTTTTAACCTTGATATCGCATGCATTCTAACCTCTCTCTTTCTGAATATCTAGGAAATCTAGCTACTCCTCATGCATTTCTAAAGATAGTTCATCTAATTCAAAAGCAGCCTTAAAATCGTCCATAATGGATTCCGTTGCTTTCAGTTCTCCTGCTATAACTGTTTGAATCGATTGGTATTCTGGGGATGCTAATTGTTTTTTTAACGTGTCTCTTTTTACCATTAACTTTTCATAAAAAGCTAATGCTCTACCACGTCTAAAGGTTTTAGCACTATTCCTTCCATTCTCTCGTCTATCGGACATCTTTCTTCGATTCGAGCGGTGTCCTTCATGTAAATGAATGTTTTGTTCTTTTTCCATAACCATCACCTCTTGCATACAATTGTATACGTTTGTATACGTTCGTTCAATCATTTTTATTTTCCCTTCGATTGTTGAAGAATTCCATCGCTATTTTGCAAAATACTTCTTAATATGCACAAAGTTTTTTATAATGGCTATAATAAAAATTTATTTAAAGAGGGGTTTCTATGAAATTACGAGTTTCTGCAGTCCAATATCATTTGCATACGATTGATAATTTCGAGGATTTTGCAAATCAGTGCGAGCATTATATAAAAGCAGCACTTGAATTCGATACAGAATTTATTCTCTTCCCTGAGTTTTTCACAACACAACTGTTATCTATTAAGGGAGAGAATGGGGAAGCTTTAACGATTAATGACTTACCGAATTTTACGAAAGAATATCTTGAAGCTTTTACATCCTTCGCAAAAAAATACAACGTCCATATTATCGCAGGGACTCATGTTGTAAATGTTGATGGTAAACTTCGAAATACAGCCCATTTATTTTATCCAGATGGCAAAGTAGTAACCCAAGCAAAGCTTCATATTACCCCAACGGAAGTTCATGAATGGAACATGTCAGCCGGAGAAGGTTTGGAAGTGTTTGATACAGAAAAAGGAAGAATTGCAATTTTAACTTGCTATGACATTGAATTCCCTGAAATTGTTCGTATGGCTAAAGCAAAAGGTGCAGATGTTATTTTCTGCCCATCTTGCACAGATGATCGTCATGGCTTCCATCGAGTTCGATATACAAGTCATGCCCGCGCAATTGAAAATCAACTATATGTTGTCTTAACAGGAACGGTTGGCGCATTGCCAACAGTGGACTTTATGCGTGCTAATTTCGGTCAGGCTGCAATTATTACACCAAACGATATCCCATTCCCTCCTAAAGGTCTTCTTGTAGAAGGGGAAATTAACAATGACATGATCGTTACAGCTGATTTAGACTTGGAATTACTGTATAAAGTACGGGAAAAAGGCTCTGTGACAACTTGGAGAGACAGACGAACTGATTTATATACTGACTGGGAATAAGGAGGTTCTTCATGTATCGTAGTGAGCAATTGTTATTTCAAAACGGAAAACCCGTTCCAATTATTATTCGGAATTATGAATCGAAGGATTTTGATGAATTAATCGACATTCAAGCGGAATGTTTTCCCCCTCCATTTCCTTCCGAGCTTTGGTGGAATAAAGAACAATTAATGAATCATGTATCGCTTTTTCCAGACGGTGCCCTTTGCATCGAGATTGATGGTAAGGTTGTCAGCTCTTTAACTGGCGTTTGTGTTCAATTTAATCCCGCTCACGCTAATCATACATGGGCTGAAATGACTGACGATGGTTATATTTCAAATCACGATCCTAATGGTAACACTCTTTATATTGTTGATATAAGTGTACGACCTGCTTATCGTTCATTTGGTCTTGGAAAAATCATGATGCAATCGATGTACCATGTAGTCATTGAAAAAGGTTTGGAACGTTTACTCGGTGGCGGTCGAATGCCTGGCTATCGTAAGTATGCAACTACACTTACAGCAAATGAATATGTAGATCATGTAATAAACGGAAAGATTCATGATCCTGTCATTTCATTTTTATTGCGTTGTGGAAGAAAGCCTATTGCGGTAGTTGAAAATTATTTAGAAGATGAAGAATCTTTAAACTATGGCGTATTAATGGAATGGAGAAATCCGTTTAAATAATTTTAAAGTACTTTTCCTTATTAAAAGGAGAAGTACTTTTTTGATTGTATTGACATATTCTGAAAATTAGCATATAAATGATATATGAACATATGCTCATATATAAAAATAAATTCTCGTAAAGGTGTTGTTAATGATGAGTCCACATGATAAAGATATTGTACTTCAAGAGTTAGACCACGATTTGGATGAAGAAACACTGTTTATTGTTTCACAAACCTTTAAAGCTTTAAGTGATCCAACTCGCATACGAATCCTTCACTTCTTATGTAGTGATGAGCATTCCGTTAATGATATTGCACAACACTTGAATTTAAGTCAGTCTACCGTTTCGCATCAATTACGCTTTTTAAAAAATCTACGATTAGTCAAGTTTAGACGTGAAGGTACAACACTTTATTATTCAAAAGACGATGACCACATTATGAATCTGTTAAAGCAAGCCATTGATCATGCTGCTCATAATTAGCTTTAATATTACGAAGATATATATTTTCTTAAAGAATAGGGGGATTTCAGATGGCCTCTCATCATAGTCATGACCATCACCATCATCATAGCCATAGTTCTAATAAAAAGGTATTGCTCATTTCCTTTATTATTATTACTTCATACATGATAGTGGAAGCTGTTGGGGGATTTATAACGAACAGTTTAGCGCTAATTTCTGACGCTGGACATATGCTTAGTGATTCTGTGGCTTTAGGAATTGCATTAGCGGCGCTTATTTTAGGGGAAAAAGCTGCGAACCAAAGTAAAACTTACGGCTATAAAAGATTTGAAGTTTTAGCAGCCGCCTTAAACGGCATTACATTGATATTAATAGCACTCTATATTTTCTATGAAGCGATTGAGCGTTTTGCCAATCCACCAGAAGTCGCAACTACTGGCATGCTCATCATCAGTTGTATCGGTTTATTGGTGAATATTTTAGTTGCTTGGATCATGATGCGTGGTGGCGATACAGAAGAAAATTTAAATATGCGCGGGGCTTTTTTACATGTGCTTAGTGATATGCTAGGTTCGGTAGGAGCAATTGTCGCTGCGTTATTGATGATTTTCTTTGGATTTGGTTGGGCAGATCCATTGGCGAGTGTGCTCGTTGCTCTACTTGTTTTACGCAGTGGCTTTTATGTAACAAAGTCTTCAATCCATGTTTTAATGGAAGGAACACCTAATAACACAAATGTAGATGAAGTGATTGGCATTCTTCAGCAAGCAAAGGGAATCCATAGTATTCACGACCTACATATTTGGAGCATTACAAGCGGTCTAAACGCTTTGTCCTGTCACGCTGTTGTTGACGATGGGATGACTATCTCTGAAAGTGAATCGATGCTTCGTAAGATTGAACACGATCTTTACCATCATGGCATCTCCCATGTAACAATCCAGCTTGAAACGACATCTCATCAACATGACGAATCTATTCTTTGTCAAATCAAAGGAGACCAAGGTGGACATCATCATCACCATCATTAAAATATAGGAGCCCCATTTCATGAAATGCACGAAATATAGTAGTATTCACGGGATGAGGCTCTTTATTATTTAAGCTGGGAAAAAGATATTTTGTACAATTTATCATCATTTGGCTGAGGATTTCCGCGCCCATCAGTATTATTTGTTACAAAGTAAAGCATTTCACCTTCAATGTAAACATCACGAATGCGACCAAGGCCTGTAATGACTTCACGATATTCCTTTTTCTCTATATCAAACGCCAGTAAAGCCGTTCCTCTTAATGCCGCAACATATAGTTTGCCATCATAAAAGTCCATTCCAGACGGTGCCCATGTTGTGTCGTTACCTGAAGTAAAGATAGGTGTCATCATTCCTTCCTGACTTACATTCCCTTCAATAACTGGCCACCCATAATTTTGACCTGGTTCGATTCTATTTATCTCATCATTACGATTATTTCCATGTTCACTCGCATACATAGTGCCATCCGGTGCCCATACTATTCCTTGTGAGTTTCGATGGCCATAGCTATATACATACGAATTTTGAAATGGATTATCATTTGGAATAGATCCATCTAGATTTAATCTTAATATTTTCCCTGCTAATGCGTTTTTATCTTGTGCAAGGGATGGTTCCGTTGCATCTCCTGCTGTCGCATAAAGCTTATTATCTGGTCCAATTTCTAATCTTCCTCCATGGTGTACCCTACCGCTTGGAATTTTATCTAAAAGCACACTGTCTTCATTCCAAGTATTCTCTTTAAGTATTAGCTTCACAATTCTGTTAAACTGGCCAGAACTATCCTCATAAGTGTAATAAGCATAGGCTAAATTAGAATTTTCAAAGTCTGGATCAAGGACAAACCCTAATAAACCACCTTCGTTTGCTTGTGAAAGTTCTTTTTCTAGTTCGACATTTTTTCTTTCAACTTGTCCATTTTCTATTTTCACTATATTTCCTTGTCTTTCGGTTATATAAAAGGTTTCTCCTATTTTTTCAATAGCCCAAGGCGTTTTTAGATTAGATGCTACGGCTTCTAATTCACTATTATAAACTTGAGATACTTCAATGATTGGATTGTCATCTTGATTGTGTGTAATCACCTCAGGCTTTGATGGGAAGCAACCCGAAATCATTAAGAGCGACAATAATAAACTTGCAGAGATTTTTTTCAATTGGTTCATCTCCCATTAAAATACAATTTAAGCATTATTATTCCCCCATCTTGTTACTTACAAACTTTCTAATTGAAAAAAATGCATGGCTTATTCTCATACCTAGATTTAGCTCATTTAATCTTAAAATAATCGTCTACAAAAGAAAAAACATCTAGCACCAGTTTGATGCTAGATGAATTCGTTAAGGACAACTTAATATCAATCTTCTTTTGTATAGGTAAGTGTTACATTCAACCATCCAAAAAGAATCGTTAGAATTGGACAGATGAGACAGAACAATGTATATGGTAAATATTCTAAAGTGGAAACCTCTAAAGTTGAGGCAATGAATAGTCCACAAACGCTCCACGGAACTAGCGGATTCACAACAGTCCCTGCATCTTCCATTACACGAGATAAATTTTTAGGATGCAAGGAAAGCTCGCGAAATTTCTCTTTAAACGCCTCACCAGTTAATAAAATCGATAAATATTGTTCGCCCACCAATGTGTTTATACTAATGGCTGTTAGTGCAGAGCCCGTAATAACGGAACCGACACTGTTAAGAATGGTAGATACTTTTGATAATAAAGTTTGGATAATCCCAAGCGCAAATAGTAACCCGCCCATGCTCAAAGATAGGATGACTAGGAAAATAGTAAAGAACATACTACTAACCCCACCACGAGTAAGAAGCTCATCAATACTTTCAATCCCTACAGTCGATACATATCCACTATATAATACTTTAAATAAACCTGTCAGTGAGAGTGATGCATGGAAATAGGAAATTACAATACCACTTATTGCACTGATAGCTAACGTGATAAATGCTGGGATTTTAAATAATGTGCAAGCAATTAATATGATCAATGGCAACAATGCATAACCGTGTACTAAATTTGTCGTTAATAATCCCGTTTTATATTCATTAATAATGGATGTATCTATTACTTCAATGGATGGTGATAAGGCAGCGTAAAAAATCAGCGTAATGATAAATGCTGGAATTGTGGTCCATCCCATATTTTTTATATGTTCAAATAAATCGACATTCACTGTCCCAGCTGCTAATGTCGTCGTATCTGAAAGAGGTGACATTTTATCACCAAAGAAGGCGCCTGATACAATTGCACCTGCTGTTATAGCAATTGAAATATCTAAAGCGCTGGCTATACCTATAAAGGCTACCCCAACGGTTGCAACGGTAGTAAGAGAGCTCCCAATAACTATTCCGATAATACCCGTTACAATAAAAACAATGGCAAAGAAAAAGCTAGGGGAAACAAAGGAAAAACCATAGTATAAAAGGGTTGGTATTGTCCCTCCGATAATCCAGCCACTTATTAATAATCCGATTAAAATAAAAATATAAACGGCACCCATCCCTGCACTTGCTCCAGCACTCATGCTCGATTGCAAATCAGCAAAAGGAACTTTTTTTAACAACCCATAGGTGATTAATAAAAAGATAGAAAAAATAATTGGAATATGTGGTGTTGCACCAAATTTACTTATTGATATCGAAATAATAAAAATAATTGCCACTACTAATAAAACCGATTCGAAAAAGCTAGGCTTTGTTTTTTGTTCAATCGAAAACATTGTTAATTCTCCTATTATCAATATTCTAAAATAAAGCTCTAATTCCTTATCGAGGCAATTGAGCTCACATCAATTAATCTGTCGCTTCAACGCGTTGAAGTACTAAAACATCATACCACAGAATTTTTAAGTTTCTCTGAATATAGATAATTTTAAATTATTAGATTTTTCAATATAGAAATACTAAAAATACCGATTCCTTTAGAGGGATAAAAGAAATTAGGCGCCCATCTTTATCTCATCTTTACATGGTTATGATATCCTTTCAAAGTACTACCTTTAAAGCATTGTGAGGGAGAAAAATGCAAAAAACGATTTTAATTGTTGAAGATGAAGACATTTTACGGGAAATAGTAAAAGATTATTTATTGAATGAAGGATACGAAGTATTAGAAGCTATTGATGGTAATGAAGCTTTAACAATATTTGAAAAATATGAAGTACATTTAATTATTCTAGATATTATGTTGCCAGGGTTAGATGGATGGTCCGTATGTCGCCGTATTCGTAAATTATCTAATGTACCTATTATTATGTTGACTGCCCGCGCGGATGAGGATGACACACTACTAGGTTTCGAATTAGGAGCCGATGATTATGTGACAAAGCCATACAGTCCGCCGATTTTAATGGCTAGAGTAAAAAGATTAATCGATAGTCGATATTCCATTAAAGACAATCAGTCGAATGAAGAGACCTTAGCAAGTCGCGGTATCCATGTCCATATCCCTTCACGTACAGTAACAGTTGATGGAGAGAATTTAAGTTTGACACACAGAGTTTGAAATTTTAACCTACTTAATGCAAAATCAAGGGATTATTATAACACGGGAGCAAATGATTACTAAAATTTGGGGTTATGAGTTTGCTGGTGATGATCGCACTGTTAATAGTCATATTCGTAATCTACGTCATAAATTAGATAATCACGCGAATAGAATTGTAACTGTTATTCGATCTGGTTATAAATTTGAGGGTAAGGCATGAAGCGAGGAATTGTATCAAAATTATTTATACTAACAACTTTATTATGTATGCTCATTTTGGCAACTATTTTTATTGGACAAACTATTTTTTTCAAACAATTTTATGCAAGTCAAAAAGTAGAGGATATCAATGCGAGTATTCAATCCTTTAAGACAGCTTATCTAGAGGCGAAAGAGGATCTATCAACAATCCAAAAGCTAGAGCATAATTTTTACCAAGAGAATCAGTCATGGATTACAGCATTAGATAGTGCGGGAAATATTAAATATGCAAATGATTTTTCGTTAGAAATTCATTTAGATTCTTCTCAAAATAAGGATTTTTCAAATCTTGTGGTGAACGTCCCGTTGAATAGCCTTACTAGTTTAGAAGATGTGGAAAGGCTTAAGTTTGATTTAGATAAGGGAAATCCTGTGTTAATTGATGGTGTAATAATAGATAATACATTGGTTCCTACGATTTTAACTTTAGAGGATAAGAATTTTGTTTTAGAGAATCGGCAACTATC
The DNA here is from genome assembly GCF_000772965.1 of Ureibacillus massiliensis 4400831 = CIP 108448 = CCUG 49529. Classification (GTDB taxonomy): domain Bacteria; phylum Bacillota; class Bacilli; order Bacillales_A; family Planococcaceae; genus Ureibacillus; species Ureibacillus massiliensis. Next base: position 172,014 of record NZ_JPVQ01000003.1, on the reverse strand, counting down.
AGAAAGGTTATATGGAAACAAAGCTGCAACAGAGACTTACCCAAAAGGCGGCTCGCAGATTTTTGTAAAGGGTGTCATTCAGGAATTACGATTACCAGTTGGAACTTTCGGTTCTGACATCTATACAAATCGTGTGTTTATAGATAGAATAAAACAGTTTCAAGTAAACCTCTTAATGAATGAAAATCATCATGACTATACTGAAGCTATGGACTATGAAGAAAATAATATTAAATACAAAATATTTATTAGCCCCATGAAAGATACGACAGGTGAAACAATTTATATTTTTGTTATGACCTCATTACAGCCCGTTGATGAAGCTGTACAAATGATACAGGATTATTATGCTTACGTCATTTTATTTGTGCTTCTTCTTATTGTTTTGGTGTCATTTTATTATTCAAAAAAAATTGCTAAACCTTTGTTACAAATAAATGAAACGACAAATAAGATGGCTAACTTGGATTTTTCAGAGACAATACCTGTTACATCAAAAGATGAAATTGGTACTTTATCAGACAATATCAATACACTTTCCAACACCTTGCATTCGTATATTAACCAATTGCAACAGGACATAGAAAAAGAAAAACAATTAGAAACTACTCGAAAAGAATTCATTTCAGGCGTTTCGCATGAATTAAAGACTCCTCTAAGTATTATGAAGAGCTGCATCTCAATTTTGGAAGATGGTGTGGCTAGTCATAAAAGAGATTATTATTTTAAAGCAATGGCAAAAGAAGTAGATAAAATGGATATGCTTATTGTTGATATGCTCGATTTAGCAAAATTCGAGTCTGGTACGTTTAAAATGGAAATGGATGTCTTTTATATAGATCAGGTGATTGAGTATATATGTGAACAATTAGCTTTAGAAATAACGAATAAGCAATTACATGTTCACAAACAGCTTTCTCATACGAAGGTCGTTGCAAATCAGCATCGAATTGAACAAGTTATTACGAACTTTATTACCAATGCGATTCGTTACACTCCAGAAAATAATAGGATTTTAATTTCCACAATGGAAGAAAATGATCGTATAAAGGTATGTGTAGAAAATAAAGGAGCTCATATTGCACAGGAACATTTAGAAAAAATATGGGATCGTTTTTATCGTGGTGATATGTCTCGACAGCGTTCAAAAGGTGGCACGGGATTAGGCCTTGCTATTTCTAAAAATATATTAGAACTACATGGTGTTCAGTATGGTGTAATGAATACAATGGATGGTGTGCTGTTTTACTTCTATTTAAATAAGTCGTAATACTTTTCACCAAATTTTAATGCATAGAAAAATATATATTTTAGTTGAGCTATCCAAAGGACCTTTCTGCAAAAGGTGTTTTACGGATAGCTTTTTTGTTTACCTACTCATGAACCATCTCTATTAGAATTCAATCTAACGTTATCTTTATATCTGGATTTACTTTTTAGTATTTTTTAAATGATATCGATATTATCTTTACCTAATCTTTATCTCTCTCTAATAATCTTTAAATAGTTTGAAGGGATTGAAATAGAAAAATAGATTATCTATGCGATTTTAGTCTATAGCAAGCCAAAAGGTATAGAAATTTAGAGAGAAGGTAGAAGATGAAAAAACAAATATTATTCGTTATATTGATCATCGTTTCAATTTGCATATTATCTGCTTACGTTAATACCAATGAAGTTAGCACTGGCGAGAGCTATAAAGAACATACCCCGATTTTAAAAGTTGTGATTGATGCAGGTCATGGTGGTCAAGATGTTGGAGCAATAGGAGATAGTGGACAATATGAAAAAAATTTCACTTTAAGTGTAGCTAAGAAAGTTGTAAACCTTTTAGAACAGGAACCTCAAATTCAGGTTTATATGACGAGAGCAGATGATAGCTTTATCTCACAAGAAAGTCGATATCGGCCTAAGTACGCCAATAAACTAAACGCAGATTTATTTATCTCTATTCACGGAAACACCTTTTCTGACTCCAATGTTTCCGGCACTGAAACGTTTTATTATCACGAGAACTCTCAAACTTTTGCTAAAGCAATACAAAAACATGTAGCTGAAGCGACTGGATTTAAAGATAGGGGGACAACGAAGAAAGATTTATTCGTTGTAAAGGATACAAAAATGCCATCAGCTCTAATAGAGGTTGGGTATTTGACTAACCCTCAGGACGAGTCTAAGATGTGGACTGATGATTTTCAAAACCGTGTCGCCGCTTCAATTGTTGAAGGTATTAAGGACTACCGAGCTGAATTGGAAAAACAGGGTCAAGGCATTTGGTTTTTTTAAAGACATAATCATACCCCATCCATTCATACAAAATTTTATGTGGAGCTTATTTATATCTCGGTATCAAGTTTCATTTTACTTGAACTATCCATTGAACCCCTCCTCCGTACTTATATTATCTGTATTTCATTAATACGGAGGAAGCTCAAAATTGTTTTAGTATTTCGGTTGAATTTTCCTAATCCATTACCAGACCACCATCGACAACGAGGTTTTGACCTGTAATTGCTCGTCCCCAGGGAGATGCAAAAAATAAGGCAACATCCGCTAATTCCCGTGGTGTTGTAACTCTTTGTAAGGGAGTAGAGGCTTCAATAATTTGAAAAACTTCTTCTGTTGTAACTTTACTTGCATCTGTTTGCTTTAATAGTCCACCAGACATCATATTAACCGTAATACCATAAGTACCCAATTCTTTGGCCATATTACGAGTTAAGCCAAGTAATGCCGCTTTAGCTGTTGTATATTCGTGATAGGCAACAACAGGATTTTGAAAAAGATTCGTACCAATATTAACGATCCGCCCAAAGCCCATTTCTTTCATGTCATTTAAGCACGCCTGGATGCTGTTTAGAGAACCTTGAATCGTTCCTTCAAATTGTTTGTTATAATCAGCCCAGCTAAGCTCAAACGCGTTCTTTTGCGTATTTGGATTAAACTCAAAATCGATTAATGCATTATTTACAACTGTTGTAACAGGGGTTTCAAAATATTGCTTTGCCGCTTCAACCACTTGAATCACTTCTTGTTTGTTGCGTATATCCGCTTGTAAAGCAATGACCTTATCCCCTAGTTCTTTGGCTAAGCTTTGTGCTTTTTCCCGACTTTTATAATAGTTAATAATGACATTGGCACCTTCACTTGCAAAGGCTCTTACAAGCTCCTCCCCTACACCTCTACTTGCCCCTGTTATTAACACCGTTTGTTCATGTAGCTCCATTTCCATTCCCCCTAAGTTTCTGTACGGTTTTCTCTATATTCAAGCTTTCACAGATAACAGAAATGACAGAGACGCCATCTGCACCAGCAGATCGTACTTCTGCTGCATTTTTTTCATTGATGCCACCAATGCCGACAATCGGAAACCCCGGATACTGGCTTCGTGCTTTACGTAAAAAATGTAATCCTGCAGGTGGTCTAGCATCGCTCTTGGATTTTGTCTGATAAATGGGACCGATGCCAACATAATCTGCACCGCTTTGTACAGCCAGAGCCATTTCATGCTCATTATGTACCGAAACACCAATGATTTTATCCTTCGCATATGCCCTGAATTCGGTAATCGCTGCATCCTCTTGCCCAACATGAATCCCGTCAGCATCCAGCTTTAATGCCAAAGCAACATCATCGTTCACGATAAACGGCACACCATACTTCCTGCAAAGCTTTTGACATGACCGCGCAAATGCTTCATAGTCTTCACCGGTTAAACAGCCTTCTCCCTTTTCACGGAATTGAAAGCAAGTTATCCCTGCTTGCAACGCCTTTTCAAGAATTACTAACGGCTGTGCGCTATTTGCCGTTCCCATAATAAAATACACGTTCAAGTCATTACGATTCATGGACAGTTACCTCACATTGCCCGAATGCTTTTTTATATGCGAAATGATTCGTTGGTCCATGCCCATTGCCGATGGATAACGGTGTTAAAATGGCCAGCTGGATGAATTTCTTCGCTTCAATAATCGCCTCTTCTACCGACAATCCCTTTGCCAAATTAGCTGTAATCGCCGCCGAGAATGTACACCCCGTACCATGTGTATTCTTTGTTTCTACACGTGGGGTTTTCATAGTAAAGTAGCCGCCTCTCCAATAAACTATATCCTTTGAAAATTCACCTTGTAAGTGACCGCCCTTCATCACCACATACTGTACACCCATTGCCAATATTTTTTTCGCAGCCTGTTTAATATCACTTTCATTGTTTATCGTCATCCCAGTAAGAACCTCTGCTTCGGGAATATTCGGTGTACAAATAGTTGTTATTGGAAGCAGCTTTGTTTTTAATGCCTCCACTGCGGCTTCCTGCAATAAACTTTCACCGCCTTTTGCTATCATGACAGGATCAACGACAAGGGGGATGCTTTGCATTTTCATGCCTTCTGCCACTACGTTAATGAGCTCTGCCGAAAAAAGCATGCCTGTTTTAATGGCTCGTACATCAATATCCGACAGTACAGCATCGATTTGCTGCTTCAAAAATTCAGGTGTTACATCAAAAATGCCATGTACACCAAGTGTGTTTTGTGCTGTAAGTGCCGTCATCGCCGTTGTGCCAAATACCCCAAGTTCTTGAAAGGTTTTAATATCAGCTTGAATTCCTGCTCCTCCACCAGAGTCAGAACCTGCAATTGTTAAAGCAATCATCGCCATTCCTCCGCAATTTTCTGTAATGCGTTGATAAACTCGACTTGGAATGCTCCTAACACTTTTCCACTTTGCTCACCGGCTTCTTTATATTGCTTTAATGTTGCAGCCAAGTCCTGCATCGGCTGCTCGCTGCATGCTAAAACTGCTGCACAAATCGCGCTTAATAAACAGCCAGCACCCGTTATTCGTGTTGCCAAAATATTGCCGCCATGCACTTCGATCACGTCTTGCCCATCTGTCACAATATCCGTTGCGCCTGTTACCACGACGATACATTGATATTTCTTTGCCACTTCTTTTGCTACATGCATTGTATCCATCTCGCCATCCCCACTATCAACGCCGCGCGATGCCCAGGAAACTCCGTAAATCGAAGCAAGTTCTCCTTCATTACAGCGAAGTACATCGATTTTTACCTGTTCAAGAATTTGTGCAACAGCATTTTTTCGATAAGCTGTTGCGCCAACTCCTACAGGATCCAACACAACCGGTACTCCGCATTGATTGGCCTTTTTCCCTGCAACCAGCATTGCATCATGAGTGCGACTATTCACTGTGCCAATATTTAATAGCAGTCCGCCTGCTATCGATACCATATCTGCAACTTCTTCTACTTCGTCTGCCATTACTGGAGATGCACCAATAGCCAATAACCCATTCGCTGTAAAATTCGCTACTACATAGTTGGTAATACAATGAACAAGGGGTTTATTTTGATTAATTTTTGCTAGCATAATGCATCACCTCCTAGTAGAATTATTTCATTTTGAATTTCTTCACGAAATAACATGTTCTTCTCCTCCTTATTTATGGAGAGCAAAAAGCCCCTACTTTGAAAGTAGAGGCTAAAAAAGGTTGGATTACACCCTTCATTGCTCCCTACGTCAGTGTTAACTGTCAGGTTCTAAGGGTCAGGTTTTAACCTTCTCAACACAAATTGTGTCCCCCCGCAATGTTAAAGTAATTTTGCAAAAGAAAAGCCCTCCAAAAAAAGGAGAGCATACAAGCACACATGTAAATTGTACGTTGCTCCCTACGCCCGTATTAACGGATCAGGTTCTAAGGGTCAGGTTTTACCTTCTCAACACCGATCGTGTCCCCCTGCAAAACATTTAACTAATTTCTATATTACACCAAATAATTGAAAAATCTAGGCCTTCTTCGAAATACAAGTGTTAAGCAATGCGCTTGAATAGGTAAATATGAGGAACGTACCAACTTTCACTTTGTAAAATTTTGCTATATCAATCAGTATGAATGTATTTAATTTTATATAAGCCTATTTAAGGTATGAGCAACTTTCTTGATTAAGTAATTTAATAGAATTATTATTCTAGCTGTAAGCGAAGTTTATTAATTATGGAGGAATCATCTATGTCTAAAGAACCTATTTCAGTCAACGCCATTATTAATGGCGAGAAAATACAAACAGATAAAAAAATTACGCGCGAAAATCCAACACACCCTGAGCAGATTGTTGGTTACGCTCCAAATAATACGAGAGAAGAAACAATCCAAGCAATTGATGCAGCCTATGAAGCCTTTAAAACTTGGAAATGGAGTGATGTTGACGATCGTATTGCAAGAATGAATCGTGCCATTCAAAAAATTAAAGATCAACTGCCAGAAATTGCAGAATTATTATCTCGTGAACATGGTAAAGCACTCTATGATGCACAAGGAGAAATTGCGATTTCTCTAATGTGGATGGAATTTGCCGTTGAAAATGTGAAAAAAGCTACTTCACCTGAAGAATTAAACCATGAAAACGGTCGAACAATCATCTCACATGACCCGATTGGTGTAGTATCAGCTATCACACCTTGGAACTATCCAATTTCTCTATCTACTATAAAAATTGCACCTGCTCTATTAACAGGGAATACAATGGTACTAAAACCAAGCCCATTTGCACCTTTAGCGGTAAGTCTTGTAACTGAGATCATCGCGGACGAGTTCCCAGCAGGCGTATTGAATCTTGTAAACGGTGACGCAGAAGTTGGGGTTGAGCTTACATCCAATCCAAAAATTGCGAAAATCGCCTTTACAGGTGGGACAAATACAGCGAAACATATCATGAAAGCTGCATCCGACACAATTAAAAATATGACGTTAGAGCTTGGCGGCAATGACGCAGCCATCGTTCTGGAAGACTTTGATGTAAATGACGAACGCGCATTACGCCGTATGGTTATTTCAAACTTCTTAACAGCCGGACAAATTTGCATGATTGCTAAACGTGTCTATGTTCACCGTTCAATCTATGATGCGTTTGTTGAAAAATACATTGAAGCAGCCAACAAATGGATTAAAGTTGGCGATCCATTCCACCCTGACGTTACAGTTGGTCCAGTGAATAACAAAGCCCAAGTAAACTATGTGAACAGTTTAGTGGAAGATGCAAAAAATAAAGGGGCAAAAATCATTCCATTAGGAACAATTCTAAACCCTGAATTAATGGATAACGGATACTTCCTGCAACCAACACTTGTATTAGGTGCAGATGTTCATGATCGCGTGGTAGTAGAAGAACAATTCGGTCCAACTGTTCCGATTCTTCCATTCGATGATGAAGAAGAAGTGATTAACCTGCATAACGAAAGTATCTATGGTTTAACAAGCTCAGTATGGGGCGAAGAAGAACACGCGCTTAAAGTAGCGCGCCGCATTGAAGCTGGTACAACTATGATCAACACTGCTGCAGTGCAAGGATTAGACGTTCACTTCCCATTCGGTGGAGTGAAACAATCAGGCGTTGGACGTGAATATGGATTAGATGGGATTAAATCTTATACAGAAACTCATGTCATCAATGTGCCAACTATGAAGGAATTACCTTATATTCCGGAATAAAATTTCATTCTAACTAATAACAAGAAACCTTATTTGCATAAATAAGCCCAAACTGTAGATCAACTCACATTTTAGAGTTTGATCTGACCCAAAAAAGTTAGACAAATAATTTAAGCAGCTTCTAAGATCTGAGTCCGGTATTGTATTGGACTTAGATCTTTTAACTTTGTCTTCATGCGTTTGTGATTATAGTAATAAATATAGGCATCCAATTCTTCTTCAAAGTGCTCTATACTTTTAAATTCCTGCAGGTAAAGCAACTCAGACTTTAATAAGCCAAAGAAATTTTCAATGACGGCGTTGTCTAAACAATTTCCCTTACGGGACATACTTTGCCTTATGCCATGCTCTTTTAATGTTCTTTGATATCTTAAAATTTAAGATGGCGGAAAAACTATGAAACTTGAAGGTTCGGATATAATTAATTATCTTAATATGTCATCTAAAAAAACATTTACACTATATTACTCTTGTAGTGCAACAGGAGTAATTTCTGCTGGATAACAATGATAAAAAAAGGGCTGTCCAAAAAGTCCCCAAATTATAAACAGGTGAATGGGAAATTTGTTTTTCTCATTCACCTATTTTCTATTTTCTTCGTTTTTTAGTGAAAGTAGCAAGTGGATGCCTGCTACTTTCAGGGAATTGTGGGCTATATATAACAAAATCCCACAACCGCAATGGCTGTGGGATTTTTGAAAACGTAAAAATTAACGTTTTGAGAACTGAGGTGCACGACGCGCGCCTTTAAGACCGTATTTTTTACGTTCTTTCATACGTGGGTCACGTGTTAATAATCCAGCAGATTTTAAAGCTGGACGGAAATCTGGGTCAACTTGTAATAATGCACGAGCGATACCATGACGGATAGCGCCTGCTTGACCTGTGAATCCTCCACCGTTTACGTTTACAAATACATCATAACTACCTTTAGTTTGTGTAGCTTCTAATGGTTGGTTAATGATTAAGTGTAAAGTTTCGAATGGTAAATATTCTTCGATACTACGGTTGTTGATAACAATTTTGCCTTCGCCTGGTACTAAACGTACACGAGCTACTGAGCTTTTACGACGACCTGTGCCGATATATTGAACTTGTGCCAAGGGTAAATCCTCCTCTTATTAATTATCCGCGAAGCTGATAGCTTTCTGGTTTTTGTGCAGCATGTGGATGTTCTGTTCCAGTGTAAACATTTAGTTTACCAAACATTTTACGACCTAAAGAGTTTTTAGGAAGCATCCCTTTAACTGCTAATTCGATCATTCTTGTTGGGTATTTTTCTAACATTTCGCCTGCAGTACGAGTTTTTAAACCTCCTGCAAACATTGTGTGATGGCGATATAATTTACCTTCTAATTTGTTACCTGTTAAGTGAATTTTATCAGCATTGATAACAATTACATAATCACCAGTGTCTACGTTTGGTGTGAAAGTTGGTTTATGTTTACCGCGTAAGATAGAAGCTACTTCAGAAGCTAAACGTCCAAGAGTTTGGCCTTCTGCGTCAACTACTAACCATTTACGCTCTACTTCATGACCTTTAGCCAGGAATGTTGTACGCATTTATATGTCCTCCTAATCGATTCGATTACCGTTATTTTTCATTATATACACTTAATAAGTTTCGGGGCTTATTTGTGGTTGGTAATGAAAATACCATATGTCATAATATAATATTTAGCGAAATAAGTCAAGAGAAAAATGTACACCTGGTAAAGTTGTTTCTACATTTTAGTATAAATTTTCTCGAACTTCCCTGTATGAAATTTATCCCTTAATAATATACCTTCTCTAAATATAATCCATAGGGTGGAGCTGTTTTCCCTGCCTTATTACGATCCATAGACTCGATTACGGCTTTTAAATTACTTGGGTCACGTTTTCCTATGCCGACTTCCCAAAGTGTCCCTGCAATGATCCTAACCATGTTATATAGAAACCCGTTTCCTTCGATGACCATATGAAGTTCCTCTTGATGCCATTCTAATTCAAGAGAGTGTATGGTGCGAACTTTATCAACAACACTTGTATTAGCTGCACAGAAGCATGAAAAATCATGTGTACCTAATATATGATTTGCAGCATCCTTCATTTTATTAGTATCGGGTTTAACTCCATTTGTATCGATTGTATAGTTTCTTCTAAATGGACTTTGAACATCCTCGCAATTCCAAATATATCGATACCTTTTGCCTTTAACGCTGAATCGTGCATGGAAGTCACTTGATACCTCTTCCACTTCTAAAACACGAATATCGCGTGGCAATTGAACATTTAATGCTTTTTGATAACGTTCTACCGGTATGGATAAATTTGTATCAAAATGAATGACTTGTCCTGTTGCATGTACCTTCGAATCAGTTCGACCGCTTGCAGTCACTCGAATCATTTGACCTTTATGCATTTTCGTTAACACATTTTCTAATTCAAGCTGTACTGTCCGCTCTCCTGGCTGAACCTGATAGCCTGAAAAACTTGTCCCATCATAACTAATCGTCGCTTTTAAACGGCGCAAAGCATTCACCTCTTTTAGTCACGCAAGAATATTAGAAGAGCCGTTAGCACTACTAATATTAAAATACTTACTGTATCGCGCCAGTCCCATTTAAGTTTTCGATAACGTGTACGTCCTTCTCCGCCTCGATATCCACGTACCTCCATTGCAGTAGCTAAATCCTCAGCACGTTTAAAGGCACTAACAAACAACGGTACTAGTAAAGGAACTACAGCCTTTATACGATCCTTAAGTGGTCCAGCACTTAAATCCGATCCACGAGCCATTTGTGCCTTCATGATTTTATCTGTCTCATCCATTAACGTTGGGATGAATCGAAGAGCAATAGACATCATTAATGCCAATTCATGTACAGGCAGTTTAATCTTTTTCAAAGGATTTAACAATACTTCCAATCCGTCTGTAATCGAAATTGGGGAAGTAGTTAATGTTAATATCGAAGTTATAAATACTAATACAACAAATCGAATGGAAATAAAAATCCCTTGTCGTAACCCTTCCTCATACACTTGGAAGAATCCAAGCTCAAAAATAATATTACCCTCTCTTGTGAAGAAGATATGAATGAGGAATGTAAATACTAATAATATCAGTACTGGTTTTAACCCATTAATTAAAAAATATAAACGAATACGTGACATTAATATAACAAATAGCGTAAAGACTAATAAAAGTACGTATGTGACAGTATTATTAGCAATAAAAACAATGACTATATAGGCAAAAACAAAAATCAATTTCGAACGGGGATCTAGCAAATGGACGAACGAGTCGCCCGGGATATACCGACCGAAGATCATTTTCTCCATCATTGCTGATCACGCCCTTTCTTAAGAGCATGGGCAATTTCTGTTGCCAGTTCCTCTTCTGTTAAACATACTTTAGAAAGTGTTGTACCTATCATCTTCTCGATTTTATGTTGGAATTTCACAATACGTGGTAATTCTAATCGATAGCTTTCTAATGTTTCTGCATCTGCAAAAATTTCTCGAGGTGCACCAGTCAATACACAACGGCCTTCATGCATGATAGCAAGATTATCTGCATAGCGAGCTGCATCTTCCATGCTATGCGTCACAAGTATTGTTGTAAGACCTTGTTCCTTATGTAGCTCATAGAACATGTCCATAATTTCTTTTTGTCCCCGTGGATCAAGGCCAGCTGTTGGCTCGTCCAAAACAATTACTTCAGGCTCCATTGCAAGTACACCAGCGATTGCAACTCTTCGCATTTGACCACCAGATAAATCAAAGGGAGATTTATCTAAAACTGTTTCTGGTAATCCTACTAGTTGAATTAGTTCCCTTGCTCTTTTTTCAGCTTCTTCCTCTGAAACACCAAAATTCATAGGGCCAAACATAATATCCTTTAATACTGTTTCTTCAAACAATTGGTGCTCAGGAAACTGAAAAACAATCCCTACCTTTTGACGTATTGGCTTTAAGTCCTTTGCTTTTTTCCCAGCAACAATTACACGTCCACCTAGATGGACTTCACCTTTAGAAGGCTTAAGAAGCCCGTTAAAATGCTGTAATATAGTTGATTTACCCGAACCTGTGTGTCCTATAATGGCCTGATATGTTTTACTTGGTATTTCTAAATCTACATCAAATAAGGCATATTTCTCAAATGGTGTTCCTATTGAATATGCGTAGCTTACTTGTTGAAGTTTGATGTCCATAGATCATTCACCAGCTCTTCTTCTGTCATATGTTCTCCGACTAATTCAACACCATTTGATTTTAGTAATTTCGTCATTCTCATAGCAAATGGTAATTCAAGTCCAAATTCTATTAGCTTATCGCCTAATGCAAAGATCTCTTCTGGAGTCCCCTCTGCATATTTTTTCCCGTCGTTCATAAACAGAATGCGATCAGCTAGCAATGCTTCTTCCACATCATGTGTAATGGACAACACTGTAAGTCCGATATCTTCACGTAATGTACTTACCGTCTGTAATACCTCGTCACGCCCTTGAGGATCAAGCATCGCCGTAGCTTCGTCTAATATCAATATTTTAGGTCGCATTGCAAGTGCACCTGCAATAGCAACTCGTTGTTTTTGACCACCCGACAGATGGTGTGGCTCATGATTTAAAAACTTGTCCATTTTCACTTGTTTTAAAGAATGATGAACACGTTCCACCATATCTTCATAGGGTACGCCATTATTCTCTAAAGCAAATGCAACATCGTCCTGTACGGTAGCTCCTACAAACTGATTATCTGGATTTTGAAAAACCATTCCGATTTGGGAGCGTGTTTCCCACAAATTCTCTTCTGTTAATACATTGCTCATCACACGTACTTCGCCTTCTTGTGGGAAAAGTAGACCTGAAATAATTTTGACCATCGTAGACTTACCTGATCCATTATGTCCAACGATTGAAATCCATTCTCCTTCGTTTATGGAAAATGATACGTTTTGGACGGCTTTACGTGCATCTTCTTTCTCAGGTGTATATGTAAAACTTACATTATTAAACGATAAAATTTCTCGCACCTTCAAAACTCCTCTCAACTTGCTCAACTACTAAATTACACTGTTTTTCACATGTTGGCTACCAGCAATCGTATGAAATTACAAACGCTACACATATACAAAAATAAGGTACGTTTGAACATAAAAGGATAAATAAAAATCCAACATTAAACGTATCTTATTTTTAAATATGTATGAAATTAAAATCACTAGATACTCTATTACTTTGGTATTCTTTGCCAAATAATAAGAGAATAAAAAAGCGCGCACCTCATTCAGAGAAATGCGCTATTACAACATTTAAATATTAGAATTTGGCTGCTCATTTCCAAATTCTACAGAATGAGGTGCACCAGAGCTAGACGAGACGTTAATCCATTGGATTCGCTCATTTAAACGCTCTAAGCCATTTTATTGTCGTATAAATCATTAAAGAATAACATCAAATCATCTCTTATTAGAGAATAATACAATGTTTTGCATATACTCCGTCACTTAACATAAGTTAAATTAAAAGTATATAAAGAGAGGTGCCTTAGTTCAACCGGTGAACCGGACACCCTCTAAGCCTACAGCTAATAATGAAATTAAACTAATTCGATTACTACTACAGGCGCACCGTCACCACGGCGAGGTCCTACTTTAAGGATACGAGTGTAACCACCTTGACGATCAGCATAGCGTGGTGCTACATCATCAAATAACTTTTGAAGTGCAAATGAAGTTGATTCATTACCATTCTCATCAGTTGTAGTTGCTACTTCACGACGAATGAATGCAGCAGCTTGACGACGAGCATGTAAATCTCCACGTTTACCTAAAGTAATCATTTTTTCAACTACAGAACGTAATTCTTTCGCACGTGCTTCAGTAGTTTCAATGCGCTCGTTTACGATTAAGTCAGTAGCTAAATCGCGTAATAACGCTTTACGTTGAGAACTTGTACGGCCAAGTTTTCTGTAACCCATGGATGTTCCCTCCTTTATATGTTTCTTATCTAGAAAAGTATCGCTTAGTCTTCTTTACGTAATCCTAAACCAAGCTCTTCTAATTTCGCTTTTACTTCTTCTAGTGATTTACGACCAAGGTTACGCACTTTCATCATGTCGTCTTCAGACTTGTTTGCAAGTTCTAATACCGTATTGATACCAGCACGTTTTAAACAGTTGTAAGAACGAACAGAAAGATCAAGTTCTTCGATAGTCATCTCTAAAACTTTTTCTTTTTGATCTTCTTCTTTTTCGACCATGATTTCAGCAGTTTGTGCTTCGTTCGTTAATCCTACGAAGATATTAAGGTGCTCAGTTAAAATTTTTGCTCCGAGCGAAATCGCCTCTTTTGGACCAATGCTTCCATCAGTCCACACATCAAGTGAAAGCTTATCGAAGTCAGAGTTTTGACCAACACGAGTGTTTTCTACTTGGAAATTAACGCGTGAAACTGGAGTGTAAATAGAGTCGATCGGGATCACGCCGATAGGAAGATCTTCACGTTTGTTTTGATCAGCAGGAGTGTATCCACGGCCACGGCGAGCATACATACGCATGCGCAAATGACCATTTTTTGCGATTGTTGCAATATATAGATCTGGATTTAAAATTTCAACGTCACTATCGTGAGTTATATCAGCAGCAGTTACTACTGCATCACCTTTCACATCAATCTCAATAACTTTTTCTTCGTCAGAGTAGATTTTAAGTGCAAGCTTTTTGATATTCAAAATAATTGAAGCAACATCTTCAACTACACCTTCAACAGTAGAGAATTCATGTAATACTCCATCAATTTGGATGGATGTTACAGCAGCTCCAGGTAGTGAAGATAGAAGGATACGACGTAAAGAATTACCCAAAGTGTTTCCATACCCGCGTTCTAGCGGTTCAACAACAAACTTACCATATTTGGAATCTTCGCTGATCTCCACAGTTTCAATCTTTGGTTTTTCAATTTCGATCATTCAATTTACCCTCCTTCAAAACATCGAATGTATTAGGTTCATACCATCATATACTACTATAATTGCACAACTTTACATTTTGTACAAAGATGATGACTCAAAATCTTGAGATGCACCCATTACACACGACGACGTTTTGGTGGACGGCAACCGTTATGTGGAACTGGAGTAACATCTTTAATTGCTGTTACTTCTAAACCTGCAGCTTGAAGTGCACGAATAGCAGCTTCACGACCTGCACCAGGACCTTTAACAGTTACTTCCAACGTCTTCAGACCATGTTCAAGGGATGCTTTTGCAGCAGCTTCAGCAGCCATTTGAGCAGCATATGGAGTAGATTTACGTGAGCCTTTGAAACCAAGCGCACCTGCACTAGACCAAGATACCGCATTACCTTGCATATCTGTAATCGTTACAATTGTATTGTTAAATGTAGAACGGATGTGAGCAATACCAGATTCGATATTTTTTTTCACACGACGTTTACGAGTTTGTTGTTTACGAGCCATGTTAAAAGGAACCCCCTTTACTTATTATTTTTTCTTGTTCGCTACAGTTTTACGAGGACCTTTACGCGTACGCGCATTATTTTTCGTATTTTGACCACGAACAGGTAAGCCACGACGGTGACGGATACCACGGAATGAACCGATTTCCATTAAACGTTTGATGTTTAATGAGATTTCACGACGTAAGTCACCTTCAACTTTGTATTTATCTAATTGTTCACGAATACGGTTTAATTCATCTTCAGTAAGATCGCGCACGCGAGTATCTTCAGATACATTAGCAGCAGCTAATACTTTTTGAGATGTAGTTTTACCGATACCGTAAATGTAAGTTAATGAAATTACAACGCGTTTATCGCGAGGAATATCAACACCAGCAATACGTGCCATTGTATATGTGCACCTCCTTTAAGTTATCCTTGTTTTTGTTTGTGTTTAGGATTTTCACAGATTACCATTACTTTACCGCGTCGGCG
The DNA here is from genome assembly GCF_000772965.1 of Ureibacillus massiliensis 4400831 = CIP 108448 = CCUG 49529. Lineage (GTDB taxonomy): Bacteria > Bacillota > Bacilli > Bacillales_A > Planococcaceae > Ureibacillus > Ureibacillus massiliensis. The sequence continues at coordinate 156,567 of NZ_JPVQ01000003.1, read as the reverse complement.
AATTACTTTACATTTTTCGCAGATCGGTTTCACAGATGGTCTCACTTTCATCTAACCCAACCTCCTTAATAGTCCGGAGTGCAAAAGATTATTTAAAACGGTATGTGATACGACCGCGAGTTAAATCGTAAGGAGATAACTCAATAGTAACCTTATCTCCAGGTAAAATTCTGATAAAATGCATACGAATCTTTCCAGATACGTGTGCTAGAATCGTGTGCCCATTTTCTAATTCTACCTTAAACATCGCGTTTGGCAAAGTCTCAACAACTGTTCCTTCGACTTCAATTACATCGTCTTTCGCCATCAACCCTGTCTCCCTTCTATATGCAATTTGTGATTCTCAAATCCATCATAGAGAATCCATCCAACTGTGTTCTTCCAAAATAGAAGCAACTCCATTAACATATGCTTGGATTGTATGAGAGATGTTCGAAAGACGCTCGTCTGGTTTCGCTTCACACAATCCACGGAAAGAACAGATCCGGTTTCGGAAACTGTAATCCTTTTTGTTTAACGATAGCCGGAATGTCTTGGATGAGAGATTCATACCCGTTTACACAGATGCTTCCACGAAACCCTTAACACACTTTCTTAAGTGTCATTCTTATAAAGCATTACACTTACAAATAGTGTATATCGGGCACAATATGCTTTTGCAACTCTCAAGTTTGTGTACGTTGTTGCACCGCAGTTCTCGCGCGAAAAGCAATTTATATTCGCCTAATGCCGGGTATTAGCTGCGGCTGCCCTCTAATAAAAGAGCGTCAAGATCAGCAAATACTTTATCAATATTCTGCTGTCCATCTATATTCGTTAAAACACCTTTTGCTTCATAATAGTTAAGCAAAGGTTGCGCTTGATTCATATTTACTTCCAGACGGTTTGCAACCGTTTCAGGATTATCATCGGCACGTGTGTATAATTCGCCACCATCTTTATCGCATTTACCTTCCACTTTGGGTGGGTTAAATACAAGATGATACGATGCGCCGCAAACTTTACAAATACGACGACCACTTAAACGAGCAACTAGTTCTTCCTTATCAACTTGAATATTAATTGTATGATCAATTTTTCTATCCATATCAGATAAGATTTTATCTAATGCTTCTGCTTGTGGTACTGTGCGTGGGAATCCATCAAGTAAGAAACCTTTTTCGCAATCTTGTTGACTTAGTCGTTCGCGAACGATACCAATCGTTACTTCGTCAGGCACTAACGCACCTTGATCCATAAACGATTTAGCTTTTAATCCTAATTCTGTGCCTTCTTTAATTGCAGCACGGAACATATCGCCTGTAGAAATATGAGGGATTGCGTACTTCTCAACAATTTTATCTGCTTGTGTACCTTTACCAGCACCAGGCAGACCCATTAAAACGATATTCATACGTTTTGTCTCCCCCTTAAAGCTAGCTGGCATAGGAAACAAAAGAAGTTTCCTATTTACCAACATTCTATTTCATAAAGCCTTTATAATGACGTTTAACCAATTGTGACTCAAGTTGTTTCATTGTTTCTAACGCAACCCCTACTACGATAATGACACTAGTACCACCAATTTGTGCAGCAGCTGGTAGATTCATGAAATTAATAAATAGGATTGGTAAGATCGATATAACAACTAAGAATAGTGCCCCAATAAATGTTAAACGGTATAATACTTTAGTTAAATAACTTTGAGTATCATTTCCTGGACGAATACCAGGAATATATGCACCCTGTTTTTTCAAATTATCAGCTAAGTTCTCTGGATTCACTTGGATAAATGCATAGAAATAAGTGAATAAAACGATTAACGCAACATAAATTAACATACCAACAGGTTCTGTATAATTAAATGTATTTGAAATGAACGTTGTAATATCATTTTGCCCAAAGAATGCAACTAACGTTTGAGGTGTTACGATAAATGCCATTGCAAAGATTACTGGAATAACCCCTGCAGCATTAACTTTTAACGGTAAATGTGTTTGTTGTCCACCAGCTTGTGGTGTACGACCAGCAACACGCTTAGCATATTGAATTGGAATTTTACGTAAAGCTTGTTGTACGTAGATAACACCAACTACAATTGCTAATAAAATTAATACAAGTAATACAAGAACAATGATCTTAATGAACAATTGATCTCCTGCACCTTCAACTTGTTGTGCATATACTTGGTTAACCGCTGTTGGAATGGCAGCCACAATCCCCGCAAAGATAATAATTGAAATACCGTTACCAACACCATGTGCAGTGATTTGCTCACCTAGCCACAGTAAGAATGCTGTACCAGCAGTTAATACAATAGCAATCGTTATATAAGACATCACACTCGTATCAGTGATTAATTGCCCACCATACATTTGGTTAAATCCAAAGGACATAGCAAATGCTTGGAGGAATGCTAAAACGACTGTAAAGTAGCGAGTGAATTGTGCAAGCTTACGTCTTCCGACTTCACCTTGCTTAGCCCACTCTGCAAACTTGGGTACAACGTCCATCTGTAGTAGCTGAACGATAATTGATGCAGTGATGTAAGGCATAATCCCCAAAGCAAATATTGAGAAGTTAGCCAATGCTCCACCACCAAATGTATTTAAGAATCCGATAAGATTGAACTGGTCGGCTACTTGAAGTACATCAGCATCTACGTTTGGTACTGGAATAAAAGATCCAATACGGAAAATTACTAGCATAACTAGTGTAAACATGATTTTATTTCGTATATCTCGAACGCGCATGAAGTTAGAGATTGTCTGAAACATTAAATCACCTCTGTTGTTCCACCGGCATTTTCAATTGCTTCTTTAGCCGATGCAGAGAACTTATGAGCTTTAACAGTTAGCTTTTTGTTAAGTGTTCCATTGCCTAACACTTTAACGCCAGCTTTTTCATTGCTCACTACACCAGTTTCCACTAATAATGCAGGTGTTACTTCAACGCCATCTTCAAAACGATTTAAAGTATCAATGTTCACGATAGCGTATTCTTTACGGTTAATGTTCGTAAAGCCGCGTTTTGGTAAACGACGGAATAGTGGGTTTTGACCACCTTCAAATCCAGGACGAACTCCTCCGCCTGAACGGGCGTTTTGACCTTTGTGACCTTTACCTGCAGTTTTACCGTTACCAGAACCGATACCACGTCCAACACGGTTACGCTCTTTACGTGATCCTTCTGCTGGTTTTAACTCATGAAGTTTCATATGGTGGCACCTCCTTGTTCATTGTTTAGGGATATTAATTTTCTTTTACAGTAACTAAATGAGCTACTTTGTCTAGCATACCGCGGATAGCTGCGTTGTCAGCATGTTCCACAGTTTGGTTCATTTTACGTAAACCAAGGGCTTCAGCAATTTTACGTTGCCCTGGTTTCGTACCGATTAAAGATTTAGTAAGGGTGATTTCTAGTTTGTTAGCCATTTTGATTCCCCCCTTATCCTAATAATTCTTCCACTGATTTACCGCGTAGTTTTGCAACGTCCTCTGCGCGTTTAAGTTCTTTTAAACCTGATACAGTTGCACGAACCATATTAATAGGTGTATTTGAACCTAGTGATTTTGAAAGAATATCAGTAATACCAGCAAGTTCTAGTACGGCACGTACTGGACCACCAGCGATAACTCCTGTACCAGCTGATGCAGGTTTAATTAAAATTTTACCTGCGCCAAAGCGACCGTGCACTTCGTGTGGAGTTGTTCCACCAACACGTGGTACTTCAATTAAGTTTTTCTTCGCGTCTTCAACAGCTTTTTTGATTGCGTCTGGAACTTCTTGTGCTTTACCAGTACCGAAACCAACATGACCGTTTTTGTCTCCAACAACAACTAGTGCAGTGAAGCGGAAGCGACGTCCACCTTTTACAACCTTAGCAACACGGTTGATCGTTACTACGCGTTCTTCAAGTTCAAGTTTGTTTGCGTCAATGCGACTCATGAAGTATGTCCCTCCTTCTTATTAAAATTCTAAGCCGTTTTCACGTGCAGCTTCAGCTAAAGCTTTCACACGTCCATGATATAAGTAACCACCGCGGTCAAATACTACAGCAGTAATATTTTTTTCCACAGCACGTTTAGCGATAATTTCACCGATTTTTGTTGCAGCTTCGATATTGTTACCTGCACCCTCAAAACCTTTTTCTTGAGTTGATGCACTAACAAGAGTTGTTCCTGCAACATCATCAATAAGTTGCGCATAGATGTTCTTATTAGAACGGAACACGTTTAAACGTGGACGTTCAGCAGTACCCGTAATTTTAGAACGAACACGCGCATGACGTTTTTTACGAACTTGATTTTTATCTTGTTTCGTAATCACTGAGGTCACTCCTTTCTAATGCCTTAGGCAGCATTATTTACCTGTTTTACCTTCTTTACGACGAACGTATTCACCTTCGTAACGGATCCCTTTACCTTTATATGGCTCTGGTGGGCGTACGTCACGAATGTTAGATGCTAATGCACCAACACGTTCTTTACTAATACCTTTAACAACAATCTTTGTGTTTGAAGGAACTTCGACTTCTAAACCTTCTTCTGGTGTGAACTCCACTGGATGTGAGTAACCAACGTTTAGTACAAGCTTTTTACCTTGTAGTTGCGCACGATAACCGACACCGATAAGTTCTAGTGAACGAGAGAATCCTTCAGAAACACCAGTTACCATGTTAGCTAGTAACGCACGAGTTGTACCGTGGATTGTACGGTGTTCTTTTGATTCAGAAGGACGAGTTAATGTAATCACGTTACCTTCTTGTTCGATTTTAATATCTTTATTGAAAGAGCGAGTAAGTTCGCCTTTTGGACCTTTAACAGTAACAGTGTTATCTTCAGCGACAGTCACTGTTACGCCTGCAGGAACCTCAATTGGTTTTTTACCTACACGAGACATTTAGTTGCACCTCCATTCGTTTATAGCGTATTACCAAATGTAAGCTAAGATTTCTCCGCCGATTTGTTTAGCACGTGCTTCTTTGTCAGTGATAACACCTTGAGAAGTTGATACTAAAGCGATACCTAAGCCATTTAATACTTTTGGTACTTCGTTTGTTTTAGCGTAAACGCGTAAACCAGGTTTAGAAATACGTTTTAAACCAGTGATAACACGTTCATTATCTTTACCGTATTTTAAGAAGATACGGATAATACCTTGTTTATTGTCTTCAACATACTCTACATCACGGATAAAACCTTCACGCTTTAAAATTTCAGCGATTTGTTTCTTTAAGTTTGAAGCAGGAACTTCTAACTTCTCGTGACGTACCATGTTCGCATTACGAATGCGAGTCAGCATATCTGCAATTGGATCAGACATTGTCATTGAATTTTACCTCCTTCCCAAATTAGGGGATTACCAGCTAGCTTTTTTAACGCCAGGAATTTGTCCCTTATATGCAAGTTCACGGAAACAAATACGGCAAAGTTTAAATTTACGATATACAGAATGTGGACGACCACAGCGTTCACAACGTGTGTATTCTTGTACTTTAAACTTTTGCTTACGTTGTTGTTTTACGATCATTGATTTTTTAGCCACGTTCTTGCCCTCCTTGTTTTATTACTTTTGGAACGGCATACCGAATTGTGTCAATAACTCGCGAGCTTCTTCGTCAGAATTCGCAGTCGTTACGATCACGATGTCCATACCGCGTACTTTTGAAACTTTATCGTAATCGATTTCAGGGAAAATCAATTGTTCTTTAACACCTAGTGTGTAGTTACCGCGACCATCGAATGCTTTTTTAGAAACACCACGGAAGTCACGTACACGTGGAAGTGCGATTGCGATTAATTTATCCAAGAATTCATACATGCGGTCACCACGTAAAGTAACTTTTGCTCCGATTGGCATACCTTCACGTAAACGGAATCCAGCGATTGATTTTTTCGCTTTTGTTACTACTGGTTTTTGACCTGTGATAATTGTTAGTTCTTCTACAGCAGCGTCTAATGCTTTTGAGTTTTGAACAGCGTCACCAACACCCATGTTGATTACGATTTTTTCAACTTTTGGCACTTGCATAACTGATTTATAATTAAATTTGCTCATTAGAGCAGGAGAAACTTCATTTAAATATTTATCTTTTAGGCGGCTCATGTTTGTACCTCCCTTCTCATATTTCTAATTAGTCGATTACTGCACCTGATTTTTTTGCAACACGAACTTTTTTGCCATCTTCGATTTTGTAGCCTACGCGAGTCGGCTCGCCAGACTTAGGATCGATTAGCATTACGTTCGAAACGTGGATTGCAGCTTCTTGGCTTACAATACCACCTTGTGGGTTTAACTGGTTAGGTTTTACGTGTTTTTTAACGATGTTTACACCTTCAACAAGAACGCGATCTTGTTTAGGGAATGAGGCTAATACCACGCCTTCTTTACCTTTATCTTTACCAGTAATAACTTTTACCTTGTCGCCCTTTTTAACATGCATTTTGTGTCGCACCTCCTTGATTGGTACTGTCATGAAATTAAAGAACTTCTGGAGCTAGAGAAACGATTTTCATGAAGTTGCTATCACGTAATTCACGTGCAACAGGTCCAAAAATACGTGTTCCACGAGGTGATTTATCGTCACGGATAATAACGCAAGCATTTTCATCAAATTTAATGTAAGTACCATCTTTACGACGTACACCTGATTTAGTACGAACGACAACAGCCTTTACAACGTCACCTTTTTTGACAACGCCCCCTGGTGTTGCTTTCTTAACTGTACACACGACGATATCGCCGATGTTTGCAGTTTTGCGTCCAGAACCACCAAGTACTTTGATTGTTAATACTTCACGAGCACCTGAGTTGTCAGCAACTTTCATACGACTTTCTTGTTGGATCATTTAAGGTTACCTCCCTTCGGAATTGGTTTTCCGAAAATGTTATTAAATAATAACCGCTTTTTCTACGATTTCCACTAGACGGAAACGCTTAGTAGCTGAAAGTGGGCGAGTTTCCATGATACGTACGATATCACCGATTTTCGCTTCGTTTAATTCATCATGAGCTTTGAATTTTTTAGAGTACTTTACACGTTTACCGTATAATTTATGTTTTTTATAAGTTTCAACAAGAACAGTTACTGTTTTGTCCATTTTGTCAGAAACAACACGGCCTGTGTAAACTTTGCGCTGGTTACGCTCAGTCATACTTTCGAACCTCCTTTATCAGTTATTTGCACTGATTTCTCTTTCACGAATCACAGTTTTCATGCGAGCTATCGCTTTACGAACCTCACGGATGCGAGCTGTGTTTTCTAATTGACCAGTCGCCAATTGGAAGCGAAGGTTGAAAAGCTCTTCTTTCAGTGATTTCACTTTTAATTCTATTTCAGAAGTGGCAAGTTCACGAAGTTCATTAGCTTTCATTAGATTCACCACCAGTTTCTTGACGTTTAACTATTTTACACTTAACAGGAAGTTTATGTGATGCTAAGCGAAGTGCTTCGCGTGCGATCTCTTCAGATACACCAGCAATTTCAAACATTACTTTTCCTGGTTTTACTACTGCTACCCATCCTTCTGGAGAACCTTTACCGGAACCCATACGTACCTCTAGAGGCTTTTTCGTATATGGTTTGTGCGGGAAGATTTTAATCCATACTTTACCGCCACGTTTCATGTAACGTGTCATTGCGATACGGGCAGATTCGATTTGACGGTTAGTAATCCAGCTAGCTGTTTGAGCTTGTAGGCCCCATTCACCAAATGTTACTTCTTTACCGCCTTTTGCTTCACCACGCATGTTACCACGGTGTTCACGACGATATTTAACGCGTTTTGGTAATAACATAATTATTTGCCTCCTTCCACAGAGTTCTTCTTCGTAGGAAGGACTTCACCACGGTAAATCCATACTTTAACACCTAATTTACCATAAGTTGTGTCAGCTTCTGCATGAGCATAGTCAATGTCAGCACGAAGAGTATGAAGTGGAACAGTTCCTTCGCTATAGTGTTCAGCACGCGCGATATCAGCGCCACCTAAACGACCAGATACTTGTGTTTTAATTCCTTTTGCACCAGCACGAATTGTGCGTTGGATTGCTTGTTTTTGAGCACGGCGGAATGAAACGCGGTTCTCAAGTTGACGAGCGATATTTTCAGCTACTAAACGAGCATCAAGATCAGCTTTTTTAATTTCTACAATGTTAATGTGTACACGTTTACCAGTTGTATCGTTTAAGTATTTGCGTAAGTTTTCTACTTCTTGACCGCCTTTACCAATAACCATACCTGGTTTCGCTGTGTGAATTGTAATATTTACGCGGTTTGCAGCGCGTTCGATCTCTACTTTAGAAACAGAAGCTTCTTTTAAAGCAGATTCGATATATTTACGAATTTTGATATCTTCATGAAGTAAAGTCGCATAGTCTTTTTCAGCGTACCATTTTGACTCCCAGTCACGAATAATACCAACTCGTAATCCTATTGGATGTACTTTTTGACCCACGGATTAACCCTCCTTCTTCTCAGATACCACGATTGTAATGTGGCTTGTGCGTTTGTTTATTGCCGACGCACGACCTTGTGCGCGTGGACGGAAACGTTTTAAAGTTGGACCTTCATCAACAAAGATTTCAGAAACAACTAAGTTATTTACATCTAATTCATAGTTATGTTCAGCGTTAGCAACTGCAGATTTCAACACTTTTTCAACGACTGGAGACGCCGCTTTTGGAGTATGACGTAAAATTGCAACTGCTTCACCAACTTGCTTACCTCGAATTAAGTCTACAACTAGACGTACTTTACGAGGAGCGATACGCACTGTGCGAGCGATAGCTTTAGCTTGTGTCATTTGAAATTACCTCCTCTCAAAATTAGCGTCTTGTTTTCTTGTCATCTGCACCATGACCTTTGTAAGTACGAGTTGGTGCGAACTCGCCAAGTTTGTGACCTACCATATCTTCTGTTACGTATACAGGTACATGTTTACGTCCATCGTATACAGCAATCGTTAATCCAACGAAATTTGGGAAGATAGTAGAACGGCGAGACCAAGTTTTAATAACTTGTTTTTTCTCGGAACTCTCTTGCGCTTCAACTTTTTTCATTAAGTGATCGTCGACAAAAGGTCCTTTTTTCAAGCTGCGACCCATTTAGGAACCTCCCTCCGTGACTCCACCACGGCTCTAATATCGAACCGTAGTATCATCACTTTATTTTTTACGACTACGAATAATTAACTTGCTAGTTCTATTCTTTTTCTTACGAGTTTTGTAACCAAGAGCTGGTTTGCCCCATGGTGTCATTGGAGATTTACGTCCGATTGGAGAACGTCCTTCACCACCACCGTGTGGGTGATCGTTAGGGTTCATTACAGAACCACGAACAGTTGGGCGTTTACCTAACCAACGAGTACGACCCGCTTTACCAATGTGGATAAGTTCGTGTTGTTCATTACCAACTTGACCGATAGTTGCACGGCAAGTAGCTAATACTAAACGTACTTCACCAGATTGTAAACGAACGATTACATATTTACCTTCACGACCAAGTACTTGTGCAGAAGTACCAGCAGAACGTACTAATTGTCCGCCTTTACCAGGTTTTAACTCGATGTTATGGATTGTTGTACCCATTGGGATGTTTGCTAATGGTAATGCATTACCTACTTTAATATCAGCATCTGGACCAGAAACGATTGTTTGACCAACCTCTAATCCTTTAGGAGCTAAAATGTAAGTTTTTTCACCGTCAGCATAATTGATTAATGCGATATTCGCAGAGCGGTTTGGATCATATTCGATAGTAGCAACGCGTCCAGGAATGCCATCTTTCAATCGTTTGAAATCGATAACACGGTATTGACGCTTGTGACCACCACCATGATGACGAACAGTAATTTTACCTTGGTTGTTACGACCAGCTTTGCGTTTTTTAGGAGCAAGTAAAGATTTTTCAGGTTTAGTTGCTGTGATTTCCGCAAAGTCAGATGACGTCATGTTACGACGACCATTTGAGGTTGGTTTATACTTTTTAATCGCCATGTGTTTTCCCTCCTTCTTTATTCTTCATTTCAAATCCGTACGGACTATAAATTAAAAGATTTCGATTTCTTTACTATCAGCAGTTAATTTAACGATCGCTTTACGACGTTTGTTAGTGTATCCACCGAATTTACCAACGCGTTTGAATTTACCTTTGTAGTTCATGATGTTTACTTTTTCAACTTCTACTCCAAAGATTTCTTCTACAGCGTCTTTTACTTCAGTTTTGTTCGCACGAACATCAACTTCGAAAGTATATTTTTTCTCAGCCATAAGCTCAGAAGAACGCTCAGTAATGACCGGACGTTTTAGTACATCACGTGCTTCCATTATCCAAGCACCTCCTCAACTTTTTCTACTGCAGCTTTTGTAAATACAACTTTGTCATGACCTAAAAGATCAAGAACGTTGATTCCATTAGCTGTTAAAACAGTTACACCAGGGATGTTACGAGCAGATAATGCTACGTTTTCATCTAATTCAGCAGTAACGAATAAAGCTTTTTTGTCTAAGTTTAAGTTACCTAAGATTGCTTTGAAATCTTTTGTTTTTGGTGCATCTAATTGTAGTGCATCAAGAACAAGTAAGTTTTGTTCTACAACTTTAGCTGATAAAGCAGATTTAAGAGCTAAGCGACGAACTTTCTTTGGTAATTTATAGCTATAGCTTCTTGGAGTTGGTCCGAATACAGTACCACCGCCACGCCATTGTGGAGAACGGATAGAACCTTGACGAGCACGACCAGTTCCTTTTTGACGCCATGGTTTACGACCACCACCAGCAACTTCAGAACGGTTTTTCACTTTATGATTACCTTGACGTAGAGAAGCGCGTTGAGCGATTACTGCGTCGAATAATACAGCTTCATTTGGTTCAATTCCGAAAACTGAGTCGTTTAATTCGATTTCACCAACTGAAGCACCTGTTTGACTAAGTACAGATACCTTTGTCATTCCTGTTTCCTCCTTTCTTAAAGAGATTATTTAGATTTTACAGCTGACTTCACTGTAACTAATGCTTTTTTAGAACCAGGAACATTACCTTTAACAAGTAGTAAGTTACGCTCTGCATCAACTTTAACGATTTCTAAGTTTTGGATTGTAACTACATTTCCACCCATTTGACCAGGTAATTTCTTTTGTTTGAATACGCGGTTCGGAGCAACTGGCCCCATTGAACCAGGACGACGGTGGTAACGAGAACCGTGAGCCATTGGTCCGCGAGATTGTCCGTGGCGTTTAATTACACCTTGGAAACCTTTACCTTTAGTAACTCCTGTTACGTCTACTACATCGCCTTCAGCGAAAATTTCTACTTTGACTTCCTGACCAACTTCGTACTCTGCAACGTTTGCGTTACGGAATTCACGAATGAAGCGCTTAGGAGCAGTATTCGCTTTTGCTACGTGACCTTGTTCTGGTTTGTTTGAAAGCTTAACGCGCTTATCTTCGAAACCAATTTGGATTGCTTCGTAGCCATCAGTTTCAACAGTTTTCTTTTGAAGAACAACGTTTGGAGTAGCTTCGATAACTGTTACAGGGATTAAATCTCCGTTTTCAGCGAAAACTTGAGTCATACCGATTTTTCTACCTAAGATTCCTTTAGTCATTTGTCACACCTCCTGTGATATTTAAAAAGTTTCTATTTGTTTTTACCATTAAAGTTTGATTTCAATATCAACGCCAGATGGTAAGTCAAGTTTCATTAACGCATCAACAGTTTGTGGTGTTGGGTTAATGATGTCGATCAAACGTTTATGCGTACGCATTTCGAATTGTTCACGAGAATCTTTGTACTTGTGAACCGCACGAAGAATTGTGTACACAGACTTCTCAGTTGGTAACGGGATCGGACCTGATACACTTGCACCTGAACGTTTAGCAGTTTCCACAATTTTCTCAGCGGATTGATCTAGAACACGGTGATCATACGCTTTTAAACGGATACGAATCTTTTGTTTTGCCATTATTTTCCCTCCTTTTTCGCCTATTTACTAGACATTCTCCACGGAAATTTCCCACACACGCGCCATGGCAAAGCGGCCGGGTGTGTCGGCAACCTCCCGCTTCATCGCAGTCAAAGACCAACATTCAACATTATATACAATAAAAAAAGAATAAGCAAGGATTTTTGCTAAATTCTTTCTATTATTATGTTTCTATATTGTTTTTTAGCTAATCTTAACTTCAGTCGACTTTCAGTATATAGAAGATGGCACATATAATCAATCGTTTTCCTTCAATTTTATACTGGTAATTTGAGTTAAGTTTCATTGATTTATACAATAAAAAAATCGGCTCCCCATTTTATAAGGAAGCCAATTGTTTATAGTACAAACATGATTGCAATCCATCCAAAAATAATTAATGGAATGTTATAAAAAATAAAAGTCGGTACACATGAGTCCCAGATATGATTATGCTGTCCATCTGCATTTAACCCAGAAGTTGGACCAAGTGTTGAGTCTGATGCAGGAGATCCAGCGTCCCCTAACGCACCTGCTGTTCCTATTAATGCAATGATAGCTAATGGACTTAACCCTAACTCTAAAGACAATGGAACAAATATTGCCGCAATAATTGGTATTGTCGCAAAGGACGATCCAATTCCCATCGTAACGACTAAGCCGATAATAAGCATTAATAAAACAGCTAAGCTCATATTCCCATTTAAAATAGCTAACGTATTTTCAACAAGGGATTCTACGTGACCAGTTGCTTTAATCACCTCTGAGAATCCATTAGCAGAAATAATAACAAATCCTATAAATGCCATCATTCGCATCCCTTCAGATAGAATGACATCCGCATCGTTCCATTTTAGTGCTCCTGTTACATACAACACTAATATTCCTGAAAGTGCAGCTATAATCATAGAATCTGTTGAAATTTGCACTAATACCGAGACAATTAAAGCAACAATTGTAAACAATATATTTCTTGCTGTAATCGTTACTTCAAATTTTTCTTCACTTACTTCATTATTATTATTATACTTTCTCGGCTTGCGATAAACAAAGAACGCAAGAAGTAATCCAACTAACATTCCAAGTGCTGGCAATGCCATCGCCATCGGAATATCAGACATTTGAATTTCGAGTCCCGCAAGTCCTATTTGTTTAGCTACTAAATCTTGATAAATAAACCCAAATCCGTACGGTAGGAATATATAAGGTGTTATTAAACCGAATGTTAAAATACACGCGATTAGACGACGATCTATTTCTAACATATTGAGAATTTTTAAAATTGGCGGAACCAATAATGGAATAAATGCAATATGTATAGGTATTAAGTTTTGAGAAAAGATTGCCATTAAAAATAAGAAGATAAAAATAAGTGCTTTTACTAATCCTTTCTTATTCGATTCTCCATTTTTATTGACTAGTCCTAAAATTTTATTTATTAAAAGCTCAGTAATACCTGTTTTCGAGATAGCTACTGCAAAGCTACCAAGTAAACCGTAGCTAAGCGCGACTTCCGCTCCATTACCGAGACCTCCATTAAAAGCGTTTATAGTATCAGCAATTGATAACCCACCTGCTAAGCCACCTATTACACCACCAATCACTAGCGAAAGTACTACATTAACTCGTATTAAACTTAAAACTAACATAACGACAACAGCTACAATAACTGCATTCATAATTGAAATACCCACACTTTCATCTGCTAAATTGACAACGTGTTAAAGTGTAATTGGATTATTCTAAAAAGTCAATGGAAAGAAAAATCGTTATAATATTCGATACATTCGAAAAATTATAACGACTTTCTACTATATTATAATGAACTTTTTACAACCCTTTTATAATATTGGATTGAAAGAATTGCAAAAACGCCGTATAGCATAATGTATAGGCCCATTGTTATTAATAATGGAGCAACTAATTCTGTACCAAATAGCCACCAGCCTGATTTAACTGCAAAATAACTGTGTAATAAACCGATCGCTAATGGAACACCAAAATTAAAGGCTTGCTTCGCATAAATTCCCTTTAAAATATCGTTTGTAGAAAAACCGATTTTACGAAGAATTTTGTAGGACTCTCTTTCATCCTCTGCTTCTGCCATTTGTTTAAAGTACAGGATACTTCCTGTCGTTAGTAAGAAGGCTAATCCTAAAAAGGCTGTTACAAAAATAGTTAAGCCAAGCGCAGTAATATTACGTTTTCTTAGTTCTTCATAGGATGAAAGTTGAACAAAACGTTGGCCTTCTTCTTGATCTGTTATTGTTTTTTGATCAAATAAATTTTTATATAGCTCTTCTGCTTGTATTGTATCCTGTTTGTTTTTAAGATTGATACCAATTTGTGCTGTATATTTTTCATTTGGACTACTTGACTGAATTTCCTCAAACTTTTCATCTGTTACGACTATAACCGGACTGCCAAATGTTACTTGCTCCGATAACATAAAGTCTTCCCGAATCTCTGTAATATATAATGGTATATCAGTTTCACCTGCTTTTACTGTAATCTCTCTTCCAGCATTAAGAGGTAATATCTCAGATAGGACGGTAGCATAGCTAGTGATGAAGGCTTCATTATTTTTTAGCGTTACGTTCGGTTGTATTTGCTGTAAATTACTCAAAGGCACAACGGTTGTAAGTGCTTCCCCAGTAAATACAAGACTATTATCTTCCATCTTCTCTGGAAGTAAATCTTTAATTTTCAATGTTACTTCAGACATTTCATAGCTATCTTTATCAAATTCAATCCCTGCAAGTTGTAACTGATCCATAAACTCAGTTCCCTGATTATTCAATAAAATATAGTCATACGGAGAAGATTGTCTAGCATTCGCCTCTGAGGAGTAATAGGCAATATATGACAAGCTCATAATCCCTACAGCTAATCCTGTAAGCAGTGTAATTAAAGTAAGGGACTTTGAATTGCCTTTCATTCGATGCATGATTGGCGTTACTGCTAATACATCTGTCACCTTTAAATGCCCTTTTTTATTCGCTCGAATAGCATTCATGATGAGCGATACGGAGTAACGGAAAAATAGAAATGTACCTATCATAGTAGATGCCAGTATGATGAGCATCTGTAAAAATAGATTTTTAACAGTTCCCGTACCTTCAAAATCAAATAAAATTGTTGATTCATAATATCCATAGGCTATTAACAATATCCCTAATAGTCCCATGATTGCTTGGAAAATGCTAAAACGTTTTATACGTTCATCAGCTTGCTTTGCTGCACTGAACAAGGATAATAATGAAACTCGTCGAACCATCCATATTAGCTGGAGTATAATAACTGCTAAAAGAATAGCAAAGATAATAATTGATTGTTTAAGTGCTTCATTGGAAAATGTTAATTGAATCACCATATCAATCTCAAGCATTTTCATTAAAATCATGGCAAATAACCGTGAGCTTAAAAAGCCAATAAGCATCCCTATACCGACTGCCAATACAAATAGCACGATATTTTCAAGTGCAATCAAACGAACAACTAATCCCTTTGTCATTCCAATTAGCTGATATAAGCCAATTTCTTTATTTCTTCTTTTCATAAAGAGCTGATTTGCGTATAGTACAAACAATGTAATGATTACATATAAAATATAGCTTGCGGCACCAAAACCAGCAGAAGCTGTTCCACTTCGTTCTAACGCTTCATTTACACTCGGATTATATTGTAGTGTAGTAAAGGAAAAACAAAGTGTCACACTAAAGATAAGTGCAAAGAAGTATAAGTAGTATTGCTTAAGATTCTTCCGCATACTTCGAATAACTAATCGACTAAGCGTCATAGCCGTCACCGCCCAGTACACTTTGAGTATTAATGATTTGTTGGAAAAATTGCTGTCTAGTTTTATCCCCTCTGTAAACTTCTGTATAGATAGCACCATCTTTTAAAAATAAGACTCGTGAACAGAAACTTGCAGCTACAGAGTCATGGGTAACCATCATGATCGTAGCAGATTTTTGTTGATTTATTTTTTCTAAATTCGTTAACAATGCCGTTGCTGATTTAGAATCCAGTGCACCAGTCGGCTCGTCTGCAAATACTAACGCAGGATTTGAAATTAATGCACGGGCAGCAGAAGTTCTTTGCTTTTGTCCACCTGATATTTCATTTGGATATTTATTTAAAATATCTGCAATCCCTAAAATTCCGACCAATTCTTTTAATCGATTTTCTGCAGCCACCTTTGGCAACCTACTAATAGAGAATGGAAGTAAAATATTTTCTTTAACTGTAAGTGTGTCGAGTAGATTATAATCCTGAAAAATAAACCCTAGCTGTTCTCGCCGGAATTTAGCTAAATCCTTTTCTTTCATGCCACTTAAACTTTGTCCATTAATTTCTACAACACCCTCAGTTGGATGATCGATTGAACATAAGACGTTTAATAGTGTCGTTTTACCTGAACCTGATGGCCCCATAATTCCTACAAACTCACCCTCATTAACTTCTATATCAATGCCCTTCAACACTTCTTGTGCCGTAGATTTTTTACCATAGATTTTTCTTATTTTTCTACCAACTAATACAGACATTTGCTTCACCCTTTCTTTACCTGTATCCATTGTATATGTATAGCATTCTCTCTACCTCCGTTTAACATGACAAAAATAAATGGTAGGTGACAATTTTGTCATCTACCGATAATGTTTTGATATTCATTTTGCATTGGGAATCTTAAAGTGAATATGGAGCCTTTATGTAACGTTGAGTTAACAACTATCTCTATCCCTAGTTTTTCAGCTGCATTTTTTGCTAAATAAAGACCCATTCCCGATGATTGAACTGATTCTCGACCGATTGTTCCGGTGTATGATTTTTGAAAAACCCGAGGTATATCCTCTGGGCTAATACCTATCCCACTATCCTCAAAATGCAAAAGTACATGTCCCGTATCGTCTAATTCCGTGTAAATATTAATTTCACTGTTCTCATGACTATATTTAATGGCATTAGAGAGAATTTGGCGCACAATAAAAGAAAGCCATTTTCTATCTGAAATAACCTCCTGATCTAATCGATCTGTTTGAAAACCAATTCCTTTTTCCATACACCACGTCTGAAAATCTCGAATCTCTTTAAAAATGATAGCCTTTAATACGACTCTTTCTAATCGATTATCTTTTTCTATAGAAGCTAGTCTCTTATGATGTAGTTGTTGGTCTAATAATAAATGCGCTCTTATCCACTCATTTTCAAGTCTATTTCGAAGCTTTACATCTTCCACCTGTTCAATCATTAAGTTCATTGCAGTTAATGGGGTTTTCATTTCATGAACCCAAGCGAGCTTACCTTCCATATCCTCTAAATGTTTAACTTTCAGATGATTAATAATGGCTTCATTCCGTTGAATTACTTTTTGAAACTCCTCAAAATATTTTCTTTGAAAAGGTGAAAGAGAACTATTTTCCGAATTTAATGGTTCTCTTACATTCGATAAATTTCCCAGGAAATGAACTAATGCTTGGGTTTCTTTAAAATAACGCCATACAAAAAATACTACAGTTAGCAAGATAGTGACTATATTAAAATAACTAATCGATATTCCAGATAATCCTGAATCTAAAAAGAAAATTGTATTAATAAATATAAGCAGTGCAAGGATAAAAAAAATCCACGCCCACCGTTCTTTTAAAAACAATAGAAAAAACATTCGTCACCTCTATAAAGAAATCGCCATATAACCTAATCCCTTTTTCGTTACAATAACATCTTTCAATCCTATCTCTTCAAGCTTAATTCTCAGTCGATTCACATTGACTGATAACGTATTATCATTCACAAACCTTTCATCATCCCAAAGTTTCCGCATTAATTCGTCTCTTGAAACAACTTTATTCACATGTTGTAATAGCAGCCTTAATATAAACAGCTCATTCTTTGTCAGTTCACATGAATTATTATCTATTAAAACCATGGCCTTGCTATAATCTACTGTTGCATTATTCCAACGAACTAATTCCGTTTCTTCTTCCGTGTAATCATATGTGCGTCGTAATATAGCTTGTACCTTCGCCAGCAATACATCCATATGAAACGGCTTTTGCACGAAATCGTCCGCTCCCAATTGCATGGCCATCACCATATCCATTGGATGATCCCTAGAAGATAAAAAAATGATAGGCACTTTTGAAATAGTTCGTATTTCTCTACACCAGTGAAATCCATCAAAAGCCGGTAGTTGTATATCTATAATGACTAACTGTGGTCTCTCATCAATAAAACAATCCATCACTTTTTGAAAATCAGGCGGTTTAATGACTTGCATATTCCACCCTACAAAACGTTCCTGTATCATTTCAAAAATGGATTGATCATCTTCTATTAGAAGTATTTTTGTATCCACCGTCTTCACCTCTTCATTCAATTGTAACATTTGGATGGAAATGGATAAAAGAAAAGTGAATAACAAGTTTTTCTTTACTAAATGTTTGTGCCTATCTGTTTATCTATTTAATATATAAAGATAAGCGGTGCTGTTATATTTTTATTAATGTTAGCAAACACATCTACAGCATCTTTTTATAAAATAAAAAAACCAATTCATAGGCGTCCCTACGAATTGGTTTAGATAGCAAAATGCTAAATTATTTTTGGATAGAAGCTACTACACCAGCGCCTACAGTACGTCCACCCTCACGGATAGAGAATTTTGTACCTTCTTCAAGAGCGATTGGAGAGATTAATTCTACGTTCATTTCGATGTTGTCACCAGGCATTACCATTTCAACGCCTTCTGGTAAGTTGATAACACCAGTTACGTCAGTTGTACGGAAGTAGAACTGAGGACGGTAGTTTGAGAAGAATGGAGTATGACGTCCACCTTCTTCTTTTGATAAAACGTAAACTTCAGCTTTGAAGTTTGTGTGTGGAGTGATTGAGCCTGGTTTAGCTAATACTTGTCCACGTTGAATTTCTTCACGAGCAACACCACGTAATAATGCACCGATGTTATCTCCAGCTTCAGCATAGTCTAATAATTTACGGAACATTTCTACACCAGTTACAGTTGTAGATTTAGCTTCTTCAGCAAGACCGATAATTTCTACTACGTCACCAACTTTAACTTGACCGCGTTCTACACGACCAGTTGCAACTGTACCACGACCAGTGATAGAGAAAACGTCCTCTACTGGCATCATGAATGGTTTTTCAGTGTCACGTTCTGGAGTTGGGATATAGCTGTCTACAGCGTCCATTAACTCAACGATTTTTTCTTCCCATTCTGGTTCACCTTCAAGAGCTTTAAGAGCAGAACCTTTAATTACAGGAACATCGTCACCTGGGAAATCGTATTCTGATAATAAGTCACGAACTTCCATTTCTACTAATTCTAATAATTCTTCGTCATCAACCATATCACATTTGTTTAAGAATACTACTAAGTATGGTACACCTACTTGACGTGATAAAAGGATGTGTTCACGTGTTTGTGGCATTGGGCCATCAGCAGCAGATACTACTAAGATACCGCCGTCCATTTGAGCAGCACCAGTGATCATGTTTTTAACATAGTCAGCGTGTCCTGGGCAGTCAACGTGAGCATAGTGACGAGTTTCAGTTTCATATTCTACGTGAGAAGTATTGATTGTGATACCACGTTCTTTTTCTTCTGGAGCGTTATCGATATCAGCGTATGATTTAGCTGTACCACCCATTTTTTTAGAAAGTACTGTTGCGATAGCAGCAGTTAATGTAGTTTTACCATGGTCAACGTGTCCAATTGTACCAATGTTAGCATGCGTTTTCGAACGGTCAAATTTTTCTTTAGCCATTAGAGTTAGCCTCCTAATATGTGTTTTTATTATTTTTTTATGTTATAACTGCTGGCTGAGAAAGGGCCCTTTTCAGCCAGTCAATCATAGCTTACAAATTATTTATACTTGATACAAGATGAAATTTCAATTATTCACCTTTATTTTTTTTGATGATTTCTTCAGCAATTGATTTCGGTACTTCTTCATAGTGATCGAATACCATTGAGAACACACCACGACCTTGTGTTGCAGAACGTAATGTTGTTGCATATCCGAACATTTCAGAAAGTGGAACCATTGCACGAACAACTTGTGCGTTACCGCGAGCTTCCATACCTTCTACACGTCCACGACGAGAAGTGATGTTACCCATGATATCACCAAGATATTCTTCTGGAATTACTACTTCTACTTTCATTACTGGTTCTAAAAGAACAGGGTTACATTTAGAAGCTGCAGCTTTTAGAGCCATAGAAGCAGCGATTTTGAATGCCATTTCGTTAGAGTCAACATCATGGTAAGACCCATCGTACAATTTCGCTTTGATGTCGATTAATGGGTAACCAGCAACTACACCGCGGTCAAGCGCGTCACGAAGACCTGCTTCAACAGCTGGAATGTATTCACGAGGTACAACCCCACCAACGATTGCATTTTCAAATTCGAATCCTTTACCTTCTTCGTTTGGAGAGAATTCAATCCAAACGTCACCGTATTGTCCACGACCACCAGATTGGCGTGTGAATTTACCTTGTACTTGAGCCGAACCACGGAATGTTTCGCGGTAAGAAACTTGTGGAGCACCCACGTTAGCTTCTACTTTGAATTCACGTTTCATACGGTCTACAAGGATATCAAGGTGAAGCTCACCCATACCAGAGATGATTGTTTGACCAGTTTCTTGGTCAGTATGAGCACGGAATGTTGGATCTTCTTCTTGAAGTTTTTGTAAAGCTTGACTCATTTTATCTTGGTCAGCTTTTGATTTTGGTTCTACAGATAAAGAGATAACTGGTTCTGGGAATTCCATAGACTCTAGGATAACAAGATTTTTCTCGTCACAAAGAGTGTCACCAGTAGTAGTATCTTTAAGACCAACAGCTGCAGCGATATCACCAGCGAATACTTTTGAAATTTCTTCACGAGAGTTCGCGTGCATTTGAAGGATACGACCTACACGTTCACGTTTACCTTTTGTAGAGTTTTGTACGTATGAACCTGAATCTAAGATACCAGAGTACACACGGAAGAATGTTAATTTACCAACATAAGGGTCAGTCATAACTTTGAATGCTAGTGCAGAGAATGGTTCTTCATCGCTAGAATGACGAACGATTTCTTCACCTGTGTCAGGATCTACACCTTTAATTGATTCTACGTCTGTCGGAGCAGGTAGATAGTCAATTACTGCATCAAGCATTAATTGAACACCTTTATTTTTAAACGCTGTACCACAAATAACTGGATAGAATTCTACTGATAAAGTTGCTTTACGGATACCAGCTTTTAGCTCTTCGATAGTGATTTCTTCACCAGCGAAGTATTTTTCCATAAGCTCTTCATCTAATTCGGCAACCGCTTCAATTAATTTTTCACGGTATTCTTCAGCTTGTGCTTTATATTCTTCAGGAATTTCACGTTCTTGGATATCAGTACCAAGGTCGTTACCATAGAAGATTGCTTTCATTTCAACTAAATCGATAATTGCTTCGAATTGATCTTCAGAACCGATTGGTAATTGAATTGGGTGAGCGTTTGCTTGTAAACGTTCGTGAAGAGTTTTCACTGAGTACAAGAAATCCGCACCGATTTTATCCATTTTGTTAACAAATACGATACGTGGAACACCATAAGTTGTAGCTTGACGCCATACAGTTTCAGTTTGTGGCTCAACACCAGATTGAGCATCAAGTACTGTTACTGCACCATCAAGTACACGCAATGAACGTTCAACCTCTACTGTGAAGTCTACGTGTCCTGGTGTGTCAATGATGTTTACTCGGTTACCTTTCCATTGAGCTGTTGTCGCAGCAGAAGTGATAGTGATACCACGTTCTTGTTCTTGCTCCATCCAGTCCATTTGAGAGGCACCTTCATGAGTTTCACCGATTTTGTGAATCTTACCAGTGTAATAAAGGATACGCTCAGTTGTTGTTGTTTTACCAGCATCAATGTGAGCCATGATCCCAATATTACGTGTATTCTCTAGTGAGAATTCGCGTTTCATAGGAAATTTTCTCCTTCCATATTGGGTATAGACATTTTTTTGACTATATATTTAAATCTACGTACTAGTTTATCACCAGCACGTAGTTTAAATTACCAACGATAGTGTGCAAATGCTTTGTTTGCTTCTGCCATTTTGTGCATATCTTCACGTTTTTTCACTGAAGCACCTGTGTTGTTAGATGCATCAAGGATTTCGTTAGCTAAACGCTCTTCCATAGTTTTTTCACCACGAAGACGAGAGTAGTTAACTAAATAACGAAGACCTAATGTAATACGACGTTCTGGACGAACTTCAACCGGTACTTGGTAGTTAGAACCACCAACACGACGAGCACGTACTTCAAGAACTGGCATTACGTTATTTAATGCAGCTTCGAATACTTCAATTGGATCATTACCAGAACGTTCTTTAACTAATTCGAACGCACCGTATAAAATCTTTTGAGAAGTACCTCTTTTACCATCAATCATCATTTTGTTGATTAAACGAGTTACTAGTTTTGAATTATAAATTGGATCTGGTAACACGTCACGTTTGGAAACAGGACCTTTACGAGGCATGTGTTTTCCTCCTTTCAAATAATTATCTATTTATTTAAGTCAAATTATTTTTTCTCTTTTGGACGTTTTGTACCATATAAAGAGCGTGATTGCATACGGCCATTTACACCAGCAGTATCAAGAGCACCACGAACGATATGATAACGTACCCCTGGTAAGTCTTTTACACGTCCACCGCGAATTAATACAACGCTGTGTTCTTGTAAGTTATGACCTTCACCAGGAATGTAAGCTGTAACTTCGATTTGGTTAGTTAAACGTACACGAGCGTATTTACGTAACGCTGAGTTAGGTTTTTTAGGTGTCATTGTACCAACACGAGTACAAACGCCACGTTTTTGTGGAGAGTTAACGTTTGTTAAAGATTTTTTGAAACTGTTATACCCTCTATTTAACGCAGGTGAATTTGATTTCGTGATTTTAGATTTACGAGGCTTACGTACCAATTGGTTAATTGTAGGCATCGGTTTTTCCTCCCTTCGTTTCATTCATGTAATACCACACATCCAGGTGGTTCATTTTTTGGGTAAAAAACAAGTCTTTGTGATTTAACACAAAAACTAATGCATTGCAATTGCAACAACTGCAGCACCCACTTGAATGCCGCAAGCTTTTCCAAGCTCTTTTTTCGACTCGACGAGATTCACTGGTATACCGACTTCTTTTGCAAGAAGGATTACTGGATCGGTTACTCGGGTTTCTGCATCAAGTGCAACGACAATCTCTTTAACTTGGCTAGCATTTATTGCTTTAATTGCTTGCTTTGTCCCTATGATTGTTTTACTAGCCTGCTTAACTTTTTCATAAGACATTTACATATCCTCCGAAGTACAGACAGTTAACTATCAACCTTAAGTATATTATCACTACACGATCAAACTGTCAATTATTTTTATAAAATTCCAAGGAGAGAATTTCTCCTTGGAATTCATTTTTATTAATTATTCAGCTGAAGTAAGTTCTTCTTGTGCATCTACTCGGTCATCTTTAATACGAATTTGACGGTAACGTTGCATACCTGTACCTGCTGGAACAAGCTTACCGATAATTACGTTTTCTTTTAGTCCAAGTAATTCATCACGTTTACCTTTGATTGCAGCATCTGTTAACACACGAGTTGTTTCTTGGAATGATGCAGCAGATAAGAATGATTCTGTTTCAAGAGATGCTTTAGTAATACCAAGAATAACAGGGCGACATGTAGCTGGTACTTTACCATTTGTAATGGCGTCTCTGTTTGCTTCAGTGAATTGGTGAATATCTAGTAACGATCCTGGTAACAATTCAGTATCTCCGGCTTCAATTACGCGAACTTTACGTAGCATTTGACGAACCATCACTTCGATGTGTTTGTCGCCAATTTCTACCCCTTGCATACGATATACTTTTTGTACTTCTTTTAGCAAGTATTCTTGAACTGTCGCAACATCTTTTACTTTTAATAATTGTTTTGGATCGATTGAACCTTCTGTCAAGATTTGACCTGGTCTGATCGTATCACCAATTTGAACTTTTAATCGAGCATTATAAGGCGCTTGATACTTACGAGTTTCAATTTCACCTTGAATTGTGAGCTCTTTTAAGCCTTCACGAATTTCATCGATTTCTGTAACAGTACCTGTAATTTCAGAAATTACTGCCTGCCCTTTTGGATTACGAGCTTCAAAAATCTCTTGGATACGTGGAAGACCTTGTGTAATATCGTTACCTGCAACCCCACCTGTATGGAATGTACGCATTGTTAATTGTGTACCTGGTTCACCGATAGATTGTGCAGCGATAATACCAACCGCTTCTCCAACTTCTACCTCTTCACCAGTTGCAAGGTTGATTCCGTAACATTTTTTACATACGCCATGTTTTGTATTACATGTGAATGCAGAACGTATTGTTACTTCTTCGATACCCGCATCGATAATTTCACGAGCTACATCTTGTGTAATCAATTGATCACGTTCTAAAATTACTTCGCCTGTTTCAGGATGACGAATTGTTTTCTTCGTATGACGTCCAACAATACGTTCATCTAAACCTTCGATAATTTCAGTACCTTCTTTTAAAGCACCAATTGTTAGTCCACGGTCAGTTCCACAGTCGTCTTCACGAACGATTACATCCTGTGCAACGTCTACAAGACGACGTGTTAAGTAACCTGAATCGGCAGTTTTTAATGCTGTATCGGCTAGACCTTTACGAGCACCGTGAGTAGAGATGAAGTACTCCAATACTGTTAAACCTTCACGGAATGAAGATTTGATTGGAAGTTCGATAATTCGACCAGCTGGGTTGGCCATTAAACCACGCATACCTGCAAGCTGAGTAAAGTTTGATGCGTTACCACGGGCACCAGAGTCACTCATCATGAAGATAGGGTTAGTGTTAGGTAAAGAGTCCATCAGTTTTGACTGAATTTCATCTTTAGCCGCTGACCAGCTTGAAATTACGCGATCATAGCGTTCTTCTTCCGTAATAAGACCACGACGGAATTGAACAGTTACTTTATCTACTTTTTTCTGAGCTTCTTCTAGAATTTCGCCTTTTTCAGGTAATACAACGATATCAGATACACCAACAGTAATACCTGCTTTAGTTGAATATTTAAATCCAAGGTCTTTCATTCGGTCAAGCATTTTAGATGTTTCTGTAATGTGGAAACGTTTAAACACTTCCGCAATGATACTACCTAAGAACTTTTTACGGAATGGGTGAATAATTGGTGCTTGCTCAAAGTATTTTTTCAATACTGCTTGACGTTTCGCATCAATTTTTTCTTGTTCAGAAAGTGCACTGTAGCCTTCGCTAGCTTCCACTTCTTTTAGTAACTCATCATCAATTCTTAAGTGAGTGAAATATTTTTCAGGCGTTTTTTGCTCTAAATTATAAGCTGTTGGTTCATTAATGTAAGGGAATGATTCAGGTAAAATTTCATTGAAAATAACCTTACCAACCGTTGTTAATAAGAACATTTCATTTTGCTCATCAGTAAATGTTTGGTTGTTTAATGAACTTGCTTTAATTGCGATACGAGTGTGTAAATGAACATTACCTGTTTGATATGCAATTAACACTTCATTAGGTCCATAGAATACAGAACCTTCACCACGAGCATTTTCACGCTCAAGTGTTAAATAGTAGTTACCTAATACCATATCTTGAGATGGTGTAACAACTGGCTTACCATCTTTTGGATTTAGGATGTTTTGTGCCGCTAACATAAGTAAACGAGCTTCCGCTTGAGCTTCCGCAGATAAAGGAACGTGTACCGCCATTTGGTCACCATCGAAGTCAGCGTTATATGCTGTACATACTAATGGGTGAAGACGAATTGCACGGCCTTCTACAAGTGTTGGTTCAAACGCTTGAATACCTAATCTATGCAATGTTGGTGCACGGTTAAGTAAAACTGGGTGTTCACGGATGACATCCTCAAGAACGTCCCAAACTTCGTTGTGCAAACGTTCGATTTTACGTTTCGCGCTCTTAATGTTATGAGCAAGGCCACGTTCAACAAGCTCTTTCATTACGAAAGGCTTGAATAATTCGATAGCCATTTCTTTTGGAAGTCCGCATTGGTACATTTTTAGGTTTGGACCTACTACGATAACCGAACGACCAGAATAGTCAACACGTTTA
Organism: Ureibacillus massiliensis 4400831 = CIP 108448 = CCUG 49529; assembly: GCF_000772965.1. Taxonomy (GTDB): domain Bacteria; phylum Bacillota; class Bacilli; order Bacillales_A; family Planococcaceae; genus Ureibacillus; species Ureibacillus massiliensis. The sequence goes on along the minus strand of NZ_JPVQ01000003.1, from coordinate 130,428 downwards.
CCTAGTAAGTTTTGACGGAAACGACCTTGTTTCCCTTTTAACATATGAGAAAGGGATTTTAACGGACGGTTACCAGGACCAGTTACAGGACGACCACGACGACCGTTATCGATTAGAGCGTCAACTGCCTCTTGTAGCATACGTTTTTCGTTTTGAACGATGATGCTAGGTGCACCAAGATCAAGAAGACGTTTTAAACGGTTATTACGGTTAATAACACGACGATATAAATCATTTAAGTCAGAAGTAGCAAAACGGCCACCATCTAATTGCACCATAGGACGAAGCTCTGGTGGAATTACTGGAAGTACATCTAAAATCATCCATTCCGGTTTGTTACCAGAGTTACGGAATGACTCGATTACTTCAAGGCGTTTGATCGCACGAGTACGACGTTGACCTTGAGCAGTTTTTAGTTCTTCTTTTAAGACTGCTGTTTCATCTTCTAAATCAATTTGTTGTAGAAGTTTTTTAATAGCTTCTGCACCCATTGCAGCTTCAAAACTATTACCGAACTTTTCACGATATGCACGGTACTCTTTTTCAGAAAGAAGTTGTTTCTTTTCTAAACTAGTGCCAGCAGGCTCGATTACAACATATGAAGCAAAGTAAATTACTTCTTCCAATGCACGTGGAGACATATCAAGGATAAGTCCCATACGGCTTGGAATACCTTTAAAATACCAAATATGAGATACAGGAGCAGCCAATTCAATGTGGCCCATACGTTCACGACGCACTTTAGCTCTTGTAACTTCAACACCACAACGATCACAAACTACACCTTTATAGCGTACACGTTTGTATTTACCGCAGTGACATTCCCAATCTTTTGTTGGTCCGAAAATACGTTCACAGAATAGACCGTCTTTTTCAGGTTTTAAAGTACGATAGTTGATTGTTTCAGGTTTTTTTACTTCACCATATGACCACGAACGGATTTTATCAGGTGATGCTAAACCAATTTTCATATATTCAAATTCATTAACGTCTATCAAGGAGCCTACCTCCCTTTAGTATAAGTCCTTTACCGACTCTTCCGAAGCTCGACATCAATTACAAAAGAGAACTCTTTTGTATAAATAAATTTGTTAAATTATAGCTTTTATTGTATCGGGTAAAGTTCAATTACCCGATACAATAACTATTATTATTCAAATGATTCTACAGTATCTTCTTCTTTTCCGTTTTCAGGCAAAATGTTTAAAGCATCCGCTGGTTGAAGTTCATCCTCATCATCTAAATCACGAAGTTCAACTTCTTCATCGTTTACAGTTAACATTTTCACATCTAAACCTAAAGATTGAAGTTCTTTAATTAATACTTTGAATGATTCAGGTACACCTGGTTCTGGTACACTTTCACCTTTAACGATTGCTTCATAAGTTTTAACACGTCCAACAACATCGTCGGATTTGATTGTTAAAATTTCTTGAAGTGTGTAAGCAGCACCATAGGCTTCAAGTGCCCAAACCTCCATCTCACCGAAACGTTGACCACCAAATTGAGCTTTACCGCCAAGTGGTTGTTGTGTAACAAGTGAGTATGGTCCAGTGGAACGAGCGTGTAGTTTGTCATCAACCATGTGAGCAAGTTTAATCATATACATGATACCTACAGATACACGGTTATCGAATGGCTCACCAGAACGACCATCATAAAGGATCGTTTTACCGTCACGGTTCATACCAGCTTCTTCCATTGTTTCCCAAACATCTTCTTCATTTGCTCCATCAAATACTGGTGTAGCCATATGAAGACCTAAGTAACGAGCAGCCATACCTAAGTGAAGCTCTAAAACTTGTCCGATGTTCATACGAGATGGTACCCCAAGTGGATTTAACATGATATCAACCGGTGTTCCGTCTGGCATGAATGGCATATCTTCTTCAGGTAAAATACGAGAAATTACCCCTTTGTTACCATGACGTCCGGCCATTTTGTCCCCAACGCGGATTTTACGTTTTTGAACAATATAAACACGAACTAATTGGTTAACACCTGGTGGTAGTTCATCACCATCTTCACGATTGAAGACTTTTACATCAAGAACGATACCGCCTGCACCATGTGGTACACGTAAAGAAGTATCACGAACTTCACGAGCTTTTTCACCAAAGATTGCATGTAATAAGCGTTCTTCAGCAGTTAACTCAGTTACCCCTTTTGGAGTTACTTTACCTACAAGAATATCACCGTCGCGAACTTCAGCGCCTATACGAATAATTCCACGATCATCTAAGTTGCGAAGAGCATCTTCACCAACGTTAGGAATATCACGTGTGATTTCCTCAGGTCCTAGTTTAGTATCGCGTGATTCTGATTCATATTCTTCAATATGAACAGATGTATAAACATCATCACGTACAAGGCGTTCATTCATAATAACGGCATCTTCATAGTTGAAACCTTCCCATGTCATGAAGGCTACTAGCACATTACGACCTAATGCAAGTTCACCTTGTTCCATAGAAGGACCATCAGCTAAAATATCTTTCGGTTTAACACGATCGCCAACTTTTACAATCGGGCGTTGGTTAATAGACGTACCATGGTTTGAACGAGTGAATTTTTGTAGTTTGTATTTTACTAATTCACCTTTAACCTCTTTACCGTCAATTTCTTCAACTCGACGTACATGAATTGAACGAGCTTCAACATGTTCAACAATACCGTGATATTTATTAACTACTGCAGCTCCTGAATCACGAGCATTCACGTGTTCCATACCAGTTCCAACGAATGGTGCTTCTGGGTTTAATAACGGAACTGCTTGACGTTGCATGTTCGCACCCATTAATGCACGGTTTGAGTCATCGTTTTCTAAGAATGGAATACATGCTGTCGCAGCAGATACTACTTGTTTTGGAGATACGTCCATGTAGTCAACACGATCTCTTTTGAAGACTGTGTTATCCCCACGGAAACGACCTAAAACTTCCTCGTTTGCAAATGAACCATCAGGATTTAATGGTGAGTTTGCTTGTGCAACGATATAGTTATCTTCTTCATCAGCTGTTAAATAATCAATATGCTCCGTTACTCGACCTGTTTCAGGATCAACACGACGATATGGCGTTTCAATAAAACCAAATTTATTTACTTTTGCATATGATGAAAGTGAGTTAATTAAACCGATGTTTGGACCCTCAGGTGTTTCAATCGGACACATACGACCATAGTGCGAATAGTGAACGTCACGAACTTCCATACCAGCTCGCTCACGTGTTAAACCACCTGGCCCTAATGCAGATAGACGACGTTTATGTGTCAATTCAGCTAGAGGGTTTGTTTGGTCCATGAATTGCGATAATTGAGAACTACCAAAGAATTCTTTAATTGAAGCAATTACTGGACGAATATTGATTAATTGTTGTGGAACGATTGATGCCGTATCGTTAATTGACATACGTTCACGTACAACACGTTCCATACGAGACAATCCAATACGGAATTGATTTTGTAGTAATTCGCCTACTGAACGTAAACGACGGTTACCTAAATGGTCAATATCATCAGTGTTTCCAACACCGTGTAATAGATTAAAGAAGTATGACATTGAAGCGATAATATCTGCCGGAGTTAAGTTCTTCACTTCTTCTTCAATATAGGCGTTAGAAATAATATTGATTTCTTTTTGCGCTTCATCGTTTGGAGCGAAAATTTTAATTGACTGAACAGTTACATCTTCTTCTAATACACCACCAACCTGTGATAATGTACGGAAGCCAATGCCTTTTTCTAAATAAGGGATTAATCGATCTAGATTACGACGATCAAGAACTGTTCCTTTTTCAGCTAAAATTTCTCCTGTTTCAGGATCAACAAGCGTTTCAGCAATCGTTTGGTTAAATAAACGATTTTTAATGTGTAGCTTTTTATTCATTTTATAACGTCCAACATTCGCTAAATCATAGCGTTTAGCATCGAAGAAACGTGAATATAGTAAGCTTTTTGCGCTTTCTACTGTCGGCGGTTCTCCTGGACGAAGGCGTTCATAAATTTCTAATAATGCTTTTTCTGTACTGTCCGTATTATCTTTTTCTAGGGTATTACGTAAATACTCGTTATCCCCTAAAATATCAATAATTTCTTGGTCAGAACCGAAGCCTAAAGCTCGAAGTAATACTGTTGCCGGAAGCTTACGAGTACGATCAATACGAACATAAACGATATCTTTCGCATCAGTTTCATATTCTAACCATGCACCGCGGTTTGGAATTACTGTAGCGCCAAACCCTTTTTTACCGTTTTTATCCGTTTTGTCATGGAAATAAACGCTTGGTGAGCGAACTAATTGTGAAACGATAACGCGTTCGGCACCATTGATTACAAAAGTACCTACTTCCGTCATTAATGGGAAATCACCCATAAAGACATCTTGCTCTTTTACTTCATCTGTTTCTTTGTTATGAAGACGCACCTTTACGCGCAATGGCGCAGCATAAGTAACGTCACGTTCTTTACATTCATCGACATCATATTTAGGTTCACCTAAAGTGTAATCGATGAATTCAAGTGATAGATTGCCTGTAAAATCTTCGATTGGCGAAATGTCACGGAACATTTCACGCAATCCTTCTTCAAGGAACCACTCATAAGATGCTGTTTGAATTTCGATTAAATTCGGAAGCTCCAGCACCTCTTTAATACGCGCAAAGCTTCTACGCTGGCGGTGTTGTCCGTACTGAACTAGTTGACCTGTCAACTTATTCACCCCTCATTAAAGCGATAATAGGTCTTTGCAAAATCATCCAAATAGTGTATGATTTCGAAAGACAAAAAGAAAACGAGTCTTTTCTTAGATCTCATTTTCGGTTAAACTAAACTTATTCATGGGAAGTATAACCATCAAATTCTGGTTACATACAAAAGGGCATACTCCCACAAAATAATATTTTTGCATTTTATTATGTTATCACAGGCGATTTGTCAAGTCAATATTTTATACATATCTTCCTTATTTTTTCGCCTTTATAATCCAGTACCCTTTTTTCTTCTCCACTACTTCAACTTCGGTAAATTTTTCTTCTAAATGAGCAACTGTTGATGGTGCTCCTTGTTTCTTTTGAATGACAACCCACAATTCACCGTTTGATACTAGTTTTTCATAAGCGCCATCGTAAAAGCGGAATATCGTTTCTTTTCCGGCTCTTATTGGCGGATTGGTTAATATTGCGGCCGCGTTGACGTCTTCTTCAACAGCTGATACGCCATCACTTTCAAAAATACGTACATTTTGAATCCCGTTAGTTTGAGCGTTTTTTTGCGCAAGTGCAATCGCCCTTTCGTTGACGTCCATCATGTAAATTGTTCGTTCGGGATGTTCTTTTGCAATTGCCAGCCCTATCGGACCATAACCGCATCCAATATCCATCACGACTCCATCTACTTCTGGCAGTACAAAAGATTCTATTAAAGTACGGGATCCAAAATCTACTTCGCTTTTACTGAATACACCAGCATCCGTTTCAAATCGAAACTCGTGCCCAAGTAAATTAAAGGTCCAATGACGTGGCTTACTTTCTGTTTGAGGCTTTTTCGAATAATAATGTTCAGACATAGACATTTATACGCCTCCTTAGGAGAAATGAAGAAAGCTCGCCGATTAGGACGAGCTTTTTAGCAATTGCAAAAGTCATTAATAGACCTTTGCAATCACTTTTAAATACCTTCGTTATGAAAGTGAAATTATTTAACTTCTACAGAAGCGCCAACTTCTTCGATTTTAGCTTTGATATCTTCAGCTTCTTCTTTAGAAACGCCTTCTTTTAATGGTTTTGGAGCGTTGTCAACTAATTCTTTAGCTTCTTTTAAGCCAAGACCAGTGATTTCACGTACCACTTTGATAACTTTGATTTTTTGGTCACCAGCGCTAGCTAGTACTACATCAAATTCAGTTTTTTCTTCAGCAGCAGCAGCACCTGCGCCACCTACTACTGCTACAGGAGCAGCAGCTGTTACACCAAATTCTTCTTCAATTGCTTTTACTAAATCGTTTAATTCAAGAACTGTCATCTCTTTGATAGCTTCTAAGATTTGCTCTTTGCTCATTATTATTTCCTCCTATTGGATATATGATTGTTTTTAGGCCATTTGCCTTGTGTTAGATTGTAACTTTAAGCACTTATTTGAATTAAGCGCCTTGTTCTTCTTTTTGATCTGCAACTGCTTTTGTTGCAAGCGCGAAGTTGCGCATTGGAGCTTGAAGTACTGATAAAAGCATAGAAAGTAGACCTTCGCGTGATGGAAGTTCTGCAAGTGCTTTAACATCTTCAGCTGAAGATATAGAACCTTCGATAATACCAGCTTTAATTTCAAGAGCTTCGTTTTTCTTAGCGAATTCGTTGATAATTTTAGCTGGAGCTACTACGTCTTCTTTCGAGAACGCGATAGCATTTGGTCCAGTTAATGCTTCGTTAATACCTTCTAAACCAGCGATTTCTGCTGCACGACGAGCTAAAGTATTTTTGAACACTTTGAACTCAACACCAGCTTCGCGAAGTTGTTTACGAAGTTCAGTAACTTGAGCAACAGTTAGACCACGGTAGTCAACTACTACTACTGAAGAAGCAGATTGAAACTTCTCAGCGATTTCTTGTACTACTACTTGTTTTGATTCGATTGCTGTACTGCTCATTTTGACACCTCCTATTAGAATGTCATTTATACCGACAAAAGAAAAGCCTCTATGCCGTACAGACATAGAGGCAGAAAGTCATCATCTAAAAAGAATCTGATTTCCGATGTCCTCGGTAGGATCATTAAGTGTCTAAGCACCCCTACTGTCTACGGTACAAATGGATGATTCACAACAGCATCCATCTTACCAAAGAAGCGGATGGTTGTCAACTATATTCTCGTGGAATTAGTTAAACAAATATATTATTTAACAACTACACTAGTAGAATCAATTTTCACTGATGGTCCCATAGTTGTAGTTACGTTTACAGATTTCATGTAAGTACCTTTAGCTGCTGCAGGTTTTGCTTTTTGAACTACGTCAAATACAGCTAAGAAGTTTTCAACTAATTTTTCAGTTTCGAATGAAACTTTACCGATAGGAGCGTGAATAATACCAGCTTTATCAGCACGGTATTCAACTTTACCAGCTTTAATTTCGTTGATAGCTTTAGTTACGTCAAAAGTAACTGTACCAGTTTTAGGGTTTGGCATTAAACCTTTAGGTCCTAATACACGACCAAGTTTACCAACTTCACCCATCATGTCTGGAGTTGCAACGATTACGTCGAACTCAAACCAACCTTGTTGGATTTTGTTGATGTATTCAGCATCGCCTACATAGTCAGCACCCGCTGCTTCTGCTTCTTTAAGTTTTTCACCTTTAGCGAATACTAATACACGTTGAGTTTTACCAGTTCCGTTTGGTAGTACTACAGCACCACGGATTTGTTGGTCATTTTTACGAGTATCTATACCAAGTTTGAAAGCTACTTCAACTGTTGCGTCAAAGTTAACTGTGCTTGTTTTTTGAGCTAAAGCGATTGCTTCTTCAGCTGCATATAATTTCGAACGGTCAACTAATTTCACTGCATCTTGCAGTCTTTTACCTTTTTTTGCCATTTTATATTTTCCTCCTTGATTGTGGTTGTAGCGGATAATCCTCCCACGAATAGAGGTTGCGAGTTCCAAAGAACCTAACGCAACCTCATTTACAAAAGCCTTCATCATCAAGTGTTTCGGGAATTAGTCTTCAATAACAATACCCATGCTTCGTGCTGTACCTTCAACCATTTTCATAGCCGCTTCTACAGATGCAGCATTTAGGTCAGGCATTTTTTGTTCAGCGATTTCGCGAACTTTATCACGTTTAACCGTTGCAACTTTTTTACGGTTTGGTTCACCAGATCCAGATTGGATACCTGCTGCTACTTTAAGTAATACTGCCGCAGGTGGCGTTTTTGTAATAAAAGTGAAAGAACGGTCTTCAAACACTGTAATTTCAACTGGAATAATTAAACCAGCTTGATCAGCTGTACGTGCGTTGAACTCCTTACAGAATCCCATGATATTAACACCTGCTTGACCTAGTGCAGGACCAACCGGTGGCGCTGGGTTTGCTTTACCAGCAGGGATTTGAAGTTTTACGATTTTAATAACTTTTTTAGCCACGAGACACACCTCCTTAAGTCCGTGATGTGGTAATTGGGTTTCCCCTCCCACTCAATATCTGTTTGTCAGCAATTTGCCGATAACATTACTATTCATGCAAACTATCCTTTGGACAGTCTGACCTATGAAATGATATCACTTTTAAAACATATTAGCAAGTAAAATATTTGAATAGTTTACTCCCCAATTTATACCTATATTTTTTGTATTTGCTCGAAATCTAATTCCATTTTTGTTTCACGGCCGAACATGTCAATAGTAACTTTTACTTTACCTTTGTCCGCATCAACCTCTTCAACTTTCCCTTGGAAGTGAGCAAATGGTCCATCTAAAACCTCAACAAGTTCACCAACAGTTATATCAATTTCACCAACCGTTTTCTTCGTCATGCCCATTTGACGAAGTAGTCGATCTGCTTCTTCAGGCAATAACGGTGTTGGTTTTGCTCCACCACCTGAAGAACCGATAAAGCCAGTGACACCAGGCGTATTACGAACTACATACCAAGATTCATCAGTTAAGATCATTTCCACTAACACATAGCCCGGAAATACTTTGCGCATTACTGTACGTTTTTTACCGTCTTTTAAATCTGTCTCTTCATGTTCAGGAACGATTACACGAAAGATATTATCTTGCATGCCCATTGTTTCAACACGTTTTTCTAAATTTGCCTTCACTCGATTTTCATAACCCGAATAAGTATGAACTACATACCACTTTTTCTCCATAATTAGCAGGACTAAGCGTCCGTTCCTCCTTTACATATACGAAATACGTATATCGATACAATTTTTTAAATACAGTCTCTTTAATATTATAAAACAAATGAAAAAAACCCGTTAATCTTTGTGACGGGCTATTTCAAAATATTCATATTAACATCATTATAACGCAAAGTACCAACGAACTAAACTCGAAATTCCTAAGTCAACTAGCATGAAGAATATTGCAAAAAATATTACAGTTGAAATAACGACTACTGTATATTTCGTAAGCTCTTTACTTTTTGGCCAGCTAGTTTTTCTCATTTCTGACATTACATCATGGAAAAATTGTTTTATCTTGCCCATTACAGCTTAACCTCCGAACAAATCGTCTATTCTATGTGTTTACTATTTCAACTATTCACTCTCAATAATTGAATATAATTTATCATTTCGTTTGTTTGTGTAAAGTATGCTCATTACAATGAGCACAAAACTTCTTTAGTTCAAGACGTTTTGTTGAATCCTCTTTATCTGGGAACGAATAATTTCTCGATCCACATTTTTCACAACTCAATACGACTTTTTTCGCCATATATAATCACTCTTTTTTTGCGCAGGATGTCCTATAAAGACTATCATCTAAAGAACTTCGTGTCAACATTCTGTAAAATCAAACTAATTACTTTGATCAATTTCTAAATGTCGTTCAAGCTTTCTTTTAACTCGTTGGAGTGCGTTATCAATAGATTTAACATGACGATTCAATTCTTCAGATATCTCGTTATAGGATTGTCCATCTAAGTATAATGCTAAAACCTGTTGTTCTAACTCACTTAGTATTTCGCCAATTTTTTCTTCTAGATGCGAATACTCTTCACGGTGAATCATTAAATGTTCTGGGTCTTCAGATTCTGTAGATGTAATAACATCTAATAAAGTTCTATCAGACTCTTCATCATAAATTGGTTTATCAAGAGAAACATAGGAATTTAATGGGATGTGCTTTTGTCTCGTCGCTGTCTTTATGGCCGTGATGATTTGGCGGGTGATACAGAGTTCAGCAAATGCCCGAAATGACGAAAGCTTGTCTCCCTTAAAATCTCGTATCGCTTTATATAAACCTATCATTCCTTCTTGAATTATATCTTCCTTATCTGCACCAATTAAAAAATAGGAACGTGCCTTCGCTTTCACAAACAATCGATATTTTGTTATTAAATAATCTAACGCATCGGTACTACCTTGATGTACTAATTCAATCAGTTGTTCATCAGTATGATCCTCAAATCGCTGTAACACTTGTGTTTGATTACTTTTTAGCAACGGCCTCACCCCAAACGCAGGAATCGTTTTTAGAATCAGTATAACGGAATTGGAAAATATCGGTCAATGAGTTATTTCAAACCTCGTCTCCATTTCTCAAATTCTATTGCTATTTCCTTTGGTAAAGAAATTCTACTTGCTGGCTTCTCTACTTGCTTTGTTTTTACTTCTGATGAGATTTGGGACTGTATAATTTGCATCTCAATTTCTAGTTCTCTTGCAGATTTTCTGAGAGCACCTTGACCAAAAATCACATTTTGTTCTGTCATATCAGAGGTAGCAACATAAATTTGTATTTTACGACCTTTTAATTCATTTGTTAGTTTCTCAATTCTTTCATCGGCAGTTTCATTTTTTCTTGTATAGATTACTTCAACCGAATTTTGTATATATGTTTGTTCAATGCCAGGTACCAAGTGGGCGTCAAAGACAACAATTACTCTCCAGCCCATTGCTGCTTTGTATTCTGCCATAAGATCGAGCAATCGGTTTCGTGCCTCTTCAAAACTTTTATCACGGAGCGGACGTAATTCTTTCCAAGCGCCAATTATATTGTAACCATCAACTAACAAAATGTTTTGCATAGATATTACTTATCCAATCGTTCTTGTCTTTTACGAAATACTTCGTACATTAACAAGCTTGCTGCTACCGAAGCATTTAAAGATGTAACATGACCGATCATTGGCAAATGGTATAAAAAATCACATTTTTCTTTAAGTAATCTACTCATTCCGCGCCCTTCACTGCCGATAATAATGGCTAGGGGTAAAGTGGCATCCATCTTACGATAATCAACTGATCCTTTTGCATCTGTTCCCGCTATCCAAACACCTCTGTCTTTTAGCTCATCTACCGTTTGAGCTAAATTCGTCACTCTCACAACTGGAACGTGCTCAATGGCACCTGTGGATGCCTTGGCAACAACCGCTGTTAATCCTACTGCTCTTCTTTTTGGAATAATTATACCATGAACACCTATTGCATCTGCAGTTCGCATAATAGATCCTAAATTATGAGGATCTTCTAGCTCATCTAAAATTAAAAAGAATGGGTCTTCGTTTTTAGCTTTTGCAGCTTCAAATAAATCATCTAATTCCGCATAGTTATAAGCTGCAACAGAGGCAACAATGCCTTGATGGTTAGCATCTGTTAATTGGTCCACCTTTTTTTTAGGTACAAATTGGACAAGTACGCCGCGCTCTCTCGCTAAATCGAGAACTTCATTAATCCCGGTTTTCTTAACGCCTTCTGCAATCCACAATTTATTAATTTCTCGGCCTGAACGAAGAGCCTCTAAGACAGGGTTTTTTCCAGCTATCATTTCATTATTTTGTTCAGTCATGTTGATGCCCCTTTCGATTGCTCGACAATTTCGATTGCGTATTCAATCACATGATTCACGCGCTCCATCTGCTTTGTTAAAAATAAATAACCCAATACCGCTTCAAATCCCGAACTATTTCGATACGTTTGGACGTCTGTATTTTTTGGTACAGATCCTGATTTTGCATTTCTTCCTCTTTTAAAAACGGTTAATTCTTCTTCTGTTAAATACTTTTCATCAATTAATCGGTGGACAACCATTGATTGGGCTTTTGCCGAAACATAATGAGTAGCCTCTTTATGCAAATGATTCGGTTTTGCTCGTCCAATCATAAGGAGATGTTCTCGAACTTTTTGTTCAAGAACGGCATCTCCCATATAAGCTAGTGCTAACGCATTTAGTTGCTTGACATCTTCTATTCGCAATTGCGACATATTAGAGACCTCGTTTCCAACGTGTTCCTTGACGAGTGTCTTCTAGGACGATGTTCATTTCTAGAAGCTTATCACGTATTTCATCTGATTTAGCGAAATCGCGATTTTTTCTCGCCATATTACGCTCTTCAATTAATGCTTCAATCTCCTCATCTAACAATTCGTTTTCTGCATTAAACTGAACACCTAACACACCACCAAGCTGATCAAAGGTTTCTGTGAAGGCCTTTAACACTCGTTCCTCTGTATTTTTTTCATTTAAATACGTGTTCGCAATTCGTGCTAATTCAAACAATGCAGAAATAGCGTTTGCTGTATTAAAGTCATCATCCATTGCTTCTTCAAATTGGCCCTTTACTTTTGCAACTTTTTCTAACCACTCGTCACCATTTTCCGATAAGTCCGTTGTCGCAGTTAGTCTATGTTGAACATTTGAATAAGCAGTGCGTAATCGTTCTAACCCAGCCTTAGCAGATTCTACTAAGTCTTGTGCAAAGTTAATTGGGTGACGATAATGCACGGATAACATAAAGAATCGTAATACTTGCGGATCTAGTTGCTGACGGATGTCATGTACTAATACGAAATTACCAAGGGATTTTGACATTTTTTCATTATCAATATTAATATACCCATTATGCATCCAATATTTTGCGAAGGTCTTTCCTGTATAGCTTTCCGATTGCGCAATCTCATTTTCGTGGTGAGGGAATGTTAAGTCTTGACCACCTGCATGAATATCAATTGTATCTCCTAAATGCTCTCTTGCCATGACAGAACATTCAATATGCCAGCCAGGACGTCCTTCTCCCCAAGGGCTTTCCCATTTAATTTCACCAGGCTTCGCTGCTTTCCATAGTGCGAAATCTAATGGATCTTCTTTCTTTTCACCAGCTTCAATTCTTGCACCTACTTTTAAATCATCGATGGATTGATGGCTTAATTTCCCGTATCCCTCGAATTTACGAGTACGATAATATACATCACCTTGGGATTCATAGGCATATCCTTTATCAACTAACACTTTAATAAAATCGATAATATCGTCCATGTGATTCGTTACACGAGGATGGACATCTGCTTTTTTACAGCCAAGCGCTGTAATATCTTCAAAATACGCATGAATAAAGCGCTCTGTTAATTCGAATACTTCTTCTCCTAATTCGTTGGCAGCTTTAATAATTTTGTCATCTACATCAGTAAAATTTGATACATATTTTACATCGTAGCCTTTGTATTGGAAGTAGCGTCTAACTGTGTCATAAACGATGACAGGTCTTGCATTCCCTATATGAATGTAGTTATATACTGTTGGACCACATACATACATTTTTACTTTTCCTTCTTCAAGCGGAACGAATGGCTCCTTCTGTCTTGTCAAAGAGTTGAATATTTGGATAGTCATTTAAACTTTCTCTCCTTTTTTAACGTATAATCCATAATGAAAGGTTCACATAATTAGCGGTAAAAAATAAAACGCCTCTATCATTTTTTTAAAATGACAGAGACGCCTATACACAAATTGCGCGGTTCCACTCTGATTGAAAGCAGTATATGCCTTCCTCTCATAAGTCCAATAACGAGAACTACCCGACCTGCCTACTAATGCTTCGGCAAAGTGCTCAAAGGTGCATTTCTGTAAAATAGAGGTTTAGGTCACTTTCAGCCGATGATGACCCTCTCTTTGAAACATATTTTACGTACTTCTCCTTCTCAACGCTTTTAACAATTTCACATGCTTTTTATATTAACGAAATAGACTTTCAAAATCATTTGAACATTTTTGTAAGTTCATTTTACAACATGGTCATTAAAAGTCAATTAATTCTAATTTGCAAACTTTGAAACGCGTTCAATTGCTTTTTCTTTTCCGATTAAAGCAATAGCGTCCGCTAATTCGGGACCATGCATTTGCCCCGTAGTCACCACGCGAATCGGCATAAATAGGTTTTTCCCTTTATGTCCAGTTTCCTTTTGAACAGCTTTAATGGCCGCTTTAATAGATGGTGCATCAAAGCTTTCAAGCGCTGTAAGTTGAGCTTTAAAAGAAGCCATTACTTCAGGAACTTGTTCACCCGCAAGAACTTCTTTTGATTCCTCATCATATTCAATCTCATCTTTAAAGAATAGGCTTGATAATTCAACGATTTCCGCACCAAAGCTCATTTGATTATGATACAAAGCAATAAGACCTGTTGCCCAAGCTTGTTGTTCTGGAGAAAGCTCTTCTGGAAGCAAGCCAGCCTTTTGTAAATGTGGTAAAGATAGTTCAACTACTTCTTCTAGCGACAATTTTTTAATGTATTGATTGTTCATCCATGTTAGTTTATTTTTATCAAACATAGAAGGTGACTTCGAAAGACGCTTTTCATCAAACATTTCGATAAATTGTTCTTTCGTGAATATTTCTTCTTCCCCTTCTGGAGACCAGCCTAACAGCGCAAAGAAATTAAACATCGCTTCTGGTAAGTAACCAAGGTCTTTATATTGAGAAACAAATTGAATGATCGATTCATCACGTTTAGATAATTTTTTGTGATTTTCATTTACAATTAATGTCATATGACCGTACTGTGGATACTCCCAGCCAAAAGCATCAAAGATCATCATTTGTTTTGGTGTGTTTGATAAATGCTCTTCCCCACGGAATACATGTGTAATATCCATAAAGTGATCGTCTAATACTACAGCATAGTTGTAAGTTGGGATGCCATTTGCTTTTACCAGAACCCAGTCACCGATGTCTTTTGATTCGAAGGTTACATCTCCACGCACTAAATCAGTGAAACGATAAGTTGTGTTTTCAGGTACACGAATACGAATTGTATAAGGAATTCCTGCAGCTTCTTTTTCAGCGACCTGCTCTGCTGTTAAATGACGGCATTTTCCATCGTAAGTAGGAGCTGCTACGCCTTTTGCTTTTTGTGCCTCACGAGATGCTTCTAGTTCTTCTGTTGTACAGAAGCATTTATACGCAACCCCACGCTCTAACATCTCTTCCGCATGTTTTTTATAAATATCTAAACGTTCCATTTGTCTATAAGGTGCATATGGACCGCCAATATCAATTGATTCATCTGGAATAATACCTAACCAACGTAAGTTATCTAGTTGAGATGCTTCTCCTCCCTCAACATTACGCTCAATATCAGTATCCTCAATACGAACGATAAATTTACCGTTGTGATGTTTTGCAAATAAATAGTTAAATAACGCCGTGCGCGCACCGCCAATGTGTAAAAAACCTGTTGGACTTGGTGCATAACGAACGCGAACTTCCTTCGTCATAATTATGTGCCTCCTAATTCGTAAATAACTTTGCTAATTTTACCACTGTGATGTCGTAAATGAAAGGGAGTGTCATTACTGCTCTTTTGAATTCTTATTATTTTTTTATTAAAAGAATAGTTGCCATTGCTGCAATTCCTTCTTCTCGTCCAGTAAATCCTAGCTTTTCAGTTGTTGTCGCTTTAACATTTACTTGTGAAGGATCGGCCTTTAACAACTGGGCAATGCTATTTCGCATTTCTTCAATGTAAGGTGCTAATTTAGGACGCTGAGCCATAATCGTGCAATCTACATTACCAAGAATATACCCTTTTTCCTCAACAATTTTCCAAATATGCTCTAATAACTTTGCACTGTCTGCATCTTTAAAGGCTGGATCTGTATCTGGAAAATGATGCCCAATATCCCCCTCACCAATTGCACCAAGAGCCGCGTCGGTTACAGTATGTAATAACACATCCGCATCAGAATGCCCTAGTAACCCACGATCATGAGGAATTGTAATACCGCCTAAAATTAGCGGACGTCCTTCTGCAAATGCATGTACATCGAATCCTTGTCCTACTCGAAACATATTTTGTAGCTGCTTATTATATAGACCTCCAAAGCCATTTGAACTGTCTATTTTTAATGCAGCTTTCACCATCCTTTTTTAAATTTACCAATTCATATATTAACATATTTCCCATTATGATGGATTGTAACATCCTATCTTGTGACTGAAAAATAAAAATCTCGTCCCCTTTAAATTAGACGAGATTTTTACCTTTTAACCTATTTGAGTTTCCCTACGTTTTTTAAGTATTGCCTCACCTAGCATTAAGTCTTCTTTTGTGGTCATTTTTATATTGTCGTAAGAACTTTCCACGATATGCACTTTATGACCTAAACGTTCTATTAACATTGCTTCATCCGTGCCTAAAAATCCTTCTTTTTCAGCATGATCTTCAGCTTGTGCTAGTAACGAAAAGCGAAATGCCTGTGGTGTTTGTATCATCCATAAAGTGTCGCGATCTACCGTTTCAACAATCACATTGTTTATTACTTTTTTCATCGTATCCTTCGCTCGCACTCCCGCAATGGCAGCACCTTTTTCTTGTGCCGTTAAAGCTAGCTTTTGAATAATTGGTAAAGTAATAAAAGGTCTTGCTGCATCGTGCACTAAAACAATCTCCACCTGGTCCATATTTTTGATACACGCATGAACAGAATGTTGTCGCTCTAGTCCACCATCTGGTAAACCCTTCACCTTTGTTATTCCAAAACGATTAAGAAGCTGTTCAATATAGCCTCGCTCCTCAGGTTTGACAGCTAGCCATATCCCTGTACAATTTTCATCCTGTTGGAATACCTCTAACGTATGAATCAAAATTGGCTTTTCCTCAAGCAATAAAAATAATTTATTTTGACCTGCACCCATTCTTTTTCCACTGCCGGCAGCAGGTAAAACGACTTCATAATTCACAGTACCACTTCCTACTCTATCAAACACAACGATCAATTAAGCTACTTGTTCATCTTTAGGTTTAGCAAATATCATCCTACCTGCTGAAGTTTGCAATACGCTTGTGACTGTTACTGTAATGGATTGACCAATATAGCTACGGCCACCCTCAACAACAATCATCGTACCGTCATCTAAATATGCTACGCCTTGGTTATGTTCCTTACCATCTTTAATCACAACGACTTGCATATCCTCACCAGGAATGACAACCGGTTTTACCGCATTGGCAAGATCATTAATATTTAACACTGGAACATGATGCAGATCACAAACTTTATTCAAATTGAAATCATTGGTAAGAATTTGTGCGCCCATTTTTTTAGCAAGGCGAACTAATTTTAAATCCACTTCATGGATATCCTCGAAATCTTCTTCTGAAATAATGACGTTTGTAGCACGTTCATCCTGAAGCTTTTTCAGCATATCCAAGCCTCTACGGCCGCGCGTTCTTTTTAATGTATCTGATGAATCGGCAATATGTTGTAGTTCCGTTAAAACAAACTGTGGTACAACTAATACACCCTCGATAAATCCTGTAGAGGAAATATCAGCAATTCGTCCATCTATAATTACGCTTGTATCTAACAGCTTATACAATGCTTTATAATCGGCACTTCCAAGTATATTACCTGGTTCGCCGCTTTTTTTCTTTGAGTTCGGCCCTGATTTTGTAAACATTTGAATGAGCTCATCCCGTTTGTTAAATCCAACTCGGAAACCTAAATAACCTAGAATAATGGATAATAATATCGGTAAAAAATTATTAATAATCGGTAGGTTAATACGCTCAATTGCAAACCCGATTAGATAAGCAACAATTAGACCAACAATTAGACCTAAAGTTCCGAAAAATAAATCAGCTGCTGGAATTTTAAACAAGACTTCTTCCATCCACTGAATCAATTTGACACAGTAATCTGATAATGCAAAGGATAAAACAAATAATAAAAGTGCTCCTATTGCTACCGATACATAGGGGTTGTTAAGCCAAGGATTAGTAGATAAATTTATAAATTCGTATAATGGCGGTAAAAAAACAAAGCCTAACGCCCCACCGATAAATAGGAATGCAATTTGAATAATACGTTTTAACATCACTATTCACCTCCCTTTACTGAGTTTAATTATACATAGTTTATATTTAGTTTGCGAACAACGGGTACCCTTGAATTTACAATTCAGTTAAAATACAGCTTAAGTCACAACCAATTTTAAACGGGTTTCCCTCTTTTTCATCATTTACTATATTTTTACCCAAAAGTAAAACTAAAAATGCCCATACAAACATTTCATTGTATAGGCATGTTAATTATTTTTCCTATAAATCATTAAAGCATGCTCTTAAAGAATCATTGATTGTCTCAACACCGATTACTTGTATTCCTTCAGGATAATCCCAACCACCTAAGTTTGAAGCTGGGATAAACGCTCTTTTAAATCCTAGACGAGCTGCCTCTTGCACTCTTTGCTCAATTCTAGATACACGTCTAACTTCACCAGTTAATCCTACTTCTCCTACAAAACAATCTGTCGGTTTCACGGACTGTTCCTTGTAGCTAGATACAATCGAGGTAAGAACGGCTAGGTCAATTGCCGGCTCATCTAATTTAACCCCACCCGCTACTTTAATATATGCATCTTGGGCCTGTAAAAGCATTCCCATTCTTTTTTCTAACACAGCCATTAATAATTGCACTCGATTTTGATCTACGCCTGTTGCCATTCGCTTCGGATAATTAAAGCTCGTCGGTGTTACGAGCGATTGGATTTCAACAAGGATTGGTCTTGTACCTTCCATCGAAGCGACAATAGTCGATCCAGGAGCACCATGAGACCGCTCTTGTAAAAATAATTCAGAAGGATTACTTACCTCTTTTAATCCGTGGTGAACCATTTCAAAAATAGCAATTTCATTTGTTGAACCAAAACGATTTTTTTGACTTCTTAATATTCTATAGGTATGGTGACGTTCCCCTTCAAAGTACAATACTGTATCAACCATGTGCTCTAACAATCTTGGTCCTGCGATTTGCCCTTCCTTCGTTACGTGTCCAACAAGGAAAATCGCGATTCCTTTTGTTTTTGCAATTCGCATTAATTCTGCTGTACATTCCCGTACTTGAGAAATACTCCCCGGAGCACTAGTTACCTCAGGGTGATGAATGGTTTGAATGGAATCGACGACGACAAATTTCGGTGATACCTGTTCAATCGTTTGATGAATTAATTCCAAATTTGTTTCGGAATAAATATATAACTCCTTAGAGGTAACACCTAATCTCTCTGCTCTAAGTTTTGTTTGACGCATGGATTCCTCTCCAGATATGTACAAAACCCGATGATTCTTACTTGATAAAAGAGCAGATACCTGCATTAGTAATGTTGATTTCCCTATACCTGGGTCTCCTCCGATTAACACAAGTGATCCAGGAACGATTCCTCCACCTAGTACACGATTAAGCTCATTCATTTCTGTATGTACGCGAGGCTCCTCTACTGTTTCTACAGAGACGATAGGAGTCGCTTTTTGAATTACCGTATCAACGGAATGCTGAAATGCCCCTCGTGGACCTTTTGATACTACTTCAACTTCTTCAACCATCGTATTCCAATCACCACATCCAGGACATCTCCCTAACCACTTTGGCGATTCGTATCCACATGAATTACAACAAAACTTTACTTTCTTTTTTGCCATATGCCCTCCTAATTTTGTTGCTAGTTGCTACATAATACTTTCACAATCGTTTTTAAGTATATTGTTTCTGTTAACCATTAAAAAAGCAATAGATTAGTGGCGAACTACTTACGAGTAGACATGTAAACTTTTGATATTCTACTTTATTGGACGTTAATAAAATGAAAAAGGTCCCGCTATAAGCTATAGCGAGACACTTCTTCGTCTATATTGCGTTCACAATATCTTTTTGTCGAATGACAAACTCACCATCTACATAATCAAAGATTACTTGCTGACCTTTTGATACATTACCTTTTAATAGTTCTTCAGAAAGGCGGTCTTCAACGTGTTTTTGTAAAGAACGACGCAATGGACGTGCCCCATATTGAGGGTCGTAGCCTTCCTGAGCTATTTTTTCAAGAGCAGCATCTGTAAGCTCTAGTTCAATATCTTGCTCTTTTAAACGTTTTGTTAATGATGTCGCCATTAGAGAAATAATTTCTTTTAATTCATCTTTTTCTAATGAGTGGAAGACGATCATTTCATCGATACGGTTTAAGAATTCTGGACGGAATGCTTTTTTCAATTCCTCAAGCATAGTCCCTTTCATATCTTTATATTTATCAGAGTTATCACCGACACCAAAGCCTAGATTTTTACGATATTTCAAGGCCTCTGCCCCTACGTTTGATGTCATAATGACAACTGTGTTACGGAAGTCTACTTTACGTCCTTTTGAATCAGTTAAACGTCCATCATCTAATACTTGTAATAAAATATTGAACACATCTGGATGCGCTTTTTCAATTTCGTCAAACAGCACAACTGAGTATGGTTTGCGACGTACTTTTTCTGTTAGCTGACCACCTTCATCAAAGCCTACATAGCCTGGAGGTGAACCTACTAGACGAGAAGTCGAGTGTTTCTCCATGTATTCAGACATGTCAATGCGTATCATTGCATCTTCATCGCCAAACATCACTTCAGCTAAAGCACGAGCAAGTTCTGTTTTACCAACACCTGTTGGTCCAAGGAAAATGAATGAACCGATTGGACGTTTTGGATCTTTTAAACCTGCACGAGCACGACGTATTGCACGAGAAATGGCTTCAACTGCTTCTTTTTGTCCAACAACACGTTTGTGTAATTCTTCTTCTAAGTTAAGCAGTTTTTCAGACTCTTCTTGAGCAATTTTTGAAACCGGAATTCCAGTCCACATTGATACGACCATGGCGATATCATCAACTGTAACTTTTGATTCTTCTTTTCCTTGTTTTTCTTTCCACGTTTTTTTCGTTTGTTCTAGCTCATCTTTAATTTTTTGTTCTGTATCACGAAGTGCCGCCGCTTTTTCAAATTCTTGACTTGATACAGCTGCATTTTTCTCGTTGCGAACATTTTCTAATTTATCTTCTAATGCTTTTAAGTTTGGTGGAACATTGAAAGAACGTAGTCGTACTTTTGAACCAGCTTCATCGATTAAGTCAATCGCTTTATCTGGTAAGAAACGATCTGAGATATAGCGATCTGATAATTTTGCTGCTGCTTCTACTGCTTCATCAGTAATTTTTACTCGATGATGCGCTTCATAACGGTCACGTAAACCATTGATAATTTGAATTGTTTCCTCCACTGATGGTTCATCTACTTGGATTGGTTGGAATCGACGCTCTAAAGCAGCATCCTTTTCAATATATTTACGATACTCATCTAACGTTGTCGCACCGATACATTGTAATTCGCCACGAGCTAAGGATGGTTTTAAAATATTGGATGCATCGATTGCGCCTTCAGCACCACCAGCTCCAATTAATGTATGCAATTCATCAATGAATAAGATGACATTGCCCGCTTGGCGAATTTCGTCCATTACCTTTTTCAATCGATCTTCAAACTCACCACGGTATTTTGTTCCTGCTACAACAGTACCCATATCAAGTGTCATGACACGTTTGTCACGTAAGATTTCAGGTACTTCGTTGTTTACGATTTGTTGAGCAAGCCCTTCTGCAATAGCCGTTTTACCTACCCCAGGCTCACCGATTAATACTGGGTTATTTTTTGTACGACGAGATAATACCTCAATAACACGTGTAATTTCTTTACTACGGCCAATAACAGGATCTAGAGAGCCTTCTCTCGCAATTGCTGTTAAGTCACGAGCTAAGCCATCTAATGTTGGTGTGTTAACTGATTGAGTTGGATTTGCTCCACTTTGCGTTGTGTCATTATTTCCTAGCAGTAGTAATACTTGCTGACGGGCTTTATTTAAACTTACACCAGCATTTGAAAGTACTCGAGCTGCTACACCTTCTCCTTCACGGATTAAGGCTAATAATATATGTTCAGTTCCAATGTAAGCGTGGCCTAGTTTACGAGATTCATCTACTGAAAGCTCGATTACCTTTTTAGCTCGAGGTGTATAATGAACGATTGGGCCAACGTCTTTTGTGCCTTTCCCAACTAACTCCTCAATTCCTGACTCAATCATTTGTGGGCTTACATCAATCGCCTCTAAAGCCTTTGCTGCAATTCCTCCACCTTCACGAATAAGGCCAAGAAGTATATGTTCAGTTCCAATCGATTCGTGCTTCCATCGGATAGCTTCTTCTTGTGCAAGTTGTAATACTTTTTGTGCTCGCTGTGTAAAACGATTAAACATCATACTTTTCCTCTCCTTTTTCCACTGAGTTTTTAGTTTTTGCATTCAACTTTTCGCGTAATAATTTTGCTCTAAACAGGTCTCTTTCTGTTGCTTGCAGCGTAGTGCCTGCATATTGTTGTACAAAACCTTGTTGAATTAAAATCATACATTCATTTAATATGCTTAAAGGAACGTCTTTAATAATATTTAAGTCTATGCCCAAACGAACATTTGATAAACATGAAGCCGCCTCTTCGCTTGTCATAATCCGCGCATATTTTAATGTACCTAATGAACGCTGAATCCGATCTTCTAATGCGATAGGCGCTTGTTGCATTATCAATTGTCTTGCATTTCGTTCGTTTTGAATAATTTGTTCAACTACATTTTGTAAATCGTTTAATATTTCCTCTTCCGATTTACCTAATGTAATTTGATTTGAAATTTGATAAATGTTCCCAAGATTTTCGCTACCCTCACCATAAATACCTCTAACGACCATTCCTAATCTTGTCAGCGTTTGAATGATAGCCTTCATTTGTTTTGACATTGTAAGTGCTGGTAAGTGCACCATAACGGATGCTCTTAAACCTGTGCCCACATTTGTAGGACAGCTTGTTAAATATCCAAAGGACTCTTCGAAAGCGTAGGGTATATGTTTTTCAAGGTAACGATCAAGTTGATTCGCTAACTCATATGTTTCATATAATTGGAAGCCAGGTGATAAACATTGTATTCGCAAATGATCTTCCTCATTTACCATGACACTTATGGATTCATCATTTGAAATAACGACTGAAGCAGACTTCTCCTTTTTAGCTAGCAGTGGGCTAATTAAGTGTTTTTCCACCAGAATCTGTCTTTGTAATGCTGGCATTTCCTTAATCGTGAAATGGGAGAAAAAATGGTCCCCATTATTACGATTTAATAGCGCCTGGGTCACTACTTGATCAATTTGTTTTGCTTCTTGTTCATCAAAACTAAGTGGGAAACGATAGCCTACTAAGTTTCTAGCTAAACGAATTCTTGTGCTCATGACAATATCTGCATCAGAACCTTTTACCTCTAACCAACTTGGTCCGTCACTTTTAAGAAAATGCTCTAAATTCATGGTGTATCTACACCTCCAACTTCAAGCTTGCGTTCCATATCTTTAATTTCATCTCTAAGTATCGCAGCATCTTCAAAACGTTCTTCTACAATTGCTAACTGCAACTGTTCACGAGTTGTTTCAATCTGTTTTTTTAATAACAAATGATTATTTTTTGAACTACCAGGTACTTTCCCATTATGTTTCGTTCCAGACTGAATCTTTTCTAGCACTTGAGGTAATTTGCTACTAAAGGTGTCATAACATTTTGGGCAACCGAGCTTGCCTTCATTCAAAAATTGACGAAAGGTGAATCCACAGCCAGGACAAGAAGCGGTAGTTTGAGTATTGGACTGTTGTTTTTCATTAGTTTCATTTTTCCATATCGGAAGACCAAACCAGTTTGATACTAGTTGTGCAAGCGGAAATTGCTCTTCATCTTGAAAATCTACATTAAATGGGTGAAATTGTGCTGCACATACCTCACAATAATGTCTTTCACTTTTTTGACCATTGATAATTTGTGTTACCGTCACAGTCGCTTGTTTAGTTTTACAGTGTTCACAAATCACTGTGCGCCACCTCACTGGTTATCATATTTTAAAGTTGTTAACATTGCCCGTAAAATAAACGACCTTACTTCATCTCGAAATGGTAATTGCAATCTCAGGGTTGATCGATCAATGGCAGCTAACATTAATTTGGCTTCTCGCTTAGTAATCACTTCTTCGTCTATTAATCGATATATGATATCTTCAGCCATAACTTGAGTCGCACCATTGTCTATTTGATTTATCATAGAATCTAATAAATCGGATTTCGAATTCGGTCGAATCCGGAATATACGAATATATCCACCGCCGCCGCGTTTACTTTCAACTAAATACCCTCTCTCAGCGGTAAACCTCGTATTTATCACGTAATTAATCTGTGAAGGTACACATTGGAATTTATCGGCTAATTCACTACGTTTTATCTCAATATGTCCTTGCCCTCCTAATTCGATAACACGCTTTAAATAACCTTCAATGATGTCAGATATATTCCCCATTTTTATACCTCACCTCACTCGGCATTCTGACTTTGACTATCTTTGACTTTATTATATTAACGTCATTTATAAAATGCAAACAAAAGAACTCAAATTTTTTTTGTTCCACAAATATTCGTATTGGTTTAATTTTCCCCTATTTAACTCAATAATATTAGACAAAAAATCCGACAAAATCTGCAGTGAGAATTTGTCGGATGAATGGTTTATTTTTGTTTGGATTCTATATCTTTTTTTGGATCTATTTTATGCTCATCGTGAGGGAATAGTACAGCAGATAGTAGTCCAGAAAAAAGAGTGGCACTAATAATGATTAAGGCTTTATGATACGTCGGTACTTCAGGGTAATAATTTGTTAACATAAATATTGCTGCGATCGCTACGATAACCATCGTTGGCACAACATATTTTGTTCTCTTCTTCCACATATATATGACTTCCTTTTCAGCTTTATATAATTCATTTTCTTAAACCTAAATTAAACTCAAAAGTATTTTACAATGTACGCAACTGAAATACAAATTCCCCTACCACAAACATCCTATTAATATTGTGCGCACTGTTGATAGAAAAAGATAGATTTTGCATAATTCGAATTAGTATAATAATAATTAGTAATCCCTAATTTTCAAATTGCCTTCGAATAAAAATTTACTTAATAAGGAGAATTACATGATTCGTTTATTCAATAAAACAAATCAATCTAATTTAATAGAGTTAAAAACTGAGCAATTTATAAATAATGTCCAACTGGATGTTGGGAAATATCCAAATTTAACAAAACAACTTCAGTTAATTCAATTAACAAAAGAAGATTTGGCGATATTAAAACAGCTTGAGCCATTATCGAATGAATTTATTCCGATGATGGTAAATGAATTTTATTCTGCATTAACATTAAGCAATCACCTAATCAATATTATTAATGAACACTCTAAAATTGAACGATTAAAAGTCACTTTAACAAAGCATTTAAAAGATATTTTCAAGGGACAAATCAATAGAGAGTATATTGAAGAACGTAATGCTATTGCCCATGCACATGTACGAATCGGGTTAGAATCTAATTGGTACCTCAGCTCTTTCCAATCATTAATGACAACTTTTATTTATTTTATAAACGATTTACAGATGTCAAAGGATGATACTGCTCGTGCGATTAATGCCTTTTCAAAGATTATTAACTTTGAACAACAGCTTGTGATTCAGGCGTACGACCTGGAGCAACAGCGCATTCGTGAACAAAATGAAAAAGTGAAAATATCGCTCATTTCAACAATTCAAAACACGGCAGAGGAGCTAAATGCCATAAGCGAAGAAACAACAGCATCACTCCAGCTTATTACTGCTCAATCTGAAAATATTTCTACTGCAACTAAGCAAGGATTGAGTTTTGTTGCCGAAACGGAAGAAAAGTCTTCTTTAGGGACAAAGCACCTTGAGACACAAACACAATTAATGAATATTATTATCGAAAGTGTCGACATATTAGAATCATCCATGCATAAATTAAGCGATTCCTCTAAGAAGATTACGGAGATCGTAGGACTTGTGACTGGCATTGCTGATCAAACGAACTTACTTGCTTTAAATGCATCTATTGAAGCAGCCCGTGCAGGTGAACACGGGAAAGGCTTTGCTGTTGTTGCAGAGGAAGTTCGAAAACTGGCAGAGGAAACAAAAAATGCTGTACAAAATGTTTCAACTTTAATTAAAGAAACAGAAAACAATATTACGAGCATGACAGGGGCAGTAACCCACGTTGATAAGCAAGTTCATTTAAGCGTGGAGGCACAACAAAAATTAGCTGAATCCTTTAAATCTATTGCCCAGTCTGTTTCGGGTATTAAAAATCAGTATTCGAACACGACAAGAGATATTAACGAAATTTCCAATCATTTAGCTGAGCTAGCAGATAGCGCTACTGTGGTTTCATCCTCATCTGATTCCTTAGTAAGTGTATTACATGATTTAACAGATTAATATAAAAGGGAGTTCGATTATTTCGAACCCCCTTTTTTTACTTACTATTATTTCGTCTTTCTAGTCTTTGCTGTCTTCGTAGCAGACCTTTTTCGTAAAGAACCTTTTCTTCTTCTGTTTCTGGGTAAATTTTTGGTACTGGAATCGGATCACCTTTACTATCGATTGCGACAGTTGTTATAAAGGATTCCGTTGTAATTTTTTGCTCACCAGTTCGGAAGTTAAGAGCCTTTACTATTACATAGACCTCCATTGATGTTGTGCCGGTTGAAGTTACGATTGCCTCTAATTCTAAAATGTCTCCAACATTGGCGGGAGATACAAAATCAACAGAATCAAATGCAGCTGTAACGATTTCACTTTTTGCGTGTTTCATACTAGCAATGGCTGCTACCTCGTCAATATAAGCTAAAACCTTTCCTCCAAAAATAGATAGATGATGATTCGTATCTGGGGGTAATACAAGTCTTGATTGAATCGTCCTTGACTGTTTCATTGGTACAGCATTTTCCATAGTTAAGTACATCCTTTATTATTTTATTCATTAGTATTTCTCTAAATGGTTGTTTTGATCGTAATGAATTTCAAATCCGTCATTTCCTGTATTGCATATTTAATTCCTTCACGTCCATAACCGCTGTTTTTCATTCCTCCATATGGCATGTTATCAACGCGAAAAGTTGGAATATCATTAATGACGATTGCACCTGCTTCTAATTCATCAGCAGCTTTTAGGGCGTCTGGTAATACGTTTGTATAAATCCCTGCATTTAATCCTAAATCTGATGCATTTACAAGCTCAATCGCTTCATCTAATGTTTTATATGGTACGAGGGATACGATTGGAGCAAAGGTTTCCAAGCACACGACTTTCATGTTTGGAGTCACATTTGTCATTACTGTCGGTGTCATCCATCTTTCCGAGAATTCTGCTCCTGTTGCAACTTGTGCACCTTGTTCTTTCGCTTCTTCAATCCATTGTTTAATTCTCTCAACTTCTTTTGGATGGATCATTGCACTTACATCAGTTGAAGGGTCTAGTGGATCACCCACTTTTAACTTCTTCGTCTCTTCAATAAACGCTTTCGAAAACTCATCATAAATTGATTCATGAATATATACACGCTGTAACGAGATACAGACTTGGCCTGCAAAACCAAAGGCTCCACCTACACATCGGGATACAATTTTTTCAATAGGCGTACTTGGTTCTACAATAACAGCAGCGTTGGATCCAAGCTCTAACGTAACTTTTCTCAAACCGATTTTTTCTTTAATTTTAAGCCCTACAGCACCACTACCTGTGAAAGTAACCTTTTTTACATATGGGTGAGTTATAAGAGTATCACTTAGCTCTCCACCAGAACCTGTTACAATTTGTAATGCCCCATCAGGTAAACCAGCCTCTTGAAAGATTTCCGCCATTACTAATGCACTTAAAGGCGTTTGAGTTGCTGGTTTTAATACCACTGTATTTCCAACTGCAAAAGCAGGGCCTAATTTATGAGCAACTAAATTAAAAGGAAAGTTAAAAGGTGTAATCGCCGAAACAACGCCAAGTGGTACACGTTTTGTATAACCGATACGATCTTTTACACCCGGGGCGGCGTCCATAGGAACTGTTTCACCCATTGATTGTTTTGCCGCTTCTGCTGAAAATTGATAAGTTGCAATGGTACGGTCAATTTCAGTCAGTCCGGCAGAGATCGGCTTGCCTGCTTCTTTTGCTAGTATTTCAGCGAACTCATTTTTACGTCCTCGCATAATATCTACGACTTTATATAATATTTCCGCACGTTCATATGCCGTTGTCTTTTTAAATGCTAGGAAAGCTTTGTGTGCTCCTTCAATCGCATGTTCAACGTCTATAACAGATGCCTTTGCAACATTTGCAATTGGTTCTCCAGAATAAGGCGATGTTAATTCGTAGGAATTCTTCGCATCCACCCATTCACCATTTATCCACAATTTCGTTTCCTTCAATTCGAACACCCCCAAAATTTCTTTATGTCTATTTTAGCACTTGTTTACTTTTGAAAAGAAATAATGCAACCTGACAAATGTGGTTATAATTCGTTTTTAATTTTCAACAAATTTGCCTATAAAAAAGGCTTTTTACATTACTCTGTAAAAAGCCTTACCATCAATTTAAATTAGACCTAGCTCTAGCATCTCTTCTTTTGTAAATGCTCGAGATCTTGTTAAGAATCTTTTCCCATGAACTCCTTCTAAAGAAAACATTCCTCCACGACCAGCTACAACATCAATAATAAGCTGCGTATGCTTCCAATACTCGAATTGACTTTTATGCATGTAAAACTTCGCTCCACCAATTTCACCCATCAGCACGTCTTGATTTCCAAGAATTAAATCTCCCTCCGGATAACACATTGGGCTTGATCCGTCACAACAACCACCTGATTGATGAAACATCACTGGACCATGCTGTTCCTTTAGTTTTTCGATTAATGCAAGTGCTTCTTCCGTTGCAATTACACGTTCTACCACTTGCTAGCCCCCTTTAAATCAATTCCACCTTCGCAAAAAACAAGATATTTTTAACAACTGGTTATACAATATTCTATGAAACTCACGCAATTTTATTTCTTTAGGCTAGGGCGGTCTCTTTTCAGCTAACAAACAGCTTTACTTGAGAAAGTGGATTAGAAGAATCCTAATTTATTTTGGCTGTAGCTTACAAGTAGGTTTTTCGTTTGTTGATAGTGTTCAAGCATCATTTTATGGTTTTCACGACCTACACCAGACATTTTGTATCCACCGAATGCTGCATGGGCTGGATATGCATGATAGCAATTTGTCCATACGCGTCCAGCTTGGATTTCTCTACCGAAGCGATAAGCAGTATTAATATCACGCGTCCAAACACCTGCACCTAAACCATATAAAGTATCGTTTGCGATTTCAAGTGCTTCTTCTTTCGTTTTGAATGTTGTAACAGCTACAACCGGTCCAAAAATTTCTTCTTGGAAAATGCGCATTTTATTATTCCCTTTAAATACTGTTGGTTTAATGTAGTAGCCTTCAGTAAAATCTCCACCTAAATCGTTCTTTTCTCCACCGATTAATACTTCTGCTCCCTCTTGTTTACCAATTTCTAAATAAGACAGAATTTTTTCCATTTGTTCTGATGATGCTTGAGCACCCATCATTGTATTTGGATCAAGTGGGTTACCTGTTTTAATCGCAGCAACACGAGCAAGCGCCTTTTCCATGAACTTATCATAGATAGACTCTTGAATTAATGCACGGGAAGGACAAGTACATACCTCACCTTGGTTTAATGCAAATAATACAAATCCTTCAACTGCTTTATCTAAAAATGCATCCTCTTCATCCATAACATCCTCGAAGAAAATGTTTGGTGATTTCCCACCTAATTCTAATGTTACTGGGATTAAATTTTGAGATGCATATTGCATAATTAAACGACCAGTCGTTGTTTCACCTGTGAATGCCACTTTACCAATACGTGGATTTGATGCTAGCGGTTTTCCAGCCTCTAAACCAAATCCATTTACGATATTTACAACACCCGGTGGTAACAAATCTTCAATTAACTCCATTAGTACTAAAATCGATGAAGGAGTTTGTTCAGCTGGTTTTAATACGACACAGTTACCAGCTGCAAGAGCAGGTGCAAGTTTCCATACCGCCATAAGTAGTGGGAAGTTCCAAGGAATGATCTGACCAACTACACCAATTGGCTCGTGGAAATGATAAGCAACTGTATCATCATCAATTTGAGAAATCCCGCCTTCTTGTGCACGAATGGCACCAGCAAAGTAACGGAAATGGTCAACTGCAAGAGGTAAGTCAGCATTTAATGTTTCACGAACTGCTTTACCATTTTCCCACGTTTCGGCAATTGCAAGTAACTCTAAGTTAGCTTCGATACGATCAGCAATTTTATTTAAAATATTCGCTCTTTCTGTTGGCGATGTTTTACCCCAAGCATCTTTTGCAGCATGTGCAGCGTCTAGCGCTAGTTCAATGTCTTCTTCTGTTGAACGAGCCACTTGTGTAAATACTTGTCCAGTGACAGGTGTTACATTGTCAAAATATTGGCCTTTTACTGGAGGAGTCCATTTTCCATTAATATAGTTGTCATATCTTTCTTTAAAATTCACAATTGCCCCTTCAGTGTTAGGAAATGCATAAACCATTTATAACTCTCCCCTTTTGAAATTAGTAATACCTTTTCATATATTCAATTTCCGTACCAATGTAATGAAAAAGGTATTTACTATAATCTATTATTCGATATGCTAGAATATTTCTAGAAAATCCATTTTTTTCATATATTTTTTTCGACAAAATTCACGTTCGAAAATATGTATAGAAAACACCTATAGAGATTTGAATATATATTTGACGACAAAGATTCCTTCTATATTTTAAGATCTATAGTGAATTAATGAATTTGTTCCTGTTAACAATAGTAGAGGCAAAAAAATTTTCATATTGTATACTAATTTATAGTGAACCTTGAGCAGTATGAATAAAAGATAATTAGGAGAGTTTATGCGAATTAATAAGTACTTAAGTGAAACTGGCATAGTATCTAGAAGAGGTGCCGATAAGTTAATAGAAGAAGGTAGAGTTACCATTAACGGTATAAAAGCAACCGTCGGAAGCCAAGTAGAAGAAAACGATGTTGTCCACGTTGACGGTAAACCAGTCAAAAAAGAAGAAGAGCTAGTTTATATTATGTTAAATAAACCTGTGGGTATTACAAGCACAACAGAAAGACATATTAAAGGGAATGTTGTAGATTTCGTCGGACATTCAAAACGTATCTTTCATATCGGGCGACTTGATAAAGACTCTGAAGGTTTATTACTACTCACAAATGACGGTGACATTGTGAACGAAATATTACGGGCAGAAAATCGCCATGAAAAAGAATATATCGTACAGGTTGATAAGCCTATTAACGATAACTTTTTAGATCGAATGGCATCAGGTGTTGAAATCTTAGACACGAAAACATTGCCTTGTAAAGTGGAGAAAATATCATCCCATGTTTTTAAGATTATATTAGAGCAAGGCTTGAATAGACAAATTCGAAGAATGTGTTCGGCTTTAGGATATTCTGTTAAAAGACTTCAGCGAATTCGCATTATGAATATTAAGCTAGGAAATTTAAAAGTAGGCAAGTGGAGAGATTTAACAGAGAAGGAACGAACAGAGCTTTTTAAATTATTAAATTACACACCAAAATAGAACGTTATTTCACATTCCGACGAATTACAATAAAAGAAAATGACTCATAAAGGCTTGAACAATACCTTTCTGAGTCATTTTTTATGATCAATCATGCTCCTCCAAGATAAGCTTCTTTTACTTTGTCACTTTCTTGAAGCTCTTTAGCTGAACCACTTAGCACAATTTTACCTGTTTCAAGTACATAGGCGCGATCTGCAATAGACAATGCCATATTTGCATTTTGCTCAACTAATAAAACGGTTGTGCCTTCTTTATTTACTGTTTGAATGATTTCGAAAATCTTTTTCACGATTAACGGAGCTAATCCCATAGAAGGCTCATCCATTAATAATAGTTTCGGTCTTGCCATTAATGCTCGACCCATCGCTAACATTTGTTGCTCCCCACCTGATAGGGTACCTGATAGCTGTTTACGACGTTCGTCTAGAATTGGGAAAAGCTCATACACATAGTCTAAATCTTTTTTAATATTTTCTCGATCTTTACGTAAGAAAGCGCCCAATTCTAGGTTCTCTTCTACTGACATATTTGAAAACACACGACGGCCTTCTGGAACATGAGAAATACCACTTTTTACAATCGTCTGTGCAGGTTTTCCTACGATTTGCTGCGTTTGATATAAAATATGTCCACTCTTTGGTTTTAAAAGACCTGATAAAGTTTTTAATAGAGTAGATTTCCCTGCACCATTGGCACCGATGAGTGTTACAATCTCACCTTCATTTACCTCTAAGGAGACATCTTTTAATGCATGAATATTTCCGTAGTACACATCAATGTTGTTCACTTTTAGCATTATTCACTAACCTCCTCACCTAGGTAAGCTTCAATAACCTTTGGATTATTACGAATCGCTTCTGGTGTACCGTCTGCAATTAATTGTCCATGGTCAAGCACGTAGATTCTTTCACAAATCCCCATTACTAAATGCATATCATGTTCAATTAAAAGAATCGTTAGATCAAATTCTTTTCTTATGAATGCAATAAGCTCCATCAAATCATGTGTTTCCTGAGGATTCATACCTGCAGCTGGTTCATCTAGTAATAACAGCTTAGGTTTCCCCGCAAGAGCACGTGCAATCTCAAGGCGACGCTGCATCCCATACGGTAAGTTTTTAGCAAGCTCATCCTTATATACGTCTAGTCCAAAAATCTTTAAAAACTCAATAGATTGTCTTTCCATCTCCGCCTCACCTTTAAAATGACTCGGCAAACGTAAAATGGATGAAATAATGGAATGCTTTGCTACTTGGTGATTTGCTACTTTAACATTGTCTAGTACCGTCATATCTTTGAAAAGACGAATATTTTGGAATGTACGGCTCATTCCTAATTTAGTTACCTGATATGGTTGCATACCATTAATTTTCTTTCCGTCGAAGGAAATTTCACCTTCTGTCGGCTCATATACGCCCGTTAACATATTAAACGTAGTTGTTTTACCAGCACCATTTGGACCGATTAAACCGATTAATTCGCCCTTGTTTAAATACATATTTACCTTTTGAACCGCTTTTAACCCACCAAATTGAATACCAACATTTTCTGCATTTAGAAGAAGGTTACCTGTCATGCTTTTGAACCTCCCTTTTTACCAAACTTGAATAAATCTGTAATTTCTTTCGTACCCATTAACCCAGTTGGACGATATAGCATTACGATAATCAATACTAAAGAATAGATAATCATACGTGTTTCTGGGAAGTTTGCTAAATACGTCGTAACAAATGTGATAAATACTGCCGCTATTATAGCTCCAGATAAACTACCTAAACCACCTAATACAACTAAAATTAAAATATCAAAGGATTTTAAGAATCCAAAAGCTGTCGGCTGAATGATAAAGATATTATGAGCATAAATAGCACCTGCAACTCCCGCGAATGCCGAACCAATTGCAAAGGCAACTACTTTATAGTACGTCGTATTAATACCCATCGCATCTGCCGCAATCTCATCTTCTCGTACTGAAATACAGCCCCGTCCATGTCGGGAGTACGTAAAGTTTGCAACAACTAGAATCGTGATAATTACACCAATATAGGCATATGTCCAATTTGACATTTGATTAACAACCATTCCTGCTGCTCCGCCGACATAATCTACATTGACAAAAATGATACGAATAATTTCTGCAAAGCCAAGTGTTGCAATTGCTAAATAATCTCCTTTTAGTCGAAGAGAAGGAATTCCTACAAGTAATCCTGCTAAGCCTGCAACGAGTGCACCGATGACAATCGCAATCGGAAATAGAAGTCCAAGTTTCATCGTTGCAATGGCACTAAAATAAGCACCTACTGCCATAAATCCAGCATGACCAATGGAGAATTGCCCTGTTATACCAATAACAATATGTAAACTTACTGCTAGCATAATATTGATACACATCGTCACTAGCATATTTTGATAATATGCATCTAGCATCCCACCCGAGATCATGACCTGTACGACTGCATAGATTACTAGCGCTAAAATACTATAGCTCCAGAAAGCTTTAGATTTCTTCATTTCCGCCTCACCTACACTTTCTCTCGGGCGTTTTTACCAAATATACCCGATGGTTTTACGATTAATATGATAATTAAAATGACAAACGCTGCTGCATCGCGCCATAGAGAGAATCCAATCGCACTTACAATCGTTTCAACGATACCTAAAATATATCCACCGAACATCGCACCTGGAATACTACCAATACCACCCAGAACGGCCGCGATAAATGCTTTTAAGCCTGGTAGCACACCCATTAAAGGATCGATTCTTGTATAGTAAACACCGAAAATAACACCAGCTGCACCAGCTAGGGCAGACCCAATAGCAAACGTCGCTGAAATAGTATTATCTACATTTATTCCCATTAATCTTGCTGCATCAGCATCATGTGATACTGCACGCATCGCTTTACCGATTTTTGTTTTATGGACGATAAATTGTAGTAAAACCATAAGAATGATTGTTACTACTAAAATCATAATGGATTGAGAACTAATACTTGCTCCGAAAATATCAATGGAAGCTTTTGGTATTACGCCATCTGGATATGCTTCGGGTGAAGCACCACGGAAGTAAATCACAGTATACTCGATTAATAATGAAACACCAATCGCTGTAATAAGCGCCGCAATACGTGTTGCATTACGTAGTCGTTTATAAGCAACACGTTCAATGATAACCCCTATAACTGCACATAGAACCATCGAGATAATTAAAGCTGGTATAAAACCTAAATCCCACCTTGCTATGGCAAAGAAACCGATAAATGCACCAAGCATGAAGACGTCACCATGAGCAAAGTTAATTAATTTTATGATTCCGTATACCATCGTGTATCCTAATGCTATTAACGCATAGATACTCCCTACTGATATACCGTTCACCAGTTGTTGGAGCCACTCCATTATCTTTCACTCCTTTACAAATCTTATTAACATTTATTTAGATATCTCTATTTCTTCTAAAAGGAAAAAAAGGGGGCAACAAGCCCCCCTTTCGGTTAAAGAATTAAGGATTAACTTTAGAGTTGAATACTTGGCTGCCGTCTTTAAATTCTAAAATTGTTGCTGATTTAATTGGGTTATGTTTTTCATCTACTGAGAATGAACCAGTAACTCCTGCAAAGTCTGTTGTTTCAGCTAAAGCGTTTTTGATTGCTTCCCCGTCAAGTGAATCTGCTCTGTCGATTGCATCTGCAATATAGTAAGCTGTGTCATATCCAAGAGCGTGGAATCCGTTTGGTTTTTCACCATTCTTTTCTTCAAATGCTTTAACGAAGTCTTGAATTAATTCTTCTGGATCTTCAGAAGAGAATGCATTAGACATATAAGTGTTGTTTAGAGCATCTGCCCCAGCTAACTCTACTAAAGTTGGTGAATCCCAACCATCTCCACCCATAAGTGGTGCTTCGATACCTAATTCACGTGCTTGTTTAACAATTAGACCTACTTCTTCATAATAACCAGGGATGAAGACAAAGTCTGGATTTGCTGATTTTAAATTTGTTAATGTTGATTTGAAATCAACGTCGTTTGCAACATAAGCTTCTTCAGCTACTACTGTTCCACCATTTGCAATGATTTGTTCTTTAAATGCTTTTGCTAAACCTTTAGCATAATCTGAAGAGTTGTCAGCATAGATTGCTACATTTTTTGCACCAAGCTCAGTAGCAAAGTTAGCTGCTACGACACCTTGGAATGGGTCAATGAAGCATGTACGGAAAACATATTCGTTAATAGAACCGTCTTCATTAACTGTTAAGTTTTCTGCTGTACCTGATGCAGTTACAACTGGAACTTTATTTGTGTTTGCAATTTGGACTGTTGCAAGCATGTTACCAGATGTAGCAGGTCCGATCATTGCATGTACTTTATCTTGTGTTGCAAGCTTAAGTGCAGCTGCTACTGCTTCAGCGTTTTCTGATTTATTGTCTGCTGAAACTAATTCAATTTGTTTACCGTCAATACCGCCTTTAGCATTAATTTCCTCGATTGCTAATTGAGCACCTTTTAAAATTGAAGAACCATAAGACGCAACATCACCTGAAAGCTCTAAGTTTGCACCGATTTTAATCACTTCAGCGCTTTCGTTTGCATCAGATGAATTTCCTCCTTCTGTACTTGTACTTGTGCTAGATCCTGATTCTGAGCTTCCGCACCCTGCTAATGCTCCTACCACTAGTGAAGATGCTAAGAAAACAGAAGCAAATCTTTTAAGTGTTTTATTTTGTTCCATGTTTTTTCCCCCTAAATCATGTTGTTTCTAAGAAGATATAAAAAATGTAATCTTTTAGAAATATAATGAACATATTCCATTAATCAATCTAAATATTCAGAAAATTGACTCTATTTTTATATCTTCCTCGTTTTATTTGACTTACCCAATTTTATAACATTCTCATATTTTAGTAAAGTGTGATTTTTTAGTATTTTTAGATATTTCTTATTATATAGAACATTCGATAATATTAAATTGATGTTTTTTCCTAAAAATTGATTTTAAAGGAAATTATTTTAACAATTTTTTTCTTAAAAAATGATCTCTGTTTCTATTTATTGCAAAAAAATACTGACACCGTTGCGTTGATTCTAATTTTTGCAACCCCAGTAAAATAAAAAAAGCAAGGGTTTCCCTTGCCGAATCAGATCATATTTGCAAAATGATGTTAGACTTTTAAGTGAAGGTAATTTAAATTATCCGAAAGTAATTTATTTTTCTCTTAAATAAATATCCCTACTTTTAAATCCTTCACTTAAAATCATCTTCATCTCTTCTCGCCTTTTTTCTTTCGTGGCCTCCTGTTTTGCACTATATACATAACGCGCCCAGTCCTTTTGATACCCCGGTGTAAGTGATTGGTAAAAGGCTAATTGTTTAGGAGCATCCTCTAAATCCTTCTCGATTTGAGGAATATAGTCAATGTAGTCTTCTACTCTTTGACTGGCCTTTTTAGATGAAGTACCTTTTCCCTTGGATTCCTCTTTTAATCCAACTACAGTAAATACATCATCTAAGCCGACCATTCGAGCAAACTTGATGTTGCTGCCACCCACATAGCCCTCCTCATCCACACCGATACTCGGGAAAATTTCATCTCTGTGTATAAAGGTGTTATATACTTTATTCCCTTTCTTTGGATAAGCAATATAGAGGTATCCTTTTGGGTTAAGATGATTTTCAAATATGATAGTACTTATAATTTCTTTCATTGCATCAATGTCTGTTACAAATGTAAAAATTAAGTCATATTTTTTCCCGTCTACTAACGATGTATCAAAATGACTTAATTCATTAAAATAGTTACTACCCTTTGGTAAATGAAGTAGGGCGATCTTCTCGTACTTCAGTAGGTTTAATTTATTTACAATCGTTTTTTCCATATTGCCCCTCCAAACAGAAAAATAAAATAGAAAGCAAATAATAGCTATTGCTACTTTACTTCATAGTGGACTATTTATTCCTTGAATCATACGATTTCGTTTATTATTGTCTAACCCAATATAATAAGTAGAAAATGAATTTACGAATGGATTTTTAGAAATAACTCATCCTTTTTTATTTTCGACAAAACTTACGTAAATTTCTCATTTATTTCCACTTTTCCTAATTTGATGGTTTTGGATTCATATTTTTTGATAATCCACATATAAATTAAAAAACCTTTGGGGGTTATAGTAAATCAATTGGAGGGGATAGCTTGCGAACAAGGATACAATTAAAGGAGACCATCTTACTCATTCCAAAAATTCTACAATATTTGCTCAACACCTGCCTCATCGTACTGGCAATATTATTATCCTACCAGCTACTACATGAAATTTGGGAGTTTATAAGGCTTGTCCTATCAAGTGAAAGTAGGGATTACAAACTGTTCCTCGCGAATATCCTCATTTTCTTTTTATACTTTGAGTTTCTAACCATGATTGTGAAATACTTCAAAGAAGATTACCATTTCCCATTACGCTATTTTTTATATATTGGAATTACAGCAATGTTACGACTTATTATCGTGGAACATGAGCACCCAATTGATACATTGATATTCTCGCTTGTAATCTTAGTCCTTATTGTTTGTTATTTTATAATTAATGTTACGCCAAGGGACCGCCCCAAAAACTTTTGGTTATCGCAGAGGAAAGAATAATTCATTGTCCTATTTATAAGGACAATGGTTTTATGATTTAAACCTAATTTAAATGTACTATCGTGGCATTTGCCTACCTACTAGTTAAAAAGCTCGCATACATTAGAAAAAAATGGAGGCAAATAGGCAAATGTACATGTTTAATGGTTACCCATATTATTACGTTCAAAACGTACCTATGCAACAGCCCGCAGGAAACGTACCAATGAATTATTACGTACAAAATCCTCAACCTATGTATGCTCAACAAACAGGTAGACCAACAGTTAATCAAGTTTTGCAAACAATCCGCTCTGAAAATAGCAACCTTTATACACAGATGGACCGTGCAGGTGTAAGTCGTCAATTAACGGAAGCATTCTTCTTTAACGTAGTAAATTATACGATTAATCAAGCAAATACAAATCAAACTGCAAATCAAATCTATAACTTATTCCAAAGGGATACACCTTGGTTTAATTTATTACTTCGATCTATGAATCTTCCTTTAAATACAATTGATCAAATATTACTTCGTGTCATTCAAATTACTTTAAATGCAGTTAGAGGTGCACAACCGAGTCCAGCACCAGCTCCTGGCCCAAGTAGACCACCTAGACCTACGCCTAGTCCTGAAAGTAGCTGGTCTAATTGGGAGAACCTTGGTGGGGTACTAACTTCAGCTCCTACAGTATCTTCATGGCAAAGAAATCGATTAGATGTGTTCGCTAGAGGTACGGACAATGCTCTTTACCATAAATGGTGGGACGGTAGTAGATGGAGTGATTGGGAAAACCTTGGTGGTACTTTAACGAGTGCTCCAGCAGCTGTTTCTTGGGGACCAAATCGTATTGATGTATTTGGTAGAGGAACAGATAATGCCCTTTATCATAAATGGTGGGATGGTAGCAGATGGAGTGATTGGGAAAACCTCGGGGGCACTTTAACTAGTGGTCCTGCTGTTTCATCACGCCGTGCAAATCAATTAGATGTTTTTGTTCGTGGTAATGGTAACCGACTTTATAAACGAACTTGGAATGGTTCTCGCTGGGAAGATTGGGAAGACCTTGGTGGTAATTTAACAAGTGAACCTGCCGCTGTTTCTTGGGGACCAAATCGAATCGATGTATTTGGTAGAGGAACAGATAATGCCCTTTATCATAAATGGTGGGACGGTAGTAGATGGAGTGATTGGGAGAGCCTTGGCGGTACTTTAACGAGTGGGCCAACAGTTTCGTCGCGCCGTGCAAATCAACTTGACGTATTTGTTCGTGGTAATGGTAACCGACTTTATAAACGAACTTGGAACGGATCTCGTTGGGAAGATTGGCAAGACCTTGGCGGTAGTTTAACAAGTGCCCCTGCTGCCGTTTCCTGGGGACCAGATCGTATTGATGTATTTGCTAGAGGAGCAAACAATAATCTTTATCATCGTTGGTTCGGTCAATAATAAAAGTCGTTATGAAGAAAAATATTCTTCATAACGACTTTTATATAGTTATAAATTGTAAAATCGCACCACCTATAATTCCAGTTAATACAATTAGCCATGGGGACAGCTTCCAATACTGAAGCATACTAAATAAAATTGCAGCAAACACAAAATCAACTGCACTAAGAATAGTTGTGCTAAAAATTGGATCATAAAATGCAGCAATTAAAATACCAACTACAGCCGCATTTACACCAATAAAAGCACCTTTAATCTTGTTATTTTTTCGAAGCAAATTCCAAAATGGCAATGTTCCAAAAACAAGTAAAAATGCTGGTAAAAAGATTGCAACCGTAGCAACCAAACCACCTAACCATCCATTCATAATTGCCCCTAAGTAAGCAGCAAATGTAAATAGTGGACCTGGTACAGCCTGTGTTACGCCATATCCTGCAAGGAATGCTTCTTCACTTACCCATCCGTTTGGAACAAATTCGTTTTCAAGTAGTGGTAAGACAACATGCCCGCCTCCGAACACTAATGATCCTGCACGATAAACACTATCAAACATCGCAACCCATTCTAGTTTTGTCACTTCTCTTAAAATAGGTAGAAAGATTAATAAACCAAAAAATAGAGCAAGACAGGTTGCGCCAAACCATTTTGAAATTGGAAATTTAGAAATTGACTCATCGCTACCCTTTTCCTGTTTATATATGAAAAAACCAAGAATAGCAGCAAATAAAATAATCGTAATTTGCGAAAATGCCGTTTGCCATAATAATGCGACAGCTAACGCTAACAGAATCATTGCTTTTCTAATTAAGTCTGGGGCGAGGTTTTTTGCCATCCCTAAAATTGCATGAGCAACAACAGCAACTGCCACGACTTTTAATCCATGAATCCAACCAGCATCACCTACATCAAATCCTTGTAGTGCAAGAGCAAATAGAATTAAGACGATGACAGAAGGCATAGTAAAACCGAGAAAAGAGATAATGCCACCTAGTACTCCTCCGCGAATAACCCCTATTCCTATCCCCACTTGGCTACTCGCAGGGCCAGGTAAGAATTGGCATAGTGCAACTAATTCCGCATAACTTTTCTCATCCATCCACTTACGTCTTCGAACATATTCCTCGTGGAAATAGCCTAAGTGTGCAGTCGGACCTCCAAAGGATGTTAACCCTAATCGTGTTGAGACGAATAATATCTCAAGTAACGTTTTAATTGTGATTTTTTTCGAGCTGTTTTGATTCATTTATCATTCTCCAAAGACAGATATTTATTATTATTCCTATAATAACAAACAATAAGAACAAAACTATTAAAATCCATTAAATCTTTACATAAGTTTAACAATTAGTTTTTTGACTGTTTTTTATTCAGCACTATTTTTTTCTTCAATTAACTTCTTAACTTCTTCCACGACATATTTTGCACCGCTGATCGTACAGTAAATTACTGTGAAAATAAGTGTTAAAATGGATGCTATATAAAAATCCCGTATTAATAGTGAAAGTAAAATTAAAACGATGAGCATTATAAACGTTCCTAAAAATGCATATCCCATCTCAATCCATCCCCTTATGTTTTTGTAATATTTTACCACAACAACCCTTGGAAATGACCGAATATACTATTTAATCAGAATATTACAATTTATATTTTAAAATTAAGGAATTTCTTACCTTTAATTTCCCAAAAAATAAAGAATTACTATATAAATACTGATTTTTCTTAATAAATATTTGACCATAACTAAATTAACAGATAGAATTTTTACATATTTCAAAAAAGAATAGGTGTATTAACTTGAACAATTTATTTCGTAAAAAGGATATTTCACAGTTATTGAATAAAACGAATACTGTGCAATTACCTAAAACGCTTGGTGCATTTGATCTAATTATGCTTGGTGTAGGTGCTATTGTAGGAACGGGTATATTCATTCTCCCCGGAACAGTATCAGCCACTCATTCAGGCCCAGCGATTGTTTTTTCATTTATTATTGCAGCCATTGTTTGTGCACTTGCGGGAATGTGCTATTCTGAGTTTTCCTCATCAGTTCCTGTAACTGGTAGTGCCTATACATATGGGTACATTGTATTTGGTGAAATTGTAGCCTGGTTTGTAGGATGGGCATTAGTCTTAGAATACGGACTAGCATCTGCATCCGTAGCAACCGGATGGTCTTCATACTTCGTCAATCTAGTAGAAGGATTGGGCATTCATATTCCAGCTGCATTAGCCGGACCTTTTGATCCTACAAATGGAACATATATTAACTTACCAGCAATTTTTATTGTTTTAATTATTTCTTTTTTATTAACACTGGGGATGCAGGAATCCACACGAATCAATAAAATAATGGTGTTCGTTAAAGTAGGGGTTATTTTACTATTTATACTCGTAGGTGTTTTTTATGTAGAGCCTGCAAACTGGCAACCCTTTACCCCATTTGGCATTAATGGTGTCTTTACTGGAGCCGCCCTCGTATTCTTTGCGTACTTAGGTTTTGATGCAGTATCTTCTGCAGCTGAGGAAGTTAAGAATCCTCAAAGAAATTTACCTATAGGAATTATCGGTTCTTTATTAATATGTACTTTACTATATGTATTCGTTTCGTTAGTTCTAACAGGTATTGTTTCGTATACAGATCTTAATGTAACGGATCCAGTAAGCTTTGCCATGCAAATTGCAGGACAAAATTGGGTGTCTGGAATTATATCATTAGGTGCGGTCTTTGGTATGATGACCGTTATTCTTGTTATGATTTATGGTGGGACAAGACTTCTTTATGCCCTTGGTCGAGACGGTTTACTACCAAAGGTTATGCAAGAATTAAACCCTAAACATCAAACGCCTGTAAAGAACACTTGGTTTTTCGGCATTTTAATCGCTATATGTGCTGGACTTGTACCATTAGGTAAGCTAGCAGAGTTAGTCAATATGGGGACATTAATTGCCTTTATGGTTGTTTCCATTGGCGTAATTTTCTTACGCAAAAATAAACAAATACCTTCTGATGGATTTAAAGTCCCTTTATATCCAGTCATTCCAATTTTATCGTTTTTAGCTTGTTTATTTTTAATTAGCCAGCTTTCAGTTGATACTTGGATTGCCTGTGGACTATGGTTTATAGTGGGAATGGTCTTCTATTTCTTGTACGGTCGAACTCATAGCACAATGAATGAATAGTATTTTGCCTGAGGCTGGGACAAAAGTAAATTTCGAACAAGTAGACTCAAGAATGAAAATTAATTATTTGCTCATCTCTGGTTGAAACTCATTTCACTATGGAAACTTATGAGTATAAGTATGGAAGAAAGTCAAAAAAGATACTATCAACTTAGGAGGTTAGGTATCCTACACAATGAAGCATGGAAAATGGGAATACCCGTAAGGGTTATTGGAGGATTTCAGGAAGTGAAACTCTACACAAAGCTATTAAAACAAAAACGCTCATCAAATGGGTACAAAAGACCTTAATTATTTGTATGAGCGTAAATACTTAAGTTATTGAACCGCCGTATACATCACCGTACGTACGGTGATGTGAGAGGTCGACTAGCCAATTAATGACTAGTCTCCTACTCGATTAATACAATTAGTATTCAAATGACTCATACCATTGCTTTGTATCGACTCCCACAGCTGGCGCAATGCCTAATCCAGAAGGGAATATGGATACGTTAGGAGAGAACGCTACTTGCTGATGTCCATACTCAAACCTAACATTTGCCTTACCAGATAAAGTCTTCTTAACATAGAAGTATTGAGATACTTGCCCTTGAAGTCTGTGATTAGTGCTAATAGAATCGTACAAGTCAAATGCAGCAGATACACCTGCCGATGGATGAGAATCGGTAGGTGTAGTACTTGTGTAATAAGTAGTAGATGTTCGTGTGTTTGTGTTATAAACCCAATGAGAAGAGTGGTGACCCGTAATTTTACCATTGCTCGTAGTCATATAAGCACCAAGGAAATCAGGAAACCCTATTGTAATCTTATCTGTTATTTTCCAGTAAGGTCTGTTTAACCAATCATAATTAACATACGCATAGAAGGCATCGTAACCAGAAACCGAGCTACTAGATAGGGCTAAAACTTTACCTCTGAAAGTCATATCAGAATCTGAAATTGCAAATACTTCAATCTCTTCTAATGTACTAGAAGTTCCTGCATCAGCCATGTCGAATGTTTCTGTAAATTCACCTATAATTTTTGCTTCTTTTTTCACCAAGTCTTTTGCAACCTCTACAGGTAAATTATCCACTTCTACCTCTGAAAATTTCAAAATGTTGATTAAATATTGTTTCTCATCTTCTGTTAATGGTGAATCCTCTACACTTGAAGCCTCAGCTTTTAAAGAAAATAAACCAAAAAATGACAGGAAGATGAAAAAGATAGAAATTAATATCTTTCTATCCATCATAGAAGAATTAATAGTCATTACCTTTGCACCTCCTATTTTTTAAATATAATATCATTGCGAGGAATTTAATTCCACATGATATACAAAAATGGTATTTTATTACTAATTATAACGTATCTGAATATGGTAAAATTCCTTATATATAATTAGGAGGTGTAAAAATGGAATTTATGTTTCTCTTTTTTTATTTTAGTTGTATATACCTTATGCCGATATATGGACTTGCATTTTGTTTGAGCCTTGTTAGCCTTTTAAAGAAGATAAACAAAGAAAAAAAGGATCTAACAAGAGAAACTTCATTTTTAACTATATCTTTTATACTAATTATTTGGAGTATTAGCGTTGTAGCATCAAGGTAAGAGTTCTTTCACTTCTTGCTAAAATAAAAAAGTAAACCAGGTAGACTGATATGCTCCCAATTAGGTAGACAGATGAAAAAATAATAATTTATCTTACGTAATTGGGGGTATTTTTTATGGGTCATTATAAATATTCAAAAGGATTTATATTACTAGTTATTCAATTATACTTATCTGGTAATTTCTCCATTGGAGATCTTGCACAAAAATTCCAAATTCATAAGAGTGCCTTAAAAGAATGGTACAGAAAATAAGAAGTAATTGGTGAAGCAGTTTTTAATCGTGATCAATTAACAGCGGAACATATAAGGTTTCTTATCAGCAAAAACGTGTTTATCATCATTATCGTA
The DNA here is from genome assembly GCF_000772965.1 of Ureibacillus massiliensis 4400831 = CIP 108448 = CCUG 49529. Taxonomy (GTDB): domain Bacteria; phylum Bacillota; class Bacilli; order Bacillales_A; family Planococcaceae; genus Ureibacillus; species Ureibacillus massiliensis. The sequence goes on along the minus strand of NZ_JPVQ01000003.1, from coordinate 85,814 downwards.
ATACAAAAAAATTAAACGGCTTAAGCACAATCGAATTCCGAGCTCGAGCCGCTTAAAAACTTTTTATTATTTCTACTTGACGGGGAGCGGTCCATTTTAAATGGATTGTACTTTTCACTTTATGTCCCACCCTCAGGTCTTTTTATTATGAAATTTAAACAGCCACTCTCTTCTTCTATAACTCACTATGATATAATCATGTTTAATTGTTCGAAATTTCAAAACAGTTAAAATGAAATATCTTTAGTAATACTCAGTAGGAAAACTATTAATATTGTTTTATAAAGGGAGAGAAATGAATGGAAAAGAAAAATTTAGACTTAGCGATTCAATTACGTCACGAGTTGCATGTGCATCCTGAACTTTCTTATCAAGAGGTTTGGACAAAGCAACATTTAATAGATTTCCTTAAATCACATACTTCAAATTTAGACATCGTGGATAAAGGAAAGTATTTTTATGCCATTTACCGTGTCGGTGATGATAGACCGAACATTGCCTTCCGCGCAGATTTTGATGCTCTTCCGATTCCTGAAACCATTGAATTACCTTGGGGCTCACAATTCCCTGGCATTGCCCACAAATGTGGACATGATGGCCATTCAGCGACACTTGCTGGGTTTGCTTTAGAAGTTGATCAAAAAGGCGCAGACAATAATATCTTTTTCCTTTTCCAACATGCCGAAGAAACTGGACAAGGGGCATATGAAGCACAAGAATTTATCGATGACGAAAAAATCGATGAGATTTTCGGATATCATAATATGTCAGGATTACAAGAAGGGGTTGTTGGTGTAATTGATGGTACTGCCCATTGTGCATCTCGAGGAATGTCTATTAAAATGATCGGCTCTCCATCCCATGCAAGTGAGCCTGAAAATGGGATAAACCCTGCATACACAATCTCTAAAGTTATTGATAGTATCCCGCAGTTCACTTCAGCTGAAAATAATGAAGGTTTAGTACTATGTACGATTATCCAAATAGATGTTGGTTCAGAAAACTATGGAATTTCTGCCCACGAAGGAACATTACGAATGACGATTCGCGCAGAGAAAGAAGAAGAATTAAACCAACTTCAACAAAATATTGAAGGGCTTGCAAACAAACTTTGTGAAGAACAAGGTATAAAAGTAAGTTTTACATATCACGATGAATTCCCTGAAACAGTTAATCATAAAGAGAGCTCTGATAAAATTCGTGGAATTTGTAAAGAAAAGAACTTGCCATTATTTGAGCTTTCGAAGGCTTATCGCCCTTCTGAAGATTACGGATATTATTTGAAAAAGACAAAAGGAGCTTATTGTTTTATTGGCAATGGTGAACAATATCCTGCCTTGCACACTTATGAATACGACTTCCGTGATGAAAATATTGAAATTGGTGTAGAGTTATTTAAAGGACTCGCAGGAGTAAAATAGAAATATAAAGATGCTTCTAAAATAGGGGGCATCTTTTTTTATTGACATAGTAGCCTTTTACTTGTTTGTACAAGCTATATGAAGAGAATAATTGTAACGAAATGACGTTATATTCGTCTATCTTTACATAAGGATAGTTTGGGGGTCTTATTTTGAAAAAAGGAATATATCTTATCCTATTACTCGCTATTATCGCAGCGGGAGTATTTATATTTATGAATTTTAATTCTACTAAGCCTAATACAGATAGTAATACTAAGCAGGAACAGGAAATTGAAGCAGGGGGAACTGATAAAGTGGAAACGCCCGAACAGCTTGTTTCTAAAATACTATCACTCTCAAAGGAAGGGAAAATTATAGACTTCCCGTATCAAGCAGGGGTATCAGAGATAGATGAGATCAACGAAGCATTGGGAGAACCAACGATTACGGATGAATCGATTCTCGGAAATTATGTTACTTATTCCAATGACGTTACGGTTGGTTACCAGGACAATCTTTCCTTTGACTTACGCTCATACGATAAACGATTACAACAAATTCATCTCTCCAATATAAAAGAGGTGCAAGGTGAACCAACTGAAACTAAATATTATAAAGATGACACAACCGATCAAATCATACTTATTTATCAGGTGAACTCAACTTATCAGCTAAAATGGATACTTCCAAACCCTACGGAGCTAAATAGTGATCCAGTTGTTCATCATATTTCCATTTATACTAAACCTCCAGTTAGTGCGGAAGTATTAACACTTCTAAAAGGAATGACTCTTGAGGAGAAAATCGGTCAGATGATTTTCGCTGGAGTTGATGGCACTACATTTGACTCACATGCATTAAGTTTAATTCACGATTACAAAGTAGGGGGCATAATTTTTAATAAGAAAAATTTTTCTTCTTCTGAACAAACAATTCAATACTTGAACAAAATTAGATATGAAAATACAAGTAATAAAATCCCTTTATTTTTCGGAGTTGACCAAGAAGGCGGTATTGTTGCGAAATTACCAGGGAATCTCACACCTATTCCAACAAATCTAGAGATAGGAAAAGTAAATAACATTGATTTTTCCAACTCGATTGGGCAATTACTCGGTAAAGAAGTAAAAGCATATGGCTTTAATATGAACTTTGCGCCAGTTCTTGATATCAATAGTAATCCGAACAATCCTGTTATTGGTAATCGCTCCTTTGGAAATAGTGCAGACTTAGTTAGCCGACTTGGTATCGCGACGATGAAGGGAATACAATCCGAAAACATTATAGCAGTTGTAAAGCACTTCCCTGGACATGGGGATACTTCCACCGATTCACATCTGGAATTGCCAAGAGTCAATAAATCTCTTGAAGAATTGCAACAGTTAGAGTTATTACCTTTCCAACAAGCGATAACTGAAGGCGCTGATGTTGTAATGATTGCACATATTTTGTTACCAAACATCGATTCAACCAATCCTTCCTCTATGTCAAAGGTCGTGATATCAGATATATTACGAAATCAGCTTCAATATGATGGGGTAGTTATTACAGATGATATGACAATGGAAGCGATCATCGATAACTTCGATATAGGTGATGCTTCTGTTCAGTCTGTGAAAGCTGGCAGTGATATTGTGATGGTTGCCCATGGTTTCGAAAATGCAGCTGATATATTTGAATCATTGAAAACTGCCGTTGAAAATGGTGAGCTATCTGAAGAACGAATTGATGAAAGCATCATTCGAATTTTACAGCTAAAAGAAAAATATCAGTTGAAGGATGAACAAATCCAAAGCTTTAATATCAATACACTTAATGAGCAAATAAAAGGTGTACTGAATGAATATAATGGATAATTTCAATTGTCTTTTGAAGGACATCTGTCACATAGTTGTATATAGTAAGGATAGGTGATGAGATGAATACAAAAATGTATGTAAACCATGAGAATCTTCTTGCTGGAATTACGTTAAAAGACAAGAAGGAATTTGAATTCAGTAATATGGCACTACACGTTTGCGAAGAGGAAGAACATGTTATTCAAAATCGAACGAAACTAGCTAACCTTCTTCATTGCCGTGTCGAGGATTTTGTTTGTGCCAATCAAACCCATAGTGCAAATGTTCATAAAGTGACGGTAGAAGATAAAGGCAGAGGTGCACTATCTTTAAATACTGCCATTCCAAATACGGATGCTCTTTATACCTATGAACCAAACATTCTCTTATGTACTTTTACTGCAGACTGTGTTCCGGTTATTTTCCAGCATGAAGAAAAAGGACTTATTGGTGTCATTCATTCTGGCTGGCAGGGGACTGTTAAGGAAATAACATTAAAGGTATTTAACAAGTTAATCGAAGAAGAAGGCTGTAATCCTGAAGGCTTCCAAGTAATCCTTGGCCCCGCTTTAAGTCAAGAGAAGTTCGAAGTAGATGAAGATGTTTATATTCGCTTTAGAGACTTAGGCTATGCGGATGAGTTTATGTATTATAAAGAGGAGACCCACAAGTTTCATATTGATAACCAACAAACCGTAAAAAAGCAATGTGAGCTAGCAGGTATTCCTTCTGACAACATTGACATTGATCGCACATGCACGTTTTTAAGTGACGAAGGCTTTTCCTATCGCCAGGACAGAAAAAGTGGTAGGCATTTAAGTTTTATAATGAAGAAATGACAAAGGGCGCTGTCCCAAAAGAAAAAATTTCTTAGAACTACTCAAAGAAAAATGGTATTTTTTTGCTACTAATTATTTTGAAAAGTAGTTGATTGGAGTGGAAGGCGGCGACTCCTGCGGGAGCAAAGAGCAGTGGTGAGACCCCGCAGAGCAAAGCTCGAGGAGGCTCACCGCTCGCCCGCGGAAAGCGTCCGCCTGGAACGGAAATCAACTAACATTTATCAAAAAAGTATAATTTTGAAATAGTGGTCGATTGTAATTTTCCGCTTATTGGACAGCCCTTTTTATAGCTTTTCAACCTTCACACCATTACTTTGAAGAAGATTTATGTAAAATGAATCCTGACCTATTGCATATACTCGGTCACAGAAGGTAATCACTTCATTCATATCATGAGAAGTATATAAAATGATTTTCCCTTGCTCTTTTGCTAAACGAACTAAATATTTCCCTATTTCATTTTTAGACTTCATATCAATACCCACTGTCGGCTCGTCCAAAAGGATTAGCGATGGATCATTTAGTAAACTTATAGCAATATTTAATTTACGCATCATCCCACCTGATAAATCCTTTACTTTTTCCTTCCAGCTGGATAGCTGCATATCTAAACATAACTGCCGACATTCTTCCTTTGTGTGCCTTTTCCAAGATAATTTTTCGAAGAATAGCATATTCTGTTCAACGGTAAATTCTTCCCAAACCGATATTTCTTGTGGGACATATCCAATCATTTTTCGAATATCATCTAATTTTTTACTATATTCAACATTATTTAATTCAATAGCACCTTTTGTTGGCTTTGTAATCGTTGCTAAAATTGTTAATAGGGTTGATTTCCCCGCACCATTTTCGCCTACTAAACCGACTACTTCCCCACGTTGAATTTGGAAGGAGACTTGCTCAAGTATTTTCCTTTTCCCATAGTTTTTGTCTAATTCAACCACATTAAGCATTACGTTTTTCTCCTTTCCCAAACCATACTAATAGCATCACTAAAAGAAAACACAACCAGAAAGAAGGGATTTCTCCTATAATCAGACTATGAACTGGGCTAATGTTTTTTGCCCAATGCCAGTTTTCAATTACTCCTTCAATTGGCAATATCCCGCCGCCTAACAAGATAAGAATAAGGGTCATTCCAATTGAGCTAACATAGTATTGAAGCTGCTTTCTAAATAGCTGTGCGAATAAAAAGGCTAAAAGGTTTACAACAATCCTAAAAAAGAAGATGGATAGTATGGTTGAAATATTTAGAGATTCCTGTAATACGGCACTTATTAAAATAAGCCCAATTGCGTCTATACTAAGTAAAAGTACTGTGTAAACAATTAAATTGTACATGGCGTATTTTTTAAAGGAATAGGAAGTAAAAATCCATCTCATCTGAATTTCTTTTCTTTTTTCTTTTAATACCCAGTCAAATAGAAAGAAGGTTGAAATCATCATACAAAATGCCCATATTCCCCATATTTGAAAGAGCATTGGTGTAGTAGTATCTACAATATTTGTGCCTGTCGTATCTTCATCATAATAATTAAAGCTTGTTTGAAGCAGTTGCTGAGATTGTTGTTTTTCTTTACTAGCCTGAACAACTTCCTTTCAATTCCACTCCTCATCCATTCCATATTGTTCAAAAAGCTTTTTTACTTCATAAGCAGCTTTTGACCGAGAAACTTCATCTTGCGCAGTAGCTTTTATCAATTCAACTACTGCGAAGTAGGCAATGGATCTGTTTGAAGAATAGGCTTTAATAAGTCGTTTATTTTGCCCATCTTTCACCATCTCCTCGTAATCTTTAGCGAGAATAAATACGCTATCAAGCTCATGCTTTTCTAATTGATTTAATGCCTCTTTCTCATCTAATAGCTTCACATTTAGGTAGGGGACCTTTTGAACATTCTCTATAAAATGATTTGTTAGCCCTGTCTTTTGCTCCACAACAATAGCGATAGGCACCTTCGTATCCTGACTCCATGAGCCAACCAATTGAACGGTGAAAATCGTTAAGGCAACGGGAAGCATCAACCAGAATAATAAGGATTTCCATTCTTTTTTCCATCTCAAAAATCTTGTAAACAGTACCCCTTTCATCTAAGTCCACCTCTTTTTCACAACGGTTGATGCCCATAAGACTACTAGCCCCATGATTGCCTTTATATATAAACTAGCAAACTCTGCATAGTTTCTTTCTTCCAATACAATATCGACCATCCAACTAAACACTTCATTTGAGAATATTAAAGGTAAAAACTGTTGTATCGACATCGGTAAATAAATCGATGGAAAAATCGAACCGCTTGTAATCATAACGATTAATAAAAATAGAATTTGCAGCAATAGTGAGAGTTTCATCGACTTTATCCAAACTTCGATTATAGTAAGTCCCACTACTAGTAAAAGACCATATAAAAAGACATATTGGAAAATTCTCAAATAATCGATTCCATAAAGCTGTATATCTAACACTCTCATTAATATAGTAAAGGAGATCATTGCGAGTAATATGCTACAAATCATTGAAACAATTATTCTCGAAATACTATACTGCCAAGGTGTTACACCAAAAAGATGGAGACGATGAAGAATGGCTGGATGCTCTTCTCTTTTTAATAATTCATAAAATCCAAAGAACCAAATTGAAATGGCAATAAACCAACCTGATAGTGCAAAATAGTTTGCTGGGGAGGAAGTTGCAATGTTTGTAATTACTTCTTCTTTTACTAACTGATCTTTCGCTAGAGTGAATAGTGTAAATTCAATAAATGCATTATAACGATATGTTTGGAAATCTGAATCTGACATTTCCGTTTTTCTTGCATAATCGTATACGGTTAAAATATTGGCTTGTGCCGACTCTATGTATTTTGTTAAACTTTCGACTAATTCTTTTACAATGTAGCTTTCTGATGGACGCTTTGAATTACCTACAATTGGAACTGTTAATGGAGCACCTTGATACATACTATCTGTAAATGTCTTAGGCAATTTTATATAAGCTACAATTTGATTTTCTTCTATTTTCTTTAGCGCTTCTTCTTGGGGCATTACGATTAATTCAATATATCCATCTTGGGAAAAGCTTGTTTGAAGAAAGCTTCGAATCATTCTTGTCTCTTCTGTATCATCTTCATCTACTATCGCAACATTGATAGAAGAATCTGATGTTGGGGATATGAAAGTGACGATTATAAAGGCAACGATTGATACTAAAAAAACTGGAAATACAAAAAGCAGAAGAAGTGATTTCCACTTCTTCTGTAATTGTTTCCCATATAATTGGATAAAAAACAAAATTCTATTTATACTCTTCAAGGTGTATTCACCCATTCATTTAGAAAATTCCTAGTTCAAAATAAAGACTCATAAACCAACCTTGTGCATCTTGCATGAACTCGTTCATGATATAATCTTCTATCTCGCCTGAGCTCATAGCTCCTATATCTACAATATTATCAGTTGGAATTTCAACATTCTTTATTAATGAAGCTGTTTCGTCCATAGAAAATTCAATATTAAAATCATAAGAACTAACACCAAGTCTGTGCTCTCCTGTCACAGAATCACCTTGGTAGTTGGTCTCACCATTCCAGAATAATTCAAATCCTTCTTCATATTCATCTTGATAGTTTACAGTACGATCAAATTGACGTTCTCCACCATTAACTGTTTCTTCACTTACATACTCAAAACGTTCATAATCATCAAAGAATGAAATAACATCGTTTATTTTACCGTTTTCGTAAGAAAGATCTCCTGTGAAATTAAAATATTCCACTTCACCATCACCAAATGAGTAATCCCATTGTTGAGTATTTTCGGCAAATAGACGGCTGCCTTCCATCACAAAGTCACCCAGATCTAATTTACTTTGAACAACAGCATCCGAGCTAATCCAAACTGTATATTGAAGTTTATTATCTTGAGTCTCGATATCTTTAAGTTCGGCAATTAACTCATCGATTCCTTCTTCTAGATCAAAGTCATAGTCTTCTTCAAGTGTACCAACTGCCCCTGTAATATTCTCTAACGTTTCAATCACAATTTCTTTAAATTTAGGGTCATTTTTTGCTTTTTCTAGTACACCTAAAAGGATATCGATGAACTGTTCATCATTAATTTCCATTGTAATTTTATCTGTATTTAAAGATTGACCAAACACATTAATTTGTTCTTGTGACTCCGTGAATGATTCATCAGGAATCGAATTATATAAATACAATAAGTATTCCGTTAGTAAATATTTTTTATTTTCTTCTGAAAGGAAGCTATTTTTACCCATCCAATCAGAAAGTCCTAGATTTTCAGACCCTACATAAGATGGATCCATCGAGCGCATGAAATTACCAAAATCCTCATCTTTTACTTGCAATACATCGTCCGTGAACGGAAATGCAAGCATAAACGCTTGTGGTGTTATATAGCCAGAGATGTCGTCAATTGTTACACCTTGTACATCTGCACCAACATCCATTTTCATTAATTGGTTATTTGGATCCATTTGAATACCTAAATTAATCGTTGAACCATTTACGATTTCTGCAAACATCATTTCTTCATAGCTATAAAAATCACCATCTACGGATGCACTAATTTCATAATCATATTCAGACGGTGTAGTCTCTGTTTTCTTAGCCCATTCAAGCTCTGGCTGATATCTGCTTTCAAAGGCTTTATTTACTTGAGCCCAAGAATTAATTTCAGCTAATAGCATTTTATCCTTCGTGGACTTTTGCATATTAAAGAATGCAAATGCTCCTCCAGCTACCAGCAATAGAGCAAATGCGATTGACACGATCGTCACTGGTATCGTTTTTGATTTTGGCTTTTTTTGTTTAGGTGGTAAAACGGGATCTTGATTGGAGTTACCGAATTGGTTTTGATTTGAATTGTTAAATTGACCTTGGTGCGGATGTTGGTTTTGGTTGCCAAATCCCCCTTGGTTAGCGTATTGGTTTGAATTTGATCCTGCATTTTGATTTGGATGACCGAATTGTCCATGATTGGTTGTGTCATTTGAATTTCCATTCGGAGTTTGATCCGGCCTGTCATTTTGATTTGGATATTGATTATCCTCGTTCATTTTAATCCTCCTTAATATTATCACTAGTATATTAAACTAGTTATTTTCAAATATAATCCTATAAAAATTTCCACCAATATGGAATAATGGTCAATTAATAGAAATTATATATCTCTTCTAAGTTTAGTATATGATTTCACAAGAATACATAGGGAATTTTTACATATTTCGAACCTTTTTAATACTATTGCCTTTTTTAACATATATTGCATTATCAAACATGATATTAGGAGGCTCTTTACGTGTTAATCCATGTTGTGAAGAGGGGCGAGACTCTTTGGCAGCTTGCTCGTCAGTACAATGTTAGTGTCAATACTATCCAACAAATTAACCAGTTACCGGATCCGAACATCCTACTTTTAGGCCAATCTATTGTGATTCCAGTAGCAGGTACTCTTCATACGATTCAGCCAGGTGAGTCCATTTCATCGATTTCAAGGCAATATGGTGTTTCAATAAATGCTATTTTACAAGCAAATCAAATCATCAATCCAAATCTTCTGTACCCTGGAAATACACTTTTTATTCCCCCATTAATCCATGTCGTCCAACCGGGACAAAACCTACTACAAATCGCAAATATTTATGGTACTACTGTTGATGCCATCATTAGAGAAAATCAAATACAAAACCCAAATGTTATTTATGCAGGTAGCAGGTTAATCATTCCAAAAAGAAAGCCCGTTGTTGAAGTTAATGCCTATTCGTATCAAAAGGATGAGGATGCCGCTAGCTCTTTAAAGGAAATAGGTCATTTACTAACGTATTTCAGTCCGTTCGCATATATGATTAAAGAAGACGGAACATTAGAACCTTTTGATGACGAGCTAATGTTAAATGCTGCTGTTTCAAGAAATGCAGTGCCTATGTTAGCTATAACAAACCTTTCTGCCACTAGTAACGGCACCAATTTAGCTCATGCTGTTTTATCAAGTCCAGAACTTAGGGAAACACTTATTACAAATGTTCTTCAAGTAATGGAGACAAAAGGTTACAAAGGCGTTAATATCGACTTTGAGTATGTTGAGCCTCGTGATCGTGAAAATTATAATCAATTTTTACAATTAGCTGTCGATCGGTTACATGAACGAGGCTATTTTGTTTCAACAGCATTAGCCCCTAAAACAAGCGGCGCACAGGAAGGTCTACTCTATACCGCGCATGACTATGAAGCTCATGGTCGGATTGCAGATTTTGTTGTATTAATGACCTACGAATGGGGCTGGAGAGGTGCATCCCCTCAAGCTATTTCTCCAATAAATCAAATGAGAAGAGTTGTTGAGTATGCACTATCCGTTATGCCGGCTAATAAAATTTTTCTTGGCTTTCAAATTTACGCAAGGGATTGGAAAATTCCGCATGTAGAAGGGGCCGTCGCAGAAACATTTAGTCCTCAAGAGGCAATAAGACGAGCAACTCAATATAATGCTGTTATTCAATACGATACTGTCGCTCAATCACCATTTTTCCGTTATACAGAAACAAACGGTCAGGGACATGAAGTGTGGTTTGAAGATGCCCGAAGCGCTCAAGCAAAATTTGATATGGTAAAACAGTATAATTTACGTGGTATTAGCTATTGGGCTTTAGGCTACCCATTCCCACAAAATTGGGCATTATTAAATGATAACTTTACTATTCAAAAATTAAACAATAGTTAGGAGGAATGAAGTGGACGTTTACGTGAGAAGAGGGGATTCGTTTTGGTATTATAGCCAAGTATTTGGCTTACCTCTTCAATTAATCATTGATTCAAACCGAAACGTCAACCCTCAAAGCTTTATAATTGGTCAAACAATCCGTATACCAGGATTTATTACTATAAACTACCAAGTTAGACCCGGTGATAGTTTATGGTTAATTGCGAGAAGGCTGAACCTTCCAATCGATTCACTCTTTCTTGTTAACCCTAATTTAAATCCAAATAATCTCCCAATTGGTCAAACAATCCAACTTCCACAAAGGGTTACATGGAGAGTCGTGAACGGCATACAAAATTATGATTACAATATTTTGATAAACGACCTGCAAAATTTAGTAACGATTTATCCTTTCATTCAATCAGCTTCCATTGGTAACACTGTTCTTGGGCGCAATATTCCTGAAGTATTAATCGGGAACGGTTCAAAGCGTGTTCATTATAATAGTTCATTTCACGCAAACGAATGGATCACTACATCAGTTATTATGACCTTCATAAATGATTTCCTTCTATCCTTAACAAATCAAAATTCAATTCGCGGTTTAAGTACTTACCCACTTTATCAGCAAGCAATGTTATCAGTAGTTCCCATGGTGAATCCAGATGGTGTTAACCTCGTCATCAATGGACCTTCTGAGGCTGAACCTTATAGAAGTAGAGTAATAGAATGGAACAGTGGAAGCATGGACTTTTCTAATTGGAAGGCAAATATAAATGGTGTGGATTTAAATGACCAATTTCCTGCGCGATGGGAAGATGAAAGAGAGAGAAATCCAAAAACTCCAGGACCGAGAGATTATGGTGGTGAGGCGCCATTAACTGAGCCTGAGGCAATTGCGATGGCCGATTTAACAAGAAGGAGAGACTTTACAAGAGTTTTAGCTTTCCACACACAAGGTGAGGTTATTTATTGGGGTTATGAAAACATGGAGCCACCGGAATCTGAGACAATCGTTAATGAATTTAGTAGAGTAAGTGGCTATACACCTGAAAGAACAATAGAAAGCTGGGCAGGATATAAAGATTGGTTTATTCAGGATTGGCGAAGACCTGGCTTTACAGTCGAACTGGGGACAGGAGTCAATCCATTACCTTTAAGTCAATTTAATGAAATTTATGAAGAGACTTTAGGTATTTTCCTTGCAGGCTTGTATATGTAAAACAAAATTTTACAAATCCTGTAACCTTTTATTAAGTGTGTGAATATACTGTTTCCGTATGCATTTTTTATTTAAAATAAACTTCCAGTATACGATAATACTGGGGAAATGGAGACTTATGAAAAAACTTCTATTTTCTCTTTCTGTCCTATCCCTTGCTTTCTTATTAGTGGGATGTAATTTATTCCCTTTTGGACAACAAGGAACTGACCCAGGGAACAATCATAACGTTCCGCAACAGGAAACAAACAATGATCCCGAGCCTGAACCAAATAATAATCCTGTGCCAGATAATACAAATAACCCCGGCACAAATAACCCAAATCCACCACAAATCACTAATCCACCAAATAATGGCCAAGAAGACTTAGCTGTTGCATTTCAAGCTTATATAGATGAAATTCGTTTACTCGCACCAGAAGAAACAAGAATAATTGATGTATATGGTAGTGTATCAGGTGAAAATTATGTCAACGATGCAATTATGTATGATGCCTTATACTATGATGTGGTGCCGTCTTATACAGAATTTGTGAAAAACTTAGAAAGCATCCAACCAAGTAATCCAGAAATCGTAAATCTACACAACCTATATGTTGAAGGTGCAAACATTCAACTAGGTGCGTTTACTGTGATGATATCTGCATTGGAGGAGCAAAGCTACGAATTGGTTGATTTAGCGAACCAAGGATTAGCAGAATCCAGAACACTTATTAGTCAATGGCAGAGTCAAGTGCAGAAGATTTCTAGTCAAACTGGTGTCTCTTTAAATTAAAAATATCATTATGCAAACTTCTTTTATAGGGGTTTGCATTTTTTATTGCTTGAAATGTGATAAAAAATGCCTTAACAGCCATATTAAAAATGATTTCAACTGAAAGGAGAATTCGCATGGGTCGAGACGATAGTCAAGGTAAAAGTAATAATACAAATTCATTGCCCCAAACACCTAAGAATCTAAAGATTGCACCTGACAAAGTGCATGAAGAATTTGCCCAAGAATTAGATGAGCTAGACCTATTAGTTAAAAAATCAAAAAAGAATTCAAAAAAAGATAAATAGGAGGCCTAGCAATGGATTATCAACGAGCACAACAAATCGTAACTTCCCCAAAAGAATATGAAGTTAGTTACAACGGTGTTTCTGTTTGGATCGATAAGCTGCATGAAGACGGAAAAACTGCAACAGTCCATTTACGTCGTTCCTTAGAAGAAAAATCAGAAGTAACCATTGATGAATTAAAAGAAGAGTACTTAGTTCAATAATCTCTTTCCCCACAGACCTTATATGTTCTGTGGGTTTTTTATTTTTTAATCTGTTTCATCTTTGTATTCACCATTGCATAAACTGACTCACGATTAAGGAGTACTACTAAATTTATGACGAATTTAATCCTATTAGATGAATATTTATAGAAAAATTTGAAAATAATGGTTTTATACTTAAAGCGAAAAAAGGACGGTATGATGACTACAAATAAAACCATCATTGCATTGGCTATTGCTGTTGCCATCTTAAATATTTTCGATGGTTATGCTACAAGCTATGGATTATTACATAATATTATTGAGGAATTAAATCCAATCATGGATTTTATCATTAATTGTAGCCCTAATTTATTCATTCTTTTAAAGATAGCTTTATCATTTTTGATATTGTTTATTTCCTACTTAGTATATAAAGGTAGTTCCCAGAAATTCAAAAAAACCTTCATGTTCTCTTTGGCTTTTGTATGTATGATCTATGTTGGAATTATTGGCTTACACTTTACTTGGCTTTCTATGATATAAAAAAGCATTAGTTTGAATAATACAAACTAATGCTAGAAAAAATAAAATATATAAGTTCGATGATTTAATAATAATATGGATAAGTACTTGCAAAAAATACAAAAACTAAAATAACAAATAATATAATTAAAACCATGATGGATAAGGCAATAATACTAGTCGTTAGTCCAGCAATGGCCATCCCTCTACCACCTTGGTTGTATAATCGTATTTCATTGAACGCCTTCTTTGATAAAACGATTCCAACTATGCCAAGGATGATACTAATAATATTAACGTAAGGGATAATTAAAAAGAAAAGTGCCAATATCCCTAAAACCATTGAAGCCACGGCTTTTCCATTTGTTTGCACTGGCGGTTGTTGATATTGCAATAAAATTCACCTTTCTCGTTCTTATTCTGGATAAATCCAGTTTAAATATTAATAAAATGAATTATAAAAAGATGCAGCGATGATATAAACGTATACCCAGAATACGATTTGTAAACCAATCGCAATAAAACCTGTAACGATACCCGTAATCGCCATTCCTCTACCGAAAGGTTTCTTTAAACCAACAAAACCAAAAATTACACCTAAAATAGCTAAGATAAATGAAAGTACTGGAATAAAGATAAATACTAATGAAAGAATACCTACTACCAAAGCAGCGATACCAATTCCGTTAGTTGGTTGTTTTGGAGCATATTGTTGATACTGTTGTTGTTGGTATTGTTGTTGTTGTTGATATTGTTGTTGATCCAACTTTTTTCCTCCTAATGATTATACTTATTACAATATAAAGGGTATTTTCCTAAAAATAATTAATTCCCAAACGATAATGAATAATACCTAATTATATTCCAAAATCAGTATAGCATGACTTTTTTGATGAAAAATACTCATTTCATTAAAATAGTATTTTAGCACTATAACGATTAGTATCTTTTTCTAAAACCAGGATATACAAATATTAGCATCCCGTAATTTTATTTGCTTTTTCATTATAAACGCTTTTTCATTATAGCAAAAAAATACTAAATTAAAATGTTAATAATATTACTATTAATGGTAATATTATTAAACTGAAGGATAAATTATTTCATCTTATCCATAAAATATGGAATGGACTAAAAGGGTATTCCCTTTTAGCCCAAAGAATCTCAATGTTTTGTTTTTAGCTGGCAAATACTTTTTGACTATATAGAAAAATCTACCGGTTCTTTATGATTGTTTTTCGGTTTAAACGTTTTACAACACGTATCCCGCGAACTGTTAGCTTCTTCTTTAATATGCTTGAAGTCAAAATCAGAAGCAAATTCTGTCTTAGCGTCACTTGAATGGTAATCCATATCTACTTGGATTTTTTCCGCGCCACATAAATTACCTTTTTTGTGAAATACACAGTTTGATACAGAACAATTCACTTCTACATTTGGCACAGCCTCTTCCTCCTCATTGAGATGTTTTGAAGAATACAGATAATGAATCCTTATCTATATTCTTCAAAGTATTTTGTGCATTTTAGAATTTATCATAATACGCTTTTTTAGGGTGCATACTAATGGTAACAATTTAACAAAATGCTCGTGTTGTTAAAGGATTTTTAAACAATTTGGTTTTTATCGTCATCATCCACACGTTTTGTATTTGTATCAGCAAAATCAAACTCTTCTCCGGCTTCCATCTGATACTTTGGCTCATTATAATAAGCAACCGTTGAACGATCTTCGTCAAACTGCTTTGCAAGAATCGGAATAGAAAGTATACCCGCAACCCCTACAATCGAGTAGATGAGGTTTGTCATAAAAGTATCAGCACCAAACATAGCAGCAATTAAATTGAAGTTAAAAAAACCAATCAAACCCCAGTTAATTGCTCCGATAATCACTAATGTTAATGCTGTTTTATATAATGCCCCCACTAGTTTACACCTCCTTTTTTCCAAATAATTACCGACTCCTTTTCATCATGAGTCAACTATATTTTTTACGTAAGGTTATTTTAAATACGATACAAATTTATCAAGGTTGGTAAAAGAAAAGGACTAAAAGAGGATTATTCCTCTTCTAGTCCTAGCATCTCAGGTGATTCAAACAGCCGTCAAACATATCCCTAATTCCATGCAGTGCGTTCACTTACAGGATGATCTTGCTGATTAGGTTTGAACATTTTACTGGAAGTATTTCCGGAATTATAGACTTGATTAGAAGTATCATTAAAATCAAATTCCGAAGCAAATTCTGCCTGATTATTCAAAGTGTTCTCCTTTGAATTTGAAACCTTGCATACCTTACTATTTGCATCTTTTGCACAATTCACACCAGTATTGTTCACTTCTATATTTGACATAGCTATCCTCCTCACTGATCTGTTATAGAAAAGATAGAAAAGATGGGTCTTCTCTATGCTTCTCAATTATAGTTTGTGCAATATGTATTATTTTTTTCTCACACTTGGCATAAAATTTAATTAATAACTAATAAAGAGGTAAATCTAAAAATCAAAGTTTAATGACTTTTAGAATTTACCTCTTTTAATAACCGTGGTCTATTTTGAATCTTCTAGCTCATCTTTTGCTTTTTTAATTGCCTTTTCTAAAGATTCTTTTTCATCTTGTAATTTGTCTATGTTGACATTACGATATTGTTTTAATAAATTTTCAGCATTTTCTAAGATACCTTCTAGCTTTTCACGAGCATCGTAAATGTCGCCTCGATTATCTTCATCAATGGCATCATCCAGTTCATCCATTGCAGCTTTCAGTGAGTCTTCAAAATAATCAACCTGATTATCTAATTTATCCTCAAATTTATCGATTAATTCCTTTAATACTGATTCGGCTTCATCAATTAAATCTAATAGTTCCTCTTCTTCATCCTGTAATGTATCTACATTGGAATCATCATAAGAATCGAGTAGTTTTTCTGCTGATTCTATCATTTTCGTTAAATCTTCGTATGCTCTATTTAATGAATTGATAGAGTTAGAGTTGTCTTTAATTGCTCTCTCAGCGTCTTTAATCGCTTCTTCAATATCTTCTATCGTTTCTTCCAATAATTCTTCATAATATTCTTTATCGAAGGTTTTGCCATATGTTTCATCAACAACCTTTTTAGCGTCACGAATAGCTCTTTCTAAAGCTCTTTCGTCACTTTCAAGTTCTTTATAATCAGCTTTTTTTGCTTTTTCTAGTAAGTCTTCAGCTTTTATAATCAACTTATCTAGCTCATTTAAAACTTTTGATAAGTTTTCTTTTTCTTCTTCAATTTCTTCTTTGTCATTGTCATCTTCTGCTTCCCTTAAATCTTCTAATACATCTTCTACTTCTTCCTGAGTATCTTCTAAATCGTCTACAGCAGAATCAATGGCTTTTTCTAGCTCTTTTAACTCTTGTTCATCGTCTGTATCTTTAGGTGGTTTTGGACTATCAATTGGCGTTTCTTCATCTTTATCTGGTTTTCCAGGAAATTGAATAATCCCTCTGTTATCCCAGTCTTTCCATTGATCCCAAATGTCTTGTTTATCATCATCTCTTTTTAGATTAATTAAACGAACAATAAATGCCGCTAAATTTGCACGTTTCACATAGCCATTTGGATTATAGTTTCCTTCAACCGCTGTAATATTTAACGCACCAAAAGTACCTACTACATGATAGTGCCAATCATCCTTTTTTACATCTGGATATGTTTTTATTTCATCAGATTTTAAATTAAAAGCCGGCACAAGAATTGCCGCCATCTGAGCACGTGTTAACGGATTATTGGGATTGAATTTCTCTTGTTTTGAAAACACGCCCATTTCTGTTAACTTTGCAATGGCTGCATAATGAGAATTCTCTTTCGAAACGTCTGAAAAGCCAGGATCTTTTACATTTGTTAAATCAAGTTCTAATACCTTTGCGAGAATCGAAGCAGCTTGTGCACGAGTGACATATTGAGTAGGTTTAAAAGTATTATCCTCATACCCACCTAGTATTTTAAACTTTGTTAACTTTTGAACAAAAGGATAATAATCTGCATCCTTTGGTACGTCTTTAAATGACAATCCTTCCGCTTTTGCCGATATTGTAACGGGTACTGTGAATAATAAAGCAGCTGCAGAGAACGTCGTAAGTACTTTTTTAAAACTCACTATTAGTAGCCTCCTTCATTTTTTAACTTAATTTCCCATTTCTATTATCTCAAGTTTATCACCTACAGTCTATTAATCTCCTTACATTAATTCGTTTTTTATAGAAAAACTAAAGAAAAACGAGAAGTAAAATTCATTCCTTTTATGGCAGCGGACCCGCTCCTGTATTCTTTGGGACAGGTTATGTTACACAAGAAAAGTGGTGGGGAATTGGGCTTATTATTTCTTTCATCCACCTCGTAGTTTGGATTATTATAGGTGGTATTTGGTGGAAAGTTCTTAGGCTTTGGTGAATTACTAAAAGGGCGTTTTGACAATGACTAGCTGTAAATAAACTTGATTAGCTTTCAAGTTTATTTACAGTCTTTTTTGTTTTTAGGGTTAATAAATACCTCGATCACAATATCAATGCATATAACCTGATAGATAAATACAAATAGATTATACTTATAACGAATTTGAAAAATAATGAGTAGGAGTGATTACTTTGCGTAATAAAGAAGATTTAAAACAGGAAATATTAGATGCCTTTCATTTCAGACATGCGACAAAGGAATTCGATCCTGATAAGAAAATATCCGATGACGATTTTCGTTTTATATTAGAAACTGGACGCTTATCTCCTAGCTCCTTTGGTTTTGAACCATGGCGCTTTGTAGTAGTTCAAAATCCTGAACTCCGCAAAAAAATAAAGCATACTTCATGGGGAGCATTTAGTAAACTGCCAGAAGCGAGTCATTTTGTTATCATATTGGCTAGAACGAAACTAGATACAATTTACAGTTCAGATTATTTAAAGGACCATTTGCTGAATGTATCTCAATTTCCTGAAGAACATCTTGAGAAATATTTAGAAAGAGTAGAAGAGTTTCAAAAAGATGATTTCAAATTACTTGATGGTGATCGCCCTTTATTTGACTGGGCTTGTAAACAAACCTACGTTGCTCTTGGCAACATGATGACTGCTGCCGCTCAGATTGGCATTGATTCCTGTCCAATTGAAGGATTTAATATGGAAAAAATGAATCGGTTGCTTGATGAAGAGGGATTATTAGAGAATGGACATTTCGGTATTTCAGTCATGGTAGCCTTTGGATATCGAGCAAAAGATCCTCGTCCAAAAACGCGAAGACCATTTGATGATGTTGTGAAATGGGTGTAGTGATTTTATAAGTTATAAAAGCCGATTCTGGAGAGTTATTGAATCGGCTTTTTGATATTAATACGAGATTTAATCTCTGATTTTACGTATTTAAATTATTTAATTCATTTCTTAAAACCCCTGCAAGCTCATACAAGGAATCATACTGTTTGATTCGATAGTTGCGCCCTTCCTTCTCTAAGTAATTTTTTTCACAGAATTGTGTGAGTATGTATAGTAAATGCCGATAGGATACTCCTAAATAATCACAAACTGTAACGTGCTTTTCCTTATAAATCCCTTGGTCGGCAGTTTGTAAAATAAAATCCGCAAGTCGATTTTCAAGCGGAAAAGCGAGGCTTTGTGAATACTTCGCCGCCATTTGTGTAGCCTTTCCACTTAAAAATTTGGTTAATTCCCGCAAGAATTTTGTATCCTCTAGTAATTTTTTTCGATAACGATAAATTGGAAGTGCAAAACAAATGGTCTTCGTAGATGCTTGAATTCCCTTTGTATAATAAACATCATTTAATAATTCCATTTCTCCTATGTACTCATGAGCATTAACAAAATTGATTAGAGATACTTTCCCGTTTAGATGGGTTACATAAATTTTGGCTTTTCCCTCTAAAACATAAAATAAAAAATTCGGTCTCATGCCCTCTTGAATAATCCATTCATCTCGTTTGTATTCATGCACTTCCATAAACTCTTCAACTGGAAAGGAAAATAGATTTGCTATTGAGTTATTTTCCAAAAACAGACGCTTTTTTTCACCTTTGTAAATTTCCATATTCCACCTCTAAAATATGAGATATCTCATATTATCATCTTACTATCCATGATATCATGCATTCAATGAGGGGGATAATCATGAATACACAGCGCTGGATGAGTACACATTTTTTTAGTTTTTTTATGACTTGGGGCATTTTTCTACCTTATTGGTCGGGGTGGTTGATTTATACAAAGGGAATAACCGTTTCAGAAGCGAGCTTAGTTATGAGCTTAGGTTTGCTTGCAAGGGGGCTTTCAACACTATTTGCCTTTCCTTACTTATCAGGAAGGTTTAGCAGTAAAACCTTATTAAAGGTAGCTGCAATTGGTACATTGGTGTCCCTTCTCTGTTATATTCCTGCTAATTCTTTTACTAGTTTACTTATCGTTACAATCGTTTTGCACATATTTTACCCAGCACTAATGCCTGCTTTAGATAGCGCCGCCGGTGTTCTTGTGCAAAATAAACAATTAAATCACTATGGAAGAAGCCGTCAATGGGGATCTATTGGGTTTGTCTCAATCGGCATGGTTATAACCATTTTTACAGGTCTGTTTGGTGATGAAGTAATATTTTGGGCATTATTACTTGGCGTAATCGGCTTTGTACTTCTTGGATTTATGCCTACACCTGTTATTTTATCTACAAAACCGAATATTGAATCGAAGCAAGGTGTGGGGCTGTTACAGTTATTCCGTATTAAACACTTTGGATTAGTACTGGTGATTGTCGTTTTGTTACAGGCAGCCCACGCTACTTATTACAACTATGGCTATATTTTTCTACAAGATATTCATGCACCAGTATATTTAATCGGTCTGATTATTAACATTGCCGTAATCGCAGAAATCATATTTTTCTCTATTGCAGATAAAAAATTTGGTCATTTATCAGTAGGATCTTTACTAGCAATGGCAGCATTTGGTTCTTCTGTACGTTGGATATTAGTTTTTGCCTTCCCGAATATTGCAGTTTTCTGTGTGGCGCAATCCCTACATGCATTCTCCTTTGCTATGGGACATTTTGCTTTTATGAAATACTTAATCGGCAATATCCCACACGCTCAAATTCCAAAAGCACAAGGGATGTACTCAGCCTTTGCCCTTAGCTGGAGTACGGCAGTCTTTACTATTTTCGGCGGTTATTTATACGAAATCGAACCAAGATATGCCTTTATCGGCATGATTGTTTGTACCATTCCAGCAATGCTAATTGCACTTGTATACAGAAAGCTTGAGCTTAAAAAAGATGTTTTAGTTTCTATTTAAAAAAGATGAGATTTATCTGATTAAGATAAGTCTCATCTTTTTTATGTATGCGCGACTAAACATCCCGCGTTTTATTGTTATAAGAAGAATTGATTTTCTTCATTAATATCAAGCTTTCTTAACCTTTCTACTTCATCATGTAACTGTAATTTTATCATTTCATTCATAACTAATTCTTTTAGCTCTCGTTCATCTGAAATCAAGAAAGTAAATTTTATCATATTCCGAGTTTACATCATTGCATTCTTCTGAAATAAAGGGCGCTTTTTATTTGAATTCGGGTTTATTAAGAGATATTTTATTTATTCTGAAATTTTAGTTGAACTTCTCCTTTCAATCGGCTACTATATATCTTAATGATATATATCTTTTAGATAGGTGTGAGCATATTGACTAATTACAACGATACAACATACGCCATATTAGGGATTTTGACGACCGATTGTAAATCTGGATACTCCATTAAACAGTTCATTGATCGAAGCTTAAATCATTTTTGGAAAATTAGTTATGGGCAAATATATCCTACATTAAAGTTCATTGTCCAAGAAGGATTAGCGGAGGTACAAATCTCATCAAACCCTGGGAAGCCAGATAAAAATGAGTACAATCTAACCTCAAAAGGGAGAGACGTACTAAAAAATTGGTTGGAGCAGCCAATGAAACAATTGCCTATTGAACGAAATGAAATTTTGCTTAAATTGTTTTTTGGTCGCTATCAATCCCACAAAAAAACTGTGTCACTAATACAGAATTACAAACAAGAGTTAGAAAAACGTTATCAGACATATGTAGCAATTGAGCAGAGCATTATGGACTTTAATCCTAATGATGATGATGCTGTTTATTGGTTATTCACATTGGATTATGGGAAACGAACAACGAAAGCTGCATTGGAATGGTGTGAGTATACTTTAGATAAATTATTTATTAAGGAGGAGTAAGTGATGGCTAAGCATGTTTATACAGGACGTTTTACAACTGAAAATACAGAGGATATAGTTGTTTTTATTATTGGAATGAGAGTTAACAAGCGGCTAGCTATTCATAAGTGGTTGCCTGTATTCAATGCGATGCCTGGGATGATTAAGGAGCTTTATACGAACAAGGAAAGCTTAGGATTTTTATCAATGGAAAGTTATTTCGGTCTTCGTACAACTACGATGATTCAATATTGGCGTTCAATCGACGACCTACTCGCATATGCCAAAAGTGAAAAGCATTTAGCTGCGTGGAAAAATTTTAATAAAAAAGTAGGGAATAACGACGCTGTTGGAATTTATCATGAAACTTATCAATTAAGTAAAGGGAACTATGAATCCGTTTATGTGAATATGCCTCATTATGGTCTAGGAAATGCAGTAAACCACATTCCAGTTTCTGCAGAGAGAAATAATGCTCGGAAACGACTTAATGTATAGTTTTCTAAGCATCCTTTTGTAACTACTTACAGTTTCCTTTTTCACTATAAGTAGTTCATTAATTCTCTTTTATAAAGCGAATTTATCCTCATTTACTTTAAAACATTTACTTTGAGTTCTTACTAGCTTCGATTATGGGCAATAAAATCCTACTCTCTCTTGGAAAACTTCTAAAACTTCTATTGGCACTTCCCTAATCTTAATATCACTACCAAGACAACGTAGCCAATTTGTTATCTCTGTTATTTCTTCTGAATTACTAACATTGATACTTCCTAAGGGCGAATACCTGGTTGTTAAAGGTGAAGCGAATACAGCTTTTGAGTTGAGTAATATGCTTACTGGTATTGCCTTTGGTCAAGTATTACCAACAGCAAAGGATTTCGCCTATGTCGGTGGACCGAATACAACCGTTGAAATGGGAGAGCGAAATGGCTTAGTTTTTGGTGAAATGTGGATTCCTGTTGTGAGGAAATAAAGGGTGGAACCGAACTAAACAGCACCTCTCCATATTAGAGGGTGCTGTTATTTTCTCTATAAACTGAAATTTTTTATCCGCGCATCATATTAATCTATAATTTTTAAATTGATATTATAACAATTGCATAATAGTCTTTATATTAAAAATCAGAACCTAAAGGAATTTACAGCTTCTTATCGAATTGGGTTTTCAAAGTTCCAGTTAGTATAGATTACCGCAGCAGTCACTGGATCTGCCGACGTATCTTCCGTAAAACCGCCTATTAAATTCCCTACTCTAAACGTAGGTTCAAATAACTGTTCTTCCTTAGGGGGGGCTGTTGGGCCATCTATCCCCAATTCTGTTTCATCTGTAACCACAACTTTCATTCCATTATCCAACGTAAAGCTCATCCCGTCTTCTCCAACTTCAGTTATAACTCCTTCAATATTAAGCATGACACTTGCAGCAGGACCTGAATTATCCACCACAATTCTATCCGTTAAATCTAACGACGCTACATCGTTGTTTATGTTTGTTAAAGTAACAACCGCAATTACAGCGATTACGATGCAAGCTACAAAACTTCCAACCATTAATCTTACGTTTTTCATAAAGCCCCTCTTTTCTTTTATTTCATATTCCAACATTTCATTTTGCATTTTATTTTTAAATTCTTCGGAAGCATGAATCTGCTTCATCACATTCTTATAAGCACTCATCACACTTTACTCCCTTCTTCTAAAATCGTTTTTAGCTTCATTCGAACCCTTCTCAGCTTTGAGCCTACCGTATTTACTTTCATTTCTAATAGATTGGCAATTTCCGCTGTCGTGTAACCTTCGTAATAATGTAAATAAACAATGACCCTATCTTCTTGAACAAGTTCAAAAATTTCAGGGAGAACACTTTGTTCCTCTTTTGCAATAAACGTCATCTCATCTGTTATCGATACTGTCTTCCTAACACGAGAAGACTTAAAGTAATCCTTGCATTTATTAAAAGTCACTTTGATAAGCCAAGCCTTTAAATGCGATTCATTATCAAAAGGCTTTTTCTGTTTCATAAGTGTCATATAGACCTCTTGCACAATGTCCTCAGCCTCAGACATGTTTTTTGTCTGCTGCACAGCAATTCGTATTAAAGTGTCACTATAAGTTTGAACTATTTCATGAACACGTAAGCCGGCGAACGTTTTCATACTCAGGCCTCCTTCACTTCATAATACGATTCATCATCAAAGATTCGTGCAATAGATAATTTTTTTTCACAAATTAATTCTATAAAAATAGATTTGCATGTCATTTAAGATATACCTTAATAGAAAAAGAGAGAGAATTCATCAGGTAAATCGCGACTTCTCACCCTTCTAATACAAAAGCTGTGGTTTTGATATGAAATTTAGCATTAGCAATTTAGTTTATTTGTATGATTGTATACTTGACTAGTTTTATATCATTCGTTACATTTTGATAAAATCATATACAAAAAATGGAGGCCGTCTTATGTTGAATTGTCGTGACGATATACTTTCCTATACGAAACAGCTTGTTAATATAGAAAGTATCGTAAATACAACTGGTGAGGGGACAATTGCCCGTTCTCTATTCCAAATCATCTCTTCATTACCATACTTTTTACAAAATCCCAATTCAGTAGCTTTAGAGAAGACTATAAACGATGAGCAAGAAAGATGTAATGTCATGGCATTTGTTAAAGGAAAGAAAGGAAACAGCAACCGCACAATTATTTTAATGGGACATATCGATACAGTTGGGATTGAGGACTTTAACCAATTGAAGGAACATGCTTGTTTCCCAGATGAACTGATGGACGCATTGAAAAGGGAAAAACTGCCTACATCAGCCAAAGAACATTTAGAATCTGGGGATTGGTTATTTGGCCGTGGTGTCCTTGATATGAAAAGCGGCGTTGCAAGTAATCTCTATCTCTTAAAGTACTTTTCCGAACATCCTGAAGAACTGGACGGCAACATTTTGTTGTTAGCAGAATGTGATGAGGAAGATAGCTCACACGGGGTTCTTTCCTCTTTGAAAACGTTGAAGAAATGGAAAGAGGAACATGGTTTTGAATATATTGCTGCCATTAATTCTGATTTCGTTTCACCTCGTTTTGAAGGGGATGAAAATCGTTATATTTATAAAGGTACGGTAGGTAAACTATTGCCGTCATTCTTTATAACAGGCGCAGAGACACATGTTGGTTCAGCCTTTGAAGGTTTAGATCCTAACTTTATCGCTGCTGAACTGACAAAACAAATAAATTATAATCCCGAGCTTTGCAACGAGGCTTATGGAGAAACGACCGTTCCGCCCGTATCATTAAAACAAACAGACTTAAAACCGTCTTATACTGTACAAACAGCACTATCGGCTTATGTTTATTATAATTTCTTTATTCATTCCTGGTCTCCAAAAGATGTACTGGATAAGCTTAAGGAACAAGCTACGATTGCTTTTACCAATGCGCTAGCTACTTTTGAAGAGCGGTATCGCAAATATAGTGAAATTAGTGGTGAACCCTTTGTCTCCCCTTCTTGGAAGCCGAGAGTTTTTACATATGAAGAGATGGAGCTGCTATTAATCGAGGAAAATGGTGATTCATTCATCACACACATGAACGGGTTTAAACAAAACCTACTGACAAATTTAGATTTAGATACCCGGATGTATGCTGCACGAGTTGTCGAAGAATCCTGGAAATGGATGAAGGATAAAGCTCCAGCTATTATTTTATTTTACTCTTCCCTTTACTCACCAAGGATTGAAATGACAGGGAAAACAACTGATGAGCTTAATTTAATTAGAGCGCTAGATGAAGCAGTGGAGACCATACAGCCTGAATATCCATATCCGATTGTTACTCGGAATTTTTTCCCGTATATTTCTGATATGAGCTTTATGGCTTTAAGTGATGATGAAGATGGCATCAACGCTGTTTCAAAAAATAACCCTGGTTGGGGCACAAAACACTATGTCGAGTTTCAAGATATACGAGATATAAATGTACCTGTGATTAATATCGGCCCATATGGCTTGGATGCTCACAAGAAGCTTGAAAGAATGGAAATGAAATACTCACTCGAAATAGTACCAAATATCACAAACCTTGTTATTCAAAATCTATTTACCAACGAAGAGAAAAGCCTGTAGCTAATCGACAGGAATAATGCCTGTCATTTCCTGAGAAATGTTGGATTTTCAAAAACAGACAGCTACAGGCACATATTTTGAAAAAGACATTATCGCATTAGATAAATAAAAACCACCTAAAACATTGTTAATCTAATTGTTTTAGGTGGTTCTTTTCATAAACTGTACTTACTTATACGACGGTTTCGGAATCTAGGTTGTAGTAAAACATATATTGATAAACTTATTAATTATAGTAATCCCAAACTTTCAATCAGCAAGTAAATCCCTGTAAACAATAAAATTATATATGTAAAAATTCGAAAAGCATTTTGATTAATCCTTTCAAATAATAGTTGTCCCAAGTACAATCCCACAAATATCAAAGGTAAAGCCCATAAACTTGAAACCCAGACTGTCTTAGTTGTTCCTGCAAAAATTACTTGGATGATTAAACTAACAATGTATATAAATAAGTAAAAGGCTAGTGTCGTTCCTCTTAATTTTTCTTTTTGAGTATCTGTTCCTGAAAAGTATATTAATAAAGCAGGTCCGGGCATTCCTATACTTGTAGTAAATGCACCTGATAGTCCACCAACAATTAAATCCCTCTTCTTATTTTGGTTAATTCGAAACTTAAGAATGAGCATTATTGTTAATACTAAAATAATAAGGCTCACTCCCAACTTTAATTTATTTATATCGACTAACAGGAAGATTAGAATTCCGATAGGCAGACCTACAGCACTTCCTACCACAAATCTTCGAAGGATGCCAAAGTCAACATCCTTTCTAATTTTCATTATTAATGCACTAGAAATTATGAAAGACAATATTAAATTTATTTGAATTGCTTCAATTGGTTCAAATATTAAAAGAAGAAAGGGAGTTGCCAAAATCGAAAATCCGAATCCTGTACTTGTTTGAAGTACGGAAGCGACTAAAATGATTATAATAAATGCTATTATCTCCATAAAATATCAACTCCCCTTTAACAAAAAAATAAAGATACCGTTAATAAACAGTATCTCTCCAACTATCTTAACATTTCATTAATTGTTCGACCATCCAAATTATATTTAATAATACGGTTGTATAAGTTCGGTTATATGATTTTTCGAATCGTGAGCCATTAGAATAACTGCAAATTTATCCCCATTTAAAAACTGAACCTATTATACTGTTTATAGGAGGGGATTCGAATGAATTTTGTATTTGATATTGATGGCACGCTTTGCTTTGATGGGAAAACAATCGATCATTCGATTGTCGTTGCTTTAGATAAGCTTTCTAAAGATGGACACGATGTTATTTTTGCTTCTGCTCGGCCAATTCGAGATTTAGTACCTATACTCCCTGAGCCATTTAAAACAGGAAAACTAGTTGGTGGAAATGGTTGTTTCATTTCAAATAATGAACAAATTATAGCGAATTCTTTTACACCTCAGCTAGTGACACAGCTACATACAATGATTGAAAAGCATCAGCTTACTTATTTAGCAGATGGTGAATGGGATTATGCTTATACAGGAAGTGAAGATCACCCTATTTACAACAATATTAACCAAAGCTCTGCAAAAAATGTTGATATTACTGCCCTACAAAAAATTTGTAAATTAGTACTTTTTAAGCCTACTCAAGCTACCATTCATGCACTTAGCACTTTGCCCGTTTGTGTAACAGCTTATAAAAGTGAGGATGCCATTGATATTAGCCCATTAGGTATTAATAAAGTTTATGGACTGGAAAAACTTCATATAAAGGATTTCATTGCTTTTGGAAATGACAGTAATGACCAGTGCTTGTTTGAAAAAGCATATTATAGCGTATGTGTTGGGCAAAACGATGTACAAAAATTTGCTTCTTTAACGATTTCAAATAAAGATGTTGCCAGTACTATTTTTGAAGTAAGCAATAAATTTCTTCATAAAGAAACCCAGAAATACTATTAATATAGTGTTTCTGAGTGTTCTTTTAAAACCTATTTCAGGTAGTGTAACTAAGCTTAAAGTATAGTAAATGCATGCATTCCTCTTAGAGTATTAAGGGTATCCAACCTTTTAAGAATGCACCACCATCTGGGTGATTGCCTACAACTAAATCTCCACCATGTTGTCTAAAAATTCGTCTTGAAATAGTTAACCCTAAACCTGCTCCTCCAGTTGAGCGATTTCTTGATGCTTCCCCTCGGTATAGTGGTTCAAATACTTTTTGAATATCCTCCGCAGAGAATCCCCCTCCTGTATCTTGTATCGTAAAAATCACATAGGTTTCATCTTTATTGCAATTAATGATAATTTTGCCTCCCCTAGGTGTATGTCTGACCGCATTATCAATTAAGTTATTCATGGCTCGTTCTAATAGGTGTGAATCGCCCTTTATATTGCAATCCCTTGTCAAATTATCTGTAATAATAGAGATATCCTTTTGCTCAGCCTGTGGACTTAAACTTTCAATCGAGTTCTTGATAACAAGACTCAGGTCAATAATATTTTCGCTTAGTATCATTTCTTGGTACTCTGTCTTCGCAAACGTGAAAAGATCCTCTACAAGTCGGTCCAACTGAGCCGACTTCTCCTTACAAACAGCCAAATACTTTGCTCTCTTTTCAGGCGAATTAGCAATACCTTGCTCTAAGCCGTCTAAATAACCCCGTAAGGCAAATAATGGTGTCCGTAAGTCATGGGCAACAGCAGCAATTACAAATCTCCGTTCTTCTTCCAATTCAATCTGCTTCTGAAAAGACCTTGTTAAACTATCTACCATAACGTTAAAACCATCATGGACTTCAGCTATCTCAAAAATTCTCGAAGAAGGAATATTGGTATCCAAATCTCCTTCTGCAATTTGCCGAGCACAAAGACTCATTTTCTCAAGAGGAAGAAGAATATATCTTCGCATTATATAAGCCACAATCAAAAAAGATAATAGTAGCCCAGTAATTCCCGCCACTACTTGAGTCACTTTTGAATCAGTTGAAATTCCAAGATTAAATGACTTTGTTTCAAAATAATGCGCACCTACATAAAAAATCCACGGAAAAATAAGTATAATAAATAAACTAAAAATGGTGAATTTACGAATGCGAATGGTTTTCATTTTCTTCTCCTTTAAAGCGATAGCCTATCCCCCATACGTTCACAATAAATTGCGGATTATTCGGATCAGCCTCAATTTTCTCACGGAGCCGGCTTAGATGCACACGAATAGTATGTTTATCACCAATTCCTTCCCAAAACCTTTCAAGTAATTGGTCATATGTAAAAATGTATTTAGGATGTTCCGCAAACAATTGCAGCAAATCATACTCTTTAGGTGTCAGTGAAATGGGCTCCCCTTTTATAAATACTTCCCTAGTAGATAAATCCAACGATAGACGCCCATAATCCAAAACCTTCCTGGATGTTTGTTTAGAACTCGAACGCCTTAATACAGCCTTCACTCTTGCAACAATCTCACCCGGCGAAGCAGTTTTGACTATATAATCATCTCCTCCTAGGGCTAGTCCGCGAATCTTATCTACATCATCACTAAGAGCACTCAAAAAAAGAATTGGGATATTACTTTCCATGCGAATCTGCCTACATAACTCAAAACCGTTTTGTCCCGGCATCATTATATCCAAAATGATGCATTCAATTGTACTTTGTTTCAAGATGACAAGTGCCTGAGCAGTTTCATAAGCAGTTTCCACATAAAAACCTTCATTTTCTAAGAAATCCCTCAGTAGTTCTACTATATTTTTATCATCGTCAACGACTAGAATTCTCTGTCCTTTGTTCACGGAAATTCCACCTTTCCTCAGGTAACACACCCCTAGATACAAACCTAACAACAATAAAATTTCAAATTTAGTTTATCATTTTTTCAATGAAAAATAAGTTTTATGATGAATTGTGATTATTTTGTGATTGTTTTATAGCCTCTTTTGAGATATTCAAAGATTAATCTTTAATTGTGAAACAATCATATTACTTCACACATTAACAACTTTACAGGAGGATTTAAAAATGGGTATTGAAGATAAAATTTTCTCATTCTTTCCATTCGGAGCTTTGTTTTGCCTTACATTATTTTGTTTTGTAGCGGTTCGCATATACGCAATACGCTCTCGTTATATGCATACCAAGCAAATGGACCGTCTTAAAGATCTAGTAATCACCGGGGAACTGAGCGAGGCGGATTATCAAAAACTGAAAAATCTACTTACAAAATAAGACATAATCAAATCATTTTGAATGGAGTGAATATAAATGCATATTCAAATTGTGTTGTTTGATGGATTTGATCTGTTAGACGCTATCGCACCTTATGAAGTATTTAATGCTGCTGCGATGTACTCAAATGAAGACATTACCGTTAAACTCGTTTCTGCTGAAGGCGAACGAATGGTGACAAGTGGAGTAAATCATTTACAAATTCAAGCAAATGGTAAACTCGACTTAACAAGCAACGGAATTATTCTTATCCCCGGTGCATCTGGGTCTGTTCATGATAATGGACCCGATTCAGTACCTGTTAGATTACGACAAGCAGCAGAAACTGAATTAGGTAATTTACTGAATGAAGCGATGCAAAAGCAAGCTATTTTGCTATCTACAGTTTGCGGCGGTTCTCTCATTTTAGCAATGGGTGGCTTATTAGAAGGCCGACATGCTGTTACTCACCACATGGGAATGGGGCTTTTAGGTGCTACTAATGCTATTCCAGTCAATGCACGAATTGTGGATGACGGGAATCTTGTTACTGGTGGTGGTGTTACTTCGGGGCTCGATGTTGCCCTTTACTTAGTTGAGCGAGAATTGGGTCCCCGTATAGCACATGCAGTGGAGCAACTTTTCGAGTACGAACGCAGGGGTACAGTTTGGAAAGCAGAAGGAAATTCACCAAAAGAAAACCAAGAAGAAACTCAAGCTGAGGAGACAAGTCATCAGTCTTCTCAAACCAATAAAACAGAGGATTTTCAAGGAGAATGGGATACTACAATCTCCACCCCTATTGGGAAACTCTCTGTTTTAATTAACTTAACAAATATAGATGGACAAATAATAGGAACTGCAAAGCAAGGAGGAGATATTGTCACTTTAGACAATCTAATAATAGAAGGTAATCAATTAAAGTGGTCCATGAAGGTATCTAAACCAATGCGTCTTAACTTAAAATTTAACGTCTCTATAAATGGAAACAATATGATTGGTGAAGCCAAAGCTGGGATGCTTCCTGCATCAAAGCTAGTTGGGCATCGAATTTTATAAACGGAAGGTTAAGAAGTATTATTGGGGGAGTTCATTCAAATGAAATAAAAGATGAAAATTCCTACACAAAAGCAGTCTAGTTAAAATATAAATCTATTTACGTCGATATTACTTAGTTGTTTTTATATGGAAATAGTATATACTAAATTTAATATCTCAAATTCGAGATATATGGTTTTTAAGGAGGTATACATGATGGACTTTCAACAACTAGTTACAGCACGCCACTCGGCAGTAAATTACGATAGCCTATAGCGATAATCATTTCGAGGTTGTAAAAAGATATCTCACGTTTACCCTCAGTTTGAACTATTCGGTTTTTCCGAATAGTTGCCGATTCCTGTAGTTCTCCTTCTGCATAGATATTCTTTATGTGTTCGTTTATTGTATTAACACCTTTTTGATAAAGTTCGGCAATTGCCTTTTGTGTCATCCATACTGTCTCATTTTCTAAACGAACATCTATTTTTGTATTGCCTTCCTCCGTTTGATAAATCAAGATATTGGTTTCATTGTTCAATGGTTTTCCTCCCTATATCCTTATTTATCTTAGAACATCATTGTTTGATATGTTCAATTTATCTTTATACTTAATTTGAATTGCGTAATGTAATATACGTTTTTTTAGAGATGACTTAAGCCACTACTTCTTTAATTGAATCCACATTTTACACCATTAGATAACAAGATATCTTGAAAGAAAAATATCTTCAATTTCACGTTCTGTACCCGAGCCGAGCTAGACCATTTTGTTGACATCCGCAAAATGGTCACTAACTAAATTGCTTATAATAAAAAACAGCGTAGTTTAAATTTATATACTACGCTGTTTACTATAGAATGCTGTTTATCTATTTGAAAGATTATTATCATTAGTGAGAAAACCGCACTTACACAGGTTACGGTTCACCGTAACCTGTGTAAGTGCGGTTTTCAATGAAATTTATTTACTAAAAAAATCCTTAATAATAGATATAATATTTACTGACAAACTAAGTAAAGGTTCATATTTTAAAAAAGTATCATAAGCAGCCTTTGCTTCCCCCCTTTCCATTCTTTCTCCACTTAAAATCTTGCTTAAAAAGTTATTCATTACTTCTTTATCGATTCCATTAATAAGCGTATCATTGGAAATATACTCTTTAATACTAATAATTTCATTAATAATTTCGTTATTATTTACTTCAATATTTATAATTCCTGATCCATACTGATTTATTGTTAAATATGTATTTCTAACTGACTGTAATACATGTAAAGGAATCCCCCAAAACCGTAGTTCTCTTTCAAAAAATAAACCTCCATTTGTTCTAGGAAATACCCCACCTAAATTAGTAATTCCATATTTATACCCATCAAAATCTAGAATTGTATTTTGTGAATAAATTTCTTTAGCTCTTCTCTTTTTACTTTCTTGCCAAATATAACAAGGAACTGAGAAATAGAACTCCCCACTCTCTTTAGTCCACATTTCAATCGATATTTCATTATAACTACTCTTACTATCAACATAAATTAATCCAATTAGTATTATTGGTAATAATAAAAAAAATACTACTAAATATATAATTTCCATATTTATCCTCATTTCATCTAAATAATTCTATTTGGTAATTTATTTAAAACTACGAATATATTCCAATTTTCAATTGGAAGAACCAATAAAGCTAGTAATTACAGTTTTTATAATAACAGTGGAACTTTCATCAATTATTTCATTAGTATTCTTTTGAATAAACTCGAAGAACGGTTTTAGCTTACCTATTCGGTATTTTAAGCTCATTACTTATCAATGCACCTCCAAAATTTATAAATAACAAAAGTCAGAACTTTTGTTCTTATTTTAACTTTTTGTGGAATTTTTTTCAATATCTTCAACATTGCTTCTGTGACTTTATTCCGAAAATAAAAAAGTCTTGGAATTATTTCTACCGACCAAAGAAATTTCACCTACTTTATGAGCACGCCCGAAATATAAAAATAAGCGCACCTTTACGGTACGCACAACGAATGGCTATCTTTTCTTTTCAGTATCTGGTGAAGGTAATGACGGGTAGACCATACGGTTCACCGTAATGTATCTAAGTGAGGTTTTTTCTTTCATATTCCTCTATATACTCTTTCAAATCTTCAATAAATATCTCTAATTTGTAATTTTTTATAATCTTCTTTTCAGCATAGCCACCGTAACCCATAGTAACAGTCCGTTTAGCTATCATTGAATTTAATTTAAAAGCGTTTTGTATTAAAGCTTTATCATCATTCTCTATATCAATAGCATTTTTTAATCGACTAAAATGTAATTTAGTTAATCCCTTCAATTGATAGCCATATTTATCATTGATAAAATTTGATATTGATATAAATAAATTTCTTTCAAATTCGCTAACTTTTGAATAATTAAAAATCATAGATTTATCATTACTGATTTTTTCATAAAAAGATTTTAAAATGTCAATATTTTTCATTTTTACCCTCACTATTAATAATGTTCTCACATACATCAAATAATATAGATATTTTTTTTATAATCTTTATTAATTCATCTCTAGTAGGATAAACCAATTCTTCTTCAATACCTCTAGTATAATCGATTCTCCATTTAGATAAATAGATGAAGTCTAAATAACTTATGGGTTCATAATTTAAATATTTTATAAGGGTTTCATATGCAGAATAACGTCCGAAATTAGGCTTACCTATTCTAAAACAAGTTAATATACTCATATTTCTACATAAGAAAAATAACATTGATAAGTCATAACTATTTATACCATTTTCATCAAAGCTCTCCTGAACACTGTTGAATAAATCTCTATACAATTCCATATTTTTTTGATAGGCATCAAAATTTGCAAGATTTATAAAAATATCTTCATTATTTTTATTAAAAAGATATTTACCTTCCTTCTTTAAATGCCATAAAAACAGAGATCCATCTTTAGACATTTTGTTGAATACCTCTTTTGTATATAAAGAGACGTTAACTTCTTTACTAGAAATTAGAGAACAAATTTTATCAATTACCTTTTCTTTCTCGAATTCTGTAAGCGAATCTTCTACTAAAGCAAAAATATCTATATCAGAATTATTATCAGCTTCATTTCTTGCCATTGAGCCATATATAATTACAATCTCAAGGCCTTTTATATAATTAAAATTATATTCTTCAATCATTTTGCTATTCTCCTATAAACTCCCGATACTAGGAAGCCTAAAAATATATATCCTAGAGTATTCTCAGTAACAAAAATAATTTTAGTAACTGTAGAGTTGGGAATATAATTTCCATATCCAATTGTTATAAAATTAGTATAACTAACGTATAAAGAATCCCAAAAGCTCAAATCTTCTAAAACATTACCTGCTATAGTTGTAGAGATATATTCAGCATCAGTACATAAGTAAATTAGAATAGCAAATATAAAAATTATAGTAAGCGCTATTCTAAAAAGTCTGGATAATTTTACACCATATCCCCATATTAAATCATTCAGACTTAATAAAATATAATTAAAGTATGCTTTAACTCTAGAAACAAAATCTTCTCTCTCTTGATGATAACTTGTTTCACATTTTACACGCTCCATTAATAAAGCCTTTTCAGCATCTAGAATTTTTATTAGTAAATCGTCCGCACCCTTGTTATCACCAATACTTATTTGATTTAATCTTAATTCTTTTAATAATTGTATTTTTAAATTTGTTTCCTGTGGTAAACAGCCCAATACTTCTTTTAAATTTATTTGACAATTTCTAAATTCAACATATCTGATGTTGCAGGAATTAAGTTTCACATTTGATAAGTCACAATTTATAAAAGTCGAACCTGTTAAATCCACATTATTAAATATTGCATATCTTAAATAACAATTTTCAAACAATGAATTATTTATACTACAACTGTTAAATTGAGCTTTTTTTAGACCAACATTCGAAAAAGTAGATTTAAATATTCTAACTTTCTGCAAATCAAGATTATCTTTTTCTTCATATTTGATACATATTTTTTCACGTTCTACTTCTAAGTTTAACTCGTCAATACTTATAATATCTAGATTCATTAGTATATCCCCCTAATAAACATTCCATCCATTAATAGTATATTTTAAGAAAAATAAACAGTCTAATCTATTTTAAAATTAGACTGTTCTTAAATTCCTATTTAAACCTCATTTACTTATGATATGGTTCTCCCTTAATAATCCGAAAACTCCTATAAATCTGCTCCACTAATACGAGCTTCATCAATTGGTGGGGTAATGTCATGCGGCCGAAGCTTAGTTTTTCGTCCGCGCGTTTTAATACGTCTTCATGTAGGCCGAGAGATCCGCCGATGACAAAAGTGATTTTGCTCGTTCCATAGGTCATGAGTGATTCTAAACCTGCTGCTAGTTCTTCCGAGGATTTCATTTTACCGTCTATAGCTAGGGCGATGACGTGCATGCCATCGCTAACCTTTGCTAAAATTCGTTCTCCCTCTTTTTGCTTTACGATTTCCATTTCGGCTTGACTTAATTGTTCAGGTGCTTTTTCGTCTGGCACCTCGATGATATCTATCTTTGCATAGGCACCTAGACGTTTCACATATTCGTCGATTCCCATTTTTAAATATTTCTCTTTTAACTTACCAACCGAAATGATTGAGATATTCACAGCTTATCCACCTTTACAATTCTTTCACAAAAAACAATCCACAAAGTGGAAATAGAAAGGGTATATTTTACCACTCTATTTTCAAACCACGTGATACTTGAATTTCTATCTATTTTCATTACCACTTAAGTTGCTATACACAGTTTATACACATTTACATTTTGTTTACAAACATTTTATCCACAAAGTTATCCACACTACTCACAGATGCAACCTACATATTGTGTAAAGTTATTTACTTGATACAATATATGTTGCAGGTGCATCACAGTAGGAACATTTTGTGGATAACTTTTCTTCCTCTTTCAATTTATCCATAATAGGAAACTCTTTTGTTTCTGCTACAAACATATCTAAAGCGTGATCTATATGTGTTTCACAGCTATATTTCTCCATTTACTATAACTCCTTTTTGTTTGAAAATTTCCACAAAGTTATTCACATTTTTCTCATTTTATCCACAAACCATTGTAGCAAACAAAAAAGGAGTAGGAAAGAAATAGATTTTCTTCCACTACTCACTGTGTAAAAACTTTGTTTATAACCTATAGTTATCCACATTTGATCTGTGATTATTGTCGATAACTAATCATCAAATTTATACTATTTATTATACATTTGTACCTTCTGTTAATTTTAAATTCAATTCAACGATTTTACCCTGACGATATACTTTCATTTGGATTGTATCGCCAATTTCCGTTTCGTTGTATAAATGTTGTCGCAAATCAATGGAGTTCTCGATTTTTACACCGTCCATTTCAATGACCACATCATATTGTTTTACACCCGCGCGGTATGCAGGTGATCCTTGAACAACTTCGGATACGACAACACCTGTTGTAACTTCTTCAGGTAATTGCAATGTTTGTTGTTGATAAAATGCTGGAACATCTGTTAAGTCTAATAAACCGATACCCATTGTAGGTCTGCGTACTTCACCATTTCGTTCAAGCTCTTCAATGATTGGAATTACTGTGTTAATTGGAATTGCAAAGCCTAATCCTTCAATAGTTGATTCTGCAATCTTCATAGAGTTAATTCCTATTAAATCTCCTGCAATATTAATTAGCGCACCACCACTATTCCCAGGGTTGATCGCAGCATCTGTTTGTAGTACCTCTGTTTCCCAATCTTCATAGCCATCAGCGTTTAAATCCACTGGTACTGCTCGATCCTTACCAGAAATGACACCTGTTGTGACTGAACCGTAGAAATCTAAGCCTAATGGGTTCCCAATAGCAATTACTGTCTCTCCTTGTTTTAAAACATCGGAATCACCAAATTCTGCAACTGTATCTACATGCTCACTACTAATTGATACAACGGCTAAATCTGTCCAAATATCACTACCAACAAGAGAAGCTTTTTCTTTCGTCCCATCAGCTAATGTAACCTCTAGTTGCTTTGCGTTTTCCACAACATGATAGTTCGTAATAACGAATGCTTTGTCTCCTTCCACCTTGTATATAACTCCTGACCCACTACCTGCTTCTTGCTCCATAGATTGTTGATTCCAAAAATCTGTTACTTCCTGTATATTCGTAATTCCTACAACTGCATCCGATACCTTCTCAACTGCTTTGGTAATATCTGTTGTTACTTCTGTAGCGGTTTGATCAATGGAAGTTTGTATTTTGTTATTTCCATCAGATGCGGCTGAGCTACTAGGAAGCTGTCCTACTAGTGAAGGAAGCAGTAACCACATAATTAATGCACCAGCAATCACACCTGCCAATGCACTAACAAAATAGCCACCTTTGTTTCCACCTTTACGATTTGCCTTACGTTTATTCTCTTCTTCTTCCTTCTTAAGCCGCTCTTGTAATGGAGAATAGTGAGTATTCATGGTATTCGGTTCATTTGAATATGAACTGTTCGGATTATATGGAGTATTATTTGGAGTATTCATTTCATTTTGTCTGTTTTCATCATCGTTAAAATAACTCATAAATCACTCATCCTTCCTTTCTTTTGTCATTATGATACAAATCAAACATTAAAATTACATGAAAATGAAATAAAGTAAAAATAAAAAAAGAACTTTGCTTGATAACAAAGTTCTTAGTTATTTCATCAAATTTTATACAGTTACTAATAAAGTTGGTTCTTCTGCATCTGTATCATGCAGGTGTACAAATTCTCCTGTAATAATACCATTTGACTGTAATGTTTGAGTTACACTCATCCGCGCTAAATCTTTCATATTATTATCTTTACTTAAATGTGATAAATAAATATGAGTCGGTTTTTCAAAAACTACTTCACTCATGGCAATGGCGGCATCTTCATTGGAAACATGTCCAACATCACTTAGAATGCGTCGTTTAATCGACCATGGATAGCGTCCCATTTGCAGCATGCCTATATCATGATTACTTTCGAACACAAAGGTATCTGCTCCACGTATTATCCCCTTCATGCGATCACTAACATATCCTGTATCAGTAATGATGACCAGCTTGCGATCACCTTCGTGGAAAACGTAAAACATTGGATCAATAGCATCATGAGATACTGCGAAGGATTCAATACTTAGGGACCCAAAGGATTGAACTGCTTCCATATCAAAATGAAAACGTTGCTCAGTAGGTATGTTACCAATATGACCGTCCATTGCTTGCCATGTTTTTTCGTTGGCAAAGACGGGGATTTTATATTTACGAGCAACCACGCCAAGCCCTTTTATATGATCACTGTGCTCATGAGTGACAAGAATACCTGATAATTTACTCATATCACGATCGATTTTAGCAAATAGTTGCTCCATCTTTTTACCACTTAAACCTACGTCTACTAAAAATGCATGTTCATCATTTTCTACATATACGGCATTTCCAGTACTGCCACTTGCTAAAACACTAAATCGCATACTATTACTCCCTATTCTTCTACTTCTACATTTGTTTGATCGAGTTTTACATCGATTACTTGTCCTTCAATTGCATTCGCAAAATATTCTTCTTCCTCGTCATCAGCAGTTGTTACTTTTATTTCCCAAGTTGGTACGAATACTTGTGTTTGTGTTAATTGAACTAGAGTTGAATACCCCAGTTTGACTTGTGTAATTTGTGAATCTGGCTTTAGTAAACCTCTTGAATAGAGGATTTGTATAATTTGAATTGGTGTTAGTAGATTTTCTTCTTCGTATACTTCAAAATCTTCTAACAGCGTTTGTTCGTACATATAGATTTCATTATCGCTATTTAAATAGACTTTTACCATTCCATTTATATTGTAATAGATTGTTCGGTCATTGACACGCTGAAAAAATGTAGCAGTGCGATTATTTTCATCGATATCCCAAAGAGTGTAAGACGTTCCATCAAACACATATGCCTGAATAAACTCTGCATAGCTTGTTGGATTATTAATATTTTTGATAGCTATAGGCTCCTGCAAAGTAACAACTAATTTCGAGTCATTTTCGACGGAAACACTTTGATCATTAAATAGGTTAATATCGTCTTCTTCAAACTTTTTCACACTACCAGACAAGTATGGGGCAGTCTCTACAATAGGCAATGTATTAAAAGTAATATTGTCATCGTTTAATCGTGCTTCAATTGTCTTTTCTCCCAATACTTCAACCTTTTGAGCCTCTGTTAGACGATTTAAATAGAGTGAGTATAAAAATATATCCAATATTAGAAACACGAAGATGAATATCGATTTTGATTTACTCCAATCCATATTCATCGCCTCCTAATACTTCCGGTGTCAATCGTGTCCAAACCCCATTAATGATTGCAATCCAACTTGGTTCAAGTGTGTATAAAAGTTTATTATCATTTTGAGTTAAGTAATATCCGATATATAGCTCATCAATATTAGCCAATTGGATATTTTGTGACTGGCTAATTCTTTCGATCATTTCAGTCCCAGAAGGTAAACTTGTTAAATATTTCTCTGAAGATATGTCCATATCTAATAAGTAATACGGTCTTCTGTAACGGAAAATTTGTTTTTCTCCCCACGTGATTGAAATCCTTGTCAGTGTAACATTGCTATATACTGGTAGCCCCTGTAGATAAAGCTGATATTCAACTAGATGTCTTGGTGCATTCATATTTTTATATCGATAGTCACCTGTAAATCCACCATGCTCATTGACAAATTCAAAGCTATTTTTTAATAACTTGGAAGGTGAAATATCTTCATAGCTTTCAGAAGCTGGGTATACATAATTAAAAATCTTACTATTTGTATCAACCGTCATAAGTGCCATACTATCAATATATCTTTCGGATATTGGGCTTTCTATATTTCGTTGTACAATACTTGGCTCCACAAATAATATATTTTTAAATGTTTCAGGTGAAATCTCGTCTATATAATACGTATATTTCAACAAATCAAATTCATTAGTAGGTACATATAGCGATAATCCTTTAGCGCGTTCTACTTCTTGATACGTTCCTAGATTTCGTGATGGAACAACAATTGAATTCACAAATTGCTCTTCACTGACATGTATATCCGTACTATACAACGTACCATTCTCTCTACTAGCTAAATAAATCGTAATCGTGTTGTTTACGGAAAGTTTATTCCAGTCGATGATTAATCGATTAAACGAAATATTAGGTATCTCTTGCTCAGAAAAAAACATCACCGAATTAATGGCATTTAAAGGTACTTCAGATTCATAAAAGAGTGTAATTCGCTTATCATTTTTTAAAAGGTTATTTAATTTTTCATCGGTTAGATTACTTTGCACAAATTGGAAACCCGATGATTTCCAATTTGATATTTTTCCCATAATTTCATCGATTTCTGTAGATGTTACAGTTCCAAAAAAATTATCTCCTTCATGAAAAAGAATTCGATAAGGCTTAATCACGTCCTCTATTACTTTTTCAGAACCCACAGAAATTTGATTAACAGGTGTTTCCTCAATAATTTGCAAATTTGGCGTATAGCTCCATATTGAAAAAGTCAACAAAAGGCTTAATAAAACTAGGATCGTTAATGCAATTGATTTTATATGTTCAATATATTTCAATCCCATTCACCCGCCTCGTCCAATTCATACGGTAATGTGAAGAAAATTGTCGTACCAACACCTTCCTCACTTTCCGCCCAAATTTTTCCGCCATGTGCTTCAATCATCTCTTTAGCAATAGCTAGTCCTAAACCTGTACCGCCCATCGCACGCGACCTTGCGCGATCCACTCGATAAAAGCGATCGAAAATTTTTGTGACATTTTCTTTTGGTATTCCCATACCATCATCAGAAATCATTACTTTTAATACGCTTTCTTGAACGGTAACACCGAATCGAATATTTCCACCATCAGGCGAATATTTCAATGCATTTGAAATGATATTATCAATTACCTGCGTTAGCTTATCTGTGTCAATCTCAACAAAATAAGAAGATTCCGGTAAGTATCTTTTAAACTCAACATGTTGGGATTTTGACATTTCGAATCGATCGATAATTCGGTTAAAGAATGTATTAAACTCAACAATTTCCTTGTTTAACTTATAATCGCGACTATCCATTTTCGATAATTGCAATAAATCATTTACTAGTCGAATCATTCGTTCTGTTTCTGTTTGCGTTACATTCAGGAAAGTCGGTGCAATAGCTTCATCTCTCCATGCACCATCTGCTAGTGCCTCTAGGTAGCTGCGCATTGTTGTTAAAGGTGTACGTAGCTCATGAGATACGTTTGCGACAAATTCACGTCGCTCCATTTCAATCTTTTCTTGTTCAGTAATATCATGTAGCACCGTGATTAAACCATTTACAAAGCCAGTCTCCTTTTGAATGACAGAAAAATTCGCACGCAAAATTAACCGATTTTCTGGCGAACTAAAGTCTAAGTTGACCGAATCCTTCATATTTAATAAATCTTCAAAACTATAATCCTGTTCAAGTCCTAACACAGAAGCGATGGGGCGGTTGAGCGTCGCCTCTCTTGAAGTATTTAAGAAATTAAGGGCTGGGTCATTAATCAAAATAACTTTCCCCTTGCGATCAGTTGCAATAACGCCATCTGTCATATTCGTTAAAACAGAGGATAGTTTTCTTCGCTCTGCCTCTGTTGTAGCAGTTGCTTCCTGAAGACGATTTGTTAGATGATTAAATGAAATAGCTAATTGACCAATTTCATCGTTCCCATAAACACGAACTTTACGCGAGAAATTACCTCGTGACATTGCTTGTGCTTGTTTACGCATATCTGAAATAGGTCGGGTAATCGTTCGAGCAATTAATATCCCTAGGATAATGGTAATAACTAGTGACATTGCCGTACCAACAGCAAATATTTGATTGATTTCATTCACCTGGTCAAATACATTTTCGATATTTGACTCAATATAAATCGTGCCAATGATTTCACCATTTGGCCCAAGTGAATTAAAAATCGGTGTCGCTAAAACCCATACTCGACTTTGTGTTTCTGCACTTAAGGCAATCTTATCGATAGATGTTTGGGCTGCAATGGATTGATTTACAATATCGTAATTCGCTCTTTGACCGATAATAGATTGGTTATTTGTTTCTGAAGTTGCTAAGACACGATTACGATTGTCGATTACTCGAATTGCATTAATATCTCCCGTCGCAAATTCACGTAAAATTAAACTCAAGCTTTGCTCAAGAGATGGCGATTGCTCATCTCTTTCTCTTAACATTTCTTCTCGAATGCTATACTGAACTAAATCTATTCTTTGATTGATCGATTCTTGGAAATTGTATTTTAGATTTTCCTCTAATTCCTGTGAAAAATATAATCCAATGATTTGCAGTGCAATAATGATTAATAAGACATATATTAATACAAGTTTAACGTGGATCGATTTGAAAAAGTTAACTCTATGCATTTAATTTACTCCTGCTCAGGGTTTCGCAAATAATAACCTACACCTCGGCGAGTCACAATCCAATTCGGATGACTTGGATTATCTTCTATCTTTTCGCGTAAACGTCTAATTGTCACATCAACTGTACGTACGTCTCCAAAGTAATCATAACCCCATACAGTTTGAAGAAGATGTTCCCTTGTCATCACTTGACCAATATGTTTCGCTAAATAATGAACTAACTCAAATTCACGATGAGTTAATTCAATTGCTTCTCCACGTTT
The DNA here is from genome assembly GCF_000772965.1 of Ureibacillus massiliensis 4400831 = CIP 108448 = CCUG 49529. Lineage (GTDB taxonomy): Bacteria > Bacillota > Bacilli > Bacillales_A > Planococcaceae > Ureibacillus > Ureibacillus massiliensis. Next base: position 42,651 of record NZ_JPVQ01000003.1, on the reverse strand, counting down.
TAAAACTAAATATGCATCTGGTTGAATCACTAATGACCCAATAACAATATCATTTGACTCTTCTTTTTCATCTTCTACATTTGAATTTGTTTGAAGGCGTCGCATATTTGCTTTTACTCGCGCAATTAACTCACGTGTACTAAATGGTTTTGTTACATAATCGTCAGCTCCCATTTCAAGCCCCAGAACTTTATCAATTTCAGAGCCTTTTGCTGTAAGCATTATAATTGGGAAATCATATTTTTTTCGAATTTCTCGACATACTTCCATACCATCTCTTTTTGGAAGCATAATATCTAATAGCATTAAATCTGGCTGAGATTCTTCCACCTTTTGAAGTGCCTCATCCCCATCATAAGCACAGATTACTTGATATCCTTCTTTAACTAAATTGAATTGCAAAATATCTGCAATTGGCTTCTCATCGTCAACAACTAATATTGTCTTTGTCATATTCTATTTCTCCTTTTTATATAGTTATATATCGTTATACTCTTCTAGTCGTATTTTTTTATCCTTTTAAAATATATATGAAAGAAATCACTTACATCATTATAACAAACTAACGAAAATCATTTTCTGGGAAATAATTGCCCGAATACCTTTTAGAAAAAAAGAAACTTCTATTAATTTTATCATTTATATTCGCAGTAGATAAAATGAAAACCTCTTTCATTTCCCGAAATTAAGGAATAATTTTTTCAGATGAAAAAAGACAGCCCATAGATTGGACTGTCCCAAATTTAGAATTTAACAATTAAATTCTACCAGAGTTTAAAAATATGCTAGTGGATTAACAATAGCTCCATTTTTATGAACTTCAAAATGTAGGTGTGTTCCTGTTGAATTACCCGTTGACCCCATAATTCCAATAACAGAACCTTTTGGAATTACTTGTCCAATATTTACGTCTATTCTTGATAAATGTGCATATAATGTCTCATATCCATTATTATGATTGATGATAATTCGATAACCGTATGTACCATCCCAACCTGCAGCAGTAACAACACCATTATCAGCAGCTTTTATATTGTAGTTAGATGGACGAGCGATATCAATTCCTCTATGGAATTCACCCCATCTTGTTCCCATCGTACTAGAAATATAACCGCCATTAGTTGGCCATGCAAAGTCACCTGTACCACGGGAAGAGATAACTTTTGTACCAACCTTAACAATATGATCAACTGGCTCTTCAAGAATAACTTCGTTTGTAACAGCTTTTTCTTCCACTTGGCCATTTACTTCAGTGATTAAATATGAAACTTCTTTTTTACCAAAAGAACCCTCTTGCTTAACGACTTGCTCACCTTTGTACATATTTTCGTCTTGTTCAATAATTTTCTCATAATCAATTTTTTCACGTTTTAATTTTTCTAAAACGACTTGAACATTAACTAATGGTTTTTCAACTGTTACGTTTATTTCTTGACCGATTTGTAAAACCGACTCTTCTGTTAAATCTGGGTTTAAAGCAAGTAATTCTTTAGTTGTTAAATCATGATTCATTGCAATAGAACCTAATACATCGCCTGCTTTAACTGTATATAACTCTTTTTCTAAAGTACCAGTTTGTAAATACTGAACTGCATCTTCAGGAGTTAAAATTTTAGAAGGGATAATTTTTGCTTCTTTACCTGAAACATCTTCTATCTTTATTTCTAATATTCTTGTTTGATTAACTTCTAATTCTGGTAGCGAACCACTAGTAATTTCATTAGCCTCTAACTCTGCTAATTGTTTTTCTGTTACATATTCTAGCTTTAATAAACGAAGTGTTTCTTCGTAATCTTCTTTATTTTTTAAATAAACAACTGGCTGACCATCAACATTTAAAGCATAAGCATCTGCTTTTGCAACTAACTGTTCATTGAGAAGCGACAATACTTCTGTATCATTTGTTTGGTAAGAATACACTTGTTCAGGTACCAATGAAATACTTGATTCCGCGTCAACTGACAATTCTTTAAATTGTGTTTTGGCTTCTTTTTCTTTCACTTCAACAATTTTTTGTACTGAAGCGACATTTGAAACTGCCCCAACATAATCCTTACCTACATAAATATGGTAAATTTTATCGATCGTGCTTCTATCCTCAGAGCCAGTAGCAAATACTAAATTGAATGTTACACTTGAAAGTAGTATGGCTGATACGGCAGCTGTTTTTAACATTCCTTTATGATGTTGAAAAAGACTAAAAGTTTCTTGCTTTGTAAAGTCTTTTTTATTGTTCCAATTCGAACTCATAAATAAAGCCCCTTCCAAAGTCCGCTATAAATAAATAGTTAAATTTACCATGTATAATTTCTCACTTTAACAATGTACCATAATACTAATTTGAGTGGTATAGTTTGAGTCTTTTGTAATGAAAATGTATTATTTGCACATTTTTTGTTACAAAAGAGAGAATCAAAGATACTACTAACCCTTATTATGGAAACTATTTTTATTATTAATATTCAAATTTTGAGATATTTATACATTTTTCTTGTTATTTTTAATAGTTAGTTTTTATTTATAGTACTTTTTTTATATTTTTTGATAAAGAAAACCATTATTATAGGGGCTTTTTACACTTAAAAAGTATATTCATGGATTGAAAATTTTATAAAATAGTAAATAAAATGAAAGAATATTTTGAAATAAAATGTAAAAATTTTTGTTATACAAGTACCTATCATATAAAATTAAAATAGAAATACAAATTTTCAAGATTGGGGAGACTATATGGTTCAAAGTGCTGTAAAAGCCTCAAAACTTACTTTTGGGCAAATAAGTTTCCGAATTATCATGGTCATTATTGGCGCATTGATATTCGGTGCAGGCTTAGAGTTATTCTTAGTCCCAAATAACATTATGGATGGTGGAATCGTTGGGATATCCATTATCCTCTCACATTTTCTCGGATTACCAATTGGTGTATTTATCTTCATTATTAATCTTCCTTTTATCTTCATTGGTTATAAACAAATTGGGAAAACTTTTGCCCTAACAACTACTTTAGGAATTTCTATTCTTTCAGTGTCAACTGTTCTTATGCACCATTTGCATCCTTTTACAAAAGACTTATTATTAGCTACAATTTTCGGCGGAATTTTACTCGGTATTGGCGTAGGTATTGTAATACGTTATGGGGGCTGTCTTGATGGCACAGAAGTCTTGGCAATTCTATTTAACAAAAAGACGCCGTTTTCAGTAGGGGAAGTTATTTTATTTATAAATGTCATTATCTTTACTGCTGCTGGCTTCGTCTTCACCTGGGAACAGGCAATGTATTCCGTAGTCGCCTATTATATTGCATCAAAGGTAATTGATATTGTTGTGCTTGGTATGGAGGAGTCAAAATCGATTTATATCATAAGTGAGCAGATTGAGGAAATTGGACAAGCTATCATGGATCGGCTTGGTCGTGGTGTTACATATTTACATGGAGAAGGTGCTTATACAGGAAATAATAAAAAAGTGATTTTCTGTATTATTACAAGACTGGAAGAGTCGAAAATGAAGGAGATTGTAAGAAGTATAGATACTCAAGCTTTTCTTGCTATTGGGAATATTAGTGAGGTTAAGGGTGGACGCTTTAAAAAGAAAGCTATCCATTAATCCATTATGTAAAACAAAAGTGATTGCAGTTTAACATTCCTGCAATCACTTTTTATTTACTTATTATTTATATAATCCATATGTTTTACTTACATCTTGTATAAAGATAATCCCGTTTCCAGGTTCATCAATTTTTATTTTTTCTCTAATCGCTGAAACAATATTCTCTGTGCTGTCTTTGTGTGAAAGAATTAATACGATTTCCTTTTCAGGCTCTATTTCCATTGAAAACAATTTACTTCGTTCGTGAATGCCAGAACCTCGCCCATTAATAATCGTTCCACCTTTAGAACCTGCCTCAGTTGCTGCATCTATTACAAGTTCAGCATTTCCACGTTCTACAATTACTGTAATCGCCTCGTACATTGAGTTATCAGCACCTCTTTCCTCATTTACCTGCTCGCTCTTACAACTTCTAGCGCCTATAACTTGTAAAACGGATGTAGTATAGGCGATACCACTATTCGGTTTTTCAAAATGAAATTTTTCACTAATTTCTTCAAGTACATGTTCAACTACCTCTTTACTTGAAACCATGAGAACAATTTCTTTTTTTACATCTGTTAATGATAATAATTCAAGAAGTCGATTTTTTACTGTTCCCCTACCTATAAGGACAGTTCCTCCTGAAATGCCTGCTTTTTTTGCTGCTCTTAAAATTTTACTTCCTAATCCAAAGTTTACGATGACACACGCTAGTTCGAAATCAGGAATATTCGAATTAGAAGTCATTTTCTAATCCCTCCTTTTTCGATTTAAGTTTAAAGACTAAACCTAAAACCTGTAAGGCGATTAAAGGTGTTAAGGCTACCATAGCAATCATACCAAATCCATCCACTAACACGTTTGCACCTTCCACAGCTTCTGCTGCACCTTGAACAAATGCTAGTACAAAGGTTGCAGTCATCGGTCCAGATGCCACTCCTCCAGAATCAAAGGCAATCCCAACAAACAATTTAGGTACAAAATAAGTCATTGCTACTGCGATTACATAACCCGGTAATAAATAATGCCATAATTGAAGTTCAGGCACAAGGACCCTTATAACAGATAAAGCAATAGCTAGACCTACACCAATGGAAAGTGAGAATATCACGACTTTTCTCTTTACATATCCACTTGTTACATCCTCGATTTGGTGTGTTAACACGTGCACTGCTGGCTCAGCCAAAATTGTTACTAATCCTAAAATAAAACCTACAATGATAACATATGCTTTGTTATCTAATGATGCGATATTAAAGCCTACTGCAGCACCAACATCCATGAATCCAGCATTGACTCCAACTAAAAACAGTACTAGACCTAAAAATGTAAATAATAAACCCATTAAAATCTTTTTAACAGATTTCTTTGACATTTTAAAGGAAATCTTTTGAAAGATTAAAAAGGCAATCAAAATTGGCATTAAAGCAATAAATATTTCTTGTGCTATGATTGGTAATTTATATAAGAAGGGAGAGATGATAGATTGTGATACTTCATGTTGTTCTAAGCTTCCTGACATCTCATCTGTCCCAGAAATAATATTCATGATCATGACGGAGATGATAGCGCCTGTTGAAGCAATAGCAACCAATCCAAAACTATCTTTCTCAGAAGCTTTAGAATCTTTCTTTAATAATGAAACCCCCAAAGCAAGTGCTAATATAAACGGTACTGTTAATGCCCCCGTCGTAGCTCCAGATGCATCAAAGGAGATAGCTAAAAACTCTGGTGAAGTAAATATAGCAAGAATTAATATTACAAAATAAAGAATAGATAATAATTTATATAGTGGGAAATTGTAAACAATTCTTATTAATCCGATGGCAATAAGTGCAGCGATCCCAATTGATACGACCACAACAATCAATGTTTTCGAAATAACACCGGATGTTACTAATTCAATTTGGCCCGCTAAAATATGTAGATCAGGTTCTGCAATGGAGATGAAAAATCCTAATAATAAGCCCGCAATTGCAACAATCCATAGTTTATTAGATTTTGCAATGGCTTTCCCCATCGTTTGTCCAATTGGTGTAATACCTATGTCTACTCCTATTAAAAAGATGGCTAATCCAATTATGATTAAAATGGCTCCTAATATAAACCGAACGATTAATGGGGTTTCCAAAGGTGTTATAGTAAAATTTAATATTAAAACAATGATGGTAATGGGGAGAACAGCGTAAACTACCTCTTTTATTTTCTCTATTAATACATTCAAATAATTACCCTTCCTTCCTTATTTTTTATATAAACATACATAATACACCTAACATTGTGATTCGTATTTTGTATGCGAATAACTTAATGGCTTTTGAATAATGTGACAGGGAAATGTAAGCGCTTTATTTCCATAGGGAGTTTTCTAAAGATTAGAATTTAGAGGTAAAAATACTTTTCTAGTAAATTTATATTTATTATAGTATAAATTTATTTGTTATGAAAATGAAATACCCAAATTTTCAAAATTTCTTCACAATTGGTTTTAAATTGGAAATTAAAAACATTATTTAGTAATATTTATCAATAAAAAAACTCCTAAAGGACGACAATCCTTCAGGAGCTTAATCTTATTCCCAAATTGCATTTACTACATTTGTTTGTTCACGAGCAGGGCCTACTGAGAATGTCATTAAATCAATTCCCGTTAGTTCAACAACACGTTCAACATATTTACGAGCGTTTTCTGGTAGCTCTTCTAATGTACGAACAGCCGTAATGTCTTCTGACCAGCCTGGAAGCTCTTCATAAACTGGTTTACATTCTTCAAGAACATGTAAGCTTGCTGGATATTCAGTAATGATTTCACCTTTATATTCGTAAGCTGTACAAATTTTTACCGTTTCAAGTCCAGATAATACATCAATTGAATTTAATGCTAGATCTGTAATACCACTTACTCGACGAGAATGGCGTACTACTACTGAATCAAACCAACCAACTCGACGCGGACGACCTGTTGTTGTACCGTATTCACGACCTACTTCACGAATGTGATGACCAATTTCATCAAATAATTCCGTTGGGAATGGACCATCGCCAACACGAGACGTATATGCTTTACATACACCAACAACACGAGAAACGTGAGATGGACCGATACCTGTACCAGTTGTTACTCCGCCTGCAACAGGGTTTGAAGATGTAACAAATGGATAAGTACCATGGTCAACGTCTAACATTACCCCTTGTGCACCTTCGAATAGTACACGGCCGCCTTCATCTAATACATCGTTTAAAACCTTAGAAGTATCTGTTACGTATTTTGCGATTTCTTGACCGAAAGCGTAATATTCTTCAAAGATATCTTCAAATTTTAATCCTTCTACTTCGTAATATTTTTCGAATAGACGATTTTTCTTTTCTAGGTTTTCACGTAGTTTTTGTTCGAATACTTCGCGATCTAGTAAATCCGCAATGCGGATACCCATACGTGCAATTTTGTCTTGGTAGCATGGGCCAATACCTTTACAAGTCGTACCGATTTTTTTATCTCCACGTGATGCTTCGTCTACTTTATCTTGGTAGATATGATATGGAAGGATTACTTGTGCACGATTCGAAATACGTAGATTTGAAGTATCAATACCACGTTCTTGTAACCCTTTTAATTCAGTTACTAAAGATTTCGGATTGATAACCATTCCGTTACCCATAACTGAAGTTTTTTCTGTATAAAAAATACCTGATGGAATTAAATGTAATTTGTAAGTTTCGTCGCCAATTTTAATTGTATGACCAGCGTTATCTCCGCCAGAAAAACGAGCGATTACATCTGCTTTTTTAGATAAGAAGTCCGTAATTTTCCCTTTACCTTCGTCTCCCCATTGTGTCCCCACAACTACAACTGATGTCATATCAGCACCTCCGCTAGACGCTTGCTGCGCCCTTTATCCCGTTTTAAATAACAGTCATTTTATTTTAGTATGTGCTAAACCGTTCATTTAAGTACAGTTCATTTATCAAACAGAACTATTGTAACAATGATTACTAGTATAGTCAATGAAGAAAATGAAAAAACACGAACATATTATTGTTATTTTCCAATAAATGTTCGTGTTCTGTATTTTTAAGCTTGAGGCTGTGCCATTGGTTGCTGTGACCAATCAATATTTATAAACTTATTAAACTCTTTTTTAAATGCAAGCGTCACTGTACCTGTTGGACCATTACGTTGCTTTGCGATAATGATTTCGATCATATTCTTGTTTTCTGTTTCTTTATCGTAGTAATCATCACGATATAGGAAGGCAACGATATCGGCATCTTGCTCAATACTTCCTGATTCACGAATATCACTCATCATAGGTCGTTTATCTTGTCTTTGTTCTACACCGCGCGATAACTGTGATAAGGCAATAACAGGAACTTTTAATTCACGAGCAAGTGCTTTTAAGGAACGGGAAATTTCAGATACTTCCTGCTGACGGTTTTCTCCTGGTCGTCCATTACCTTGGATCAGCTGTAAATAGTCGATTAAAATCATTCCTAATCCATTTTCTTGTGCTAAACGTCTGCATTTTGCCCGAATTTCACTTATACGAACACCTGGCGTATCATCAATATAAATACCCGAATTGGACAGACTTCCCATCGCCATCGTTAATTTACCCCAGTCTTCCGTTGTGAGAGCACCTGTACGTAATACTTGTGCATCAATATTACCCTCCGCACAAAGCATACGCATTACCAACTGTTCTGCACCCATTTCAAGAGAAAAGATTGCTACGTTTTCTCGTGCTTTTATCGCTACATTTTGAGCAATATTTAATGCAAATGCTGTTTTCCCTACAGATGGTCTGGCTGCTACAATAATTAAATCGTTTCGTTGGAAACCAGCAGTCATTTTATCTAAATCTCTAAAGCCTGTTGGAATCCCTGTTACATCACCTTTACGAGTTTGAAGTTGTTCAATATTATCATAGGTATGAACAAGGACATCTTTAATATGTTTGAAGTCTCCCGCGTTTTTTCGATTGGAAACTTCCATTACTTTCTTCTCGGCTTCAGATAATAAAGCTTCGACTTCATCTTCTCTTGTAAATCCGTCTTCAACAATACCTGTTGCTACACGGATTAAACGTCTTAAAATTGCTTTTTCTTCTACGATTTTCGCATAGTGGCCAATATTTGCAGCAGTTGGCACAGCATTCGCTAATTCTGTTAAATAGGATAGACCCCCAACATCCTCAAGCTCTTTTTTACTCGATAGCTCTTCCGTTACGGTTACTACATCAATTGGCTTTCCTTGATCACTTAAATCAAGCATCGTCTGAAATATCTTTTGATGACTTACACGATAGAAATCATCTGGTAATAATATTTCAGAAGCTGTGATTAATGCAGTTGGTTCTAAGAATATGGCTCCAATAACGGATTGCTCAGCTTCATGGTTATGGGGTGGGACACGGTCCATGATGTTATCAGTCATGGCCTTCTCTCCTTACGATTCTTCAACAACATGTACTTTTAAAGTTGCCTTTACTTCATTGTGAAGTTTAACAGGTATATTTGAATATCCTAAGGATCTAATTCCTTCACTCTCCATTTTACGCTTATCGATTTTAATACCATAAGCCTTTTGAAGAGCTTCTGCAATTTGCTTTGTTGATACAGAACCGAATAATCTTCCACCTTCACCTGATTTAGCTTTAATTTCCACTGTTAATTGTTCAATTTTTTCTTTTAAATCTTTTGCTGCTTGTAATTCAGCTGCTGCATTTTTTTCTTCTAATTTCTTTTGTCCTTCTAATTGACTTAATGCCTGTTTAGATGCTTCGACTGCATAACCATTTTTAATTAAAAAGTTTTGCGCGTATCCGTCAGCGACATTTTTTATTTCACCTTTTTTGCCTTTACCTTTAACATCTTTTAAGAATACTACTTTCATTCTTCATTACTCCCTTCAAACGTTTCCATAATTGCTTTTTTCAACATCTGTTGAGCTTCTGAAATTGTATCAGCTTCTATTTGGCATGCTGCATTGGTTAAATGCCCACCACCACCTAGTTTTTCCATTATCAACTGAACGTTGATTTCGCCTAAAGACCTTGCACTAATTCCAATTAAACCATCTGGACGATGTGCAATGACGAAGGAAGCTGAAACATCCTTCATTGCTAGTAAGATGTCAGCAGTTTGTGCAATGATGACGGAATCGTATTGTCGATGATCTTCACCATGGGCAATAGCAATACCGCGTTGTACAAATTCCACTGTTTGAATAATTTTCGATCGCTCTATATAAGTATTTATATCTTCTTTTAATAACCGTTGAACTAATATTGTGTCAGCACCGTAAGTTCGCAGATACGAAGCGGCCTCAAAGGTTCTTGCTCCCGTTCGCAATGTAAAACTTTTTGTATCAACGATAATACCCGATAAAAGAGCTGTTGCTTCTAGCTTCGAAATTTTATCATTTTCTGGCTGATACTCTATTAACTCTGTTACTAACTCAGAGGTTGAAGATGCATATGGTTCCATATAGACAAGCGTTGTATTCGATATAAAATCCTCACCTCGTCTATGATGGTCGATTACTACAATTTTGTCACATATATTTAATAGTTGCTCGTCAATGACTAAGGATGGTTTATGTGTATCCACTATAACAAGTAATGATTTCTCTGTCATTTTCAATTTCGCTTCTTCAGGCGTTATAAAATATTGATAGATATCAGAATTTTTCTCAATTTCTTGCATTAAGCGGCTTACACTACCATTTAATTCGTTAAAGTCGACAATGATGTAGCCTTTAATTTTGTTTTTTTCAACCATTTTACGGACACCGATACCGGCTCCAATAGCGTCCATATCAGGGTTTTTATGTCCCATAATAAAGACTTGATCACTTTCTTGTATTAAATCTTGTAATGCATGGGAAATAACTCTCGCTCTTACTCGAGTACGCTTCTCAACAGGGTTAGTTTTACCACCATAGAACTTCAGTTTCCCATCAGGTTGTTTGATGGCAACCTGATCTCCACCACGTCCCAAAACAAGATCTAGACTGGATTGCGCCAGTTCTCCAAGCTTAATAAGTGAAGAGGAACCTGCTCCTACGCCAATACTAAGTGTTAAAGAGAGATTTTTTTGAGCTGTTTTTTCACGGATATCATCTAAAATAGCGAATTTCCCTTTTTCAAGTTCACTTAAAATCGATTCATTTAAAATAGATAAAAACCTATCTGAGGATATACGTTTTGAAAAAATCCCATGATTTTCGGACCATTCATTAATGATTGAAGTGATAAGTGTATTCGTTAAACTCCTTGTTTGGTCGTCCATACCTTGTGTGATTTCATCGTAATTGTCAATAAACAGGATGGCTACAACCGTTCGATCAGCATAATATTGTGTTTTAATTTCGACTTGTTCAGTTACATCAAAAAAGTAAAGAAGTCTTTCAGTTTGTTTAAATATTACACGATATTTTTTCTCGCCAATTGTAATGGTTAGGTCACTTTTTTCATCCGATTTTGTTAATTCAAACAACTCATCCGATAAAACAAATAGTTCCTCACCTAACAAACTATCGACACCTAGAATTTGTAACATAAACGGATTGGCCCATTCAATGATAAATTTGTCATTAATAAGTATTATCCCTATAGGCATTTCCAGCAATGCTTCTTCGCCAACTCGCTTCATACGATAAGAGAGTGTTTCGATATACTTTTCGATTTGGATATATGAGGCTCTTTCCACTTTCCACGCATACACGAGTCCAATCATCATGACTAGTGCAAAGCCTAAACCAAGCCAGATATTCCAAATGAATAATAGTGAAATCCCCACTAGTCCAATAATCGATAGATACAAAAGTGGATGTCGTATTGGTCTTTTCCTGTAAGTATCCATATTATCAGCCCCTTACTTCTGAATCTTATCCTTCACTAGTGAGCGAATATTAAATCCTAAATCAAATATTCCTATTAGAATTACAAAGGAATATATCGGAATAGCCATAATTGTGACAAGTACTTTTACAAAATTTGATAATTTAAACTTTTTGTCTAAGAAATAATGAATAAACGATAACCCTTGTATTGTTAATAATACCCATAAAATCATAGAGAAATTTAAAATAATAACATATAATGTCGTACCAATTTCAGGTCTTACAAACAAATTAATCGTTAATACAATTAAATAATACCAAAGAATGGATTTCGGCATTCTTAAATCCTTAAATGCACTAAACTTTGGTACGTCTACTTTAAGTCTTTTTAAAATTGGTAAGTTTACTGAAATGATGAGAAATGCAAACCCAAAGGCTCCAAGCGTCACTGCCGCTGGAATTGTTGACTCTATCATAGCAAACATTAATTCTAAATCTTCCATTTTTACTGGTGGCGTCTGCCCTGTTAGAGTTTTTGTGAGTTCCAAATAGCTATCGTAACTAGTCCTTGTGAATTCAATCGAATCTTTAATAAAATCTATTCCAAATAACTGCAATGATACAACATACAGAACAGCAAATGCTAATAGCATTGTGAGTCCAGTTGTCATTAATAAGAACAACTTGCTTTTCTTGAGCTGTATATTAATCCCGATGACTAAACCCATTGCGGAAAATATTAAGGCAGCTGGTATAACAAGTAAACCGCCAAAAATGAATGTTATCACACATGCCAGTAATGCCACGAAAATAGACATTGTACGATTATAATTAGCGCTATACCACGCAATTGGAAGTGGTGCAAATATTGTTGCAATCAGGCTTAGCAGTGGTACATATAAAATAATCAGCATGATTACTCCAAATAGTGCTATCATCATTGCACCATGTGCAAGAGCTTTTGTTTGATTATTCGGCATCTGTAACCTTCCTTTATACTAGTTCAGAAATGTTTTCATTCGTCTATTGTATCATTTTTTGGTCTATTGGACAAAAAAGCAGTAAGACATAAAAGGGGCATTTTTAATGTAAAAACTCAAAAGTTAATAAAAGATAAAGAGCCGACAAACCTATTTTAGTTTTTGTCGACTTTTTAACAATTGTATTCAATCTCTTCTTTTGATAGTAATTACCCTATAATATGAATCCCTATTTTTAAGACAAGCTAATTACTTGCTTGCTGACTATTACGATTTATGTAACGAGGAATCATTTTTCTATGCCTTAGATGAGATTATTCTTCCACTACCTTTTCCATCTGTTCATAAATACTCTCATTGTTAAAGTCCTCTTTCGTTAAACCCAAACTATTGCAAGCAAAAGATAAATGTTCTAGCCAATCAATATCCTTACATCGTAATGCCTCTTTACATTCCCTTTCAATATAAGGAGTGCTTATTTCCTTGCCTATCCTCCTAAATATCTCTATTGCCTCTAACGCGCCTGGCCAATTTCTATCCTGTAATAAACGTGCTAACTTTGGTAAAGCCCTTTTATTTCTTGGATAACCCATTTTAATTAATATCGATACTGCGTTTTTCCAACATTCTTTACCATACTTTGGAATCAACATATCTACTTTATCAGGTGGTAGTTGGGAAAGGATTGCTATAGACTCTTCTTGGATTTCCTTAGGAAGGAACCAATTGAGATTAAATACATAGTAAATAATTTCTTCATCTTCTAGGTGGGTATAGTTTGTCATTAGTATCTCCTTAAACATAGCCTTTGACATTTATAGACTTCTTCTTAAAATTATCATAGTACTTTTCTAAACATTTGTGAAAGTGGAATAAATAGAATCCACATTCACTTCTCTAATAACTCTATAATTATCCTATTTTTCATTTTTTTGTGCCATGATTTACATCACCCCATTGGGAGGTCTTCATAGCGTTACCTCCTCATTCAACTTCTTGATAATATCCTTAAATCATAAATTGCCTAGCCTTTACCAAGATTGTGTTAACCACATCTTGTTTGAGTCGGGAAAGTTCGTAGCAGATAAAGGTCCAGTTTGTTGAATAATAAATTATTATCCTTCTATCATTCCTAAATAACGAATTTCTTTATTATCAATAAACACTATCTTTATCGGACCTTTTGATTCAACTGGTGTATATATAACTGTACCAATAGGAAGTTTAGTAGCAGTATAACTCTCAAATTCACTACTAATATTTGTAATTTCCCTAATTTCACCCGACTTCTCACCTAAAGTTAAATCGAGTTCCCTAACCCACTCAATATCTTCTGCATTTTTATATACAACATCACCAATTAGAAAAATATCTGCGTCCTTATCGTTTGCTAATATTTCTTCAGGAGTTGGGTTCCCATTAATAATTATTCGTTCGTTAGCTGTTATTTCACTGATTCTTTGTTCATTTGTTTCTGAATTACAAGAAGTCATTAGTAAGGAACAAATTAGTATTCCGAAAAACAAGAAGATTATTTTCATTGAATATCCCCCTTTACAATTTGACGTGAAATATCATTATACGTTACTCGTTTTTAAACTAAATTGTTATTAGTTGAAATAAGAATCTTTTAAAAAGCGAATTAATAGCCGCTTAATAGTAAAAAATATAATCCTCATAGGCTCGTCAATATTCCTATCTTTTTTTAGTAAAGGGATTCCAATTGGAAAGAGTACTAAAGAAAAGAATATAACCCTCCAAAATTTATATAACATTATAAAATACTTAACTAAAAAATCGGAGGTAAGCCCGAAATCAAATAACGCATATTTTCTAATCGCACCTCTCGGTACTATTAAGGTATCAATTGATATGCTCCCTATTAGGTAGACAGATTAAAAAATAAAATCTGTTTATCAAATGGGGAGTTTTTTATGTCAAAGTTTTTCTTCTCTAAAGAAGAGAAATTAGAGATTATTAAGTTTTACCACGAGGGGCGCTATACATTAAATGAAGTAGCGGAAATTTTTAATGTTCATCGCGATACAATAAAATTTACATAGTGATCGTGGCTATCAATATACATCAAAGCAGTTTAAGCGAATCATGGAAGAAGCAAAAATGAGTCATAGTATGTCAAGAGTGTGCCGCTGCATTGATAACGGACCAATTGAGGCATTTTGGGGTACTTTGAAAGTAGAGAAGTATTATTTACATAAATTCGAGTCATACGAAGCGTTAAAAGAAGCGGTTAATACCTACATTACGTTCTATAATAACGAACGTTATCAAGAAACATTAAACGGCTTAAGCCCTTTAGAATATAGAGCTCCAGCCGCCTAAAGCTTTTTATTATTTCCATTGTCTACTTGACGGGGTGCAGTTCAAATTAAAGGGAGGTGCTTTTTGATGTCAACGGACAAAGTATCAATCGTTCCAGTCAAATTGGAAGCCATTCAAACTACTTCTTCTGGTCGTACACCAGCAAAACCTATTTGCGTTATTCAAGCAAATCATTTAAAAATCTCCTTCTACCCTGACGTTAAGAATTACGTCATTCAAACGGTTATTAAGGAATTGCGTAATCATGATTCATGATTTTACTAAGGTAAAAAATATCTACATCATTTGTGGCCGAACGGATATGAGAAAAGGCATTGATGGACTAGCAACACTTGTACAGGATACATTTCAACTTGATCCATATAGCGATGCAGTTTTTCTTTTCTCTGGATGGAGTCGTGATCGCTATAAGTGTTTATATTTTGATCGTGATGGATTCGCATTACTTTATAAACTTATTGATAATGGGAAGCTACAATGGCCGAAAAATGAAGTAAAAGTTCAAAACTTAACACAACAAGAATTGTGCTGGTTACTAGAAGGACTATCCATAGCACAACCAAAAGCGATAGCAATAGCTAAATTTTCAAAGGCATTAACTAATGGTGATTCTTCTAAAAATCCTCCAATAGCTTCTAAATGTCTGAAAAATGAACTTTTGATGGCAAGGTAGCTATAAGTGTAGCTGGCGAAACTTTCTCTGATGTTTTTCTACTGTCAATGTATCTGATAGGAACATATATTCCAAGTTTTTAATATGCAATATTCACTAACTTTTTTGAATATTTTTAAAGTAATTATACAAACTTCACAAAAATAAAAAAACACAACAAAGGTCGTTAAACCCTTGTTGCGCTTTATTTTAATAGCTTATTTATCTTCAGCTACGAATGGTAATAATGCCATAATACGTGAACGTTTAATAGCTGTAGTTAATTTACGTTGATATTTTGCACTTGTACCAGTTACACGACGTGGTAAAATTTTACCGCGTTCTGAAATGAACTTTTTAAGTAAATCTACATCTTTATAGTCGATTGTAGTAATGTTGTTTGAAGTGAAGTAGCAAACTTTACGGCGTTTGCGGCCTCCGCGACGTTGTGCCATTTACAGTCTCCTCCTTTTTGTTTATTTTTAGCGTTATTTCGTTCTAACGCTTTTTAGAATGGTAAGTCATCCTCAGAGACTTCTATTGGACCTTTGCTTGATGCAAATGGATCCTCATCTACACGTGTATAATTTTGCTGATTTTGAGGTTGTTGATAAGAACCAAACGAATCCTGCTGTTGATTTCCATACTGTGGTTGGCTTGTACTGTATGCAGGCTGATTTCCATATGATGGCTGTGCTCCAAACTGTTGGTTTTGAGAAGCTCCTCCACTGCG
Source organism: Ureibacillus massiliensis 4400831 = CIP 108448 = CCUG 49529 (assembly GCF_000772965.1). Lineage (GTDB taxonomy): Bacteria > Bacillota > Bacilli > Bacillales_A > Planococcaceae > Ureibacillus > Ureibacillus massiliensis. The sequence goes on along the minus strand of NZ_JPVQ01000003.1, from coordinate 26,509 downwards.
CGGCTCTAAGAACTGCACAGAATCTGCTACTACATCTGTTGTATAGACACGTTTGCCGTCTTGCCCTTCAAAACTGCCTGTTTGAATACGACCATCAACACCAATCAAACTTCCTTTTTTCATGAAGTTTGCTAAGTTCTCAGCCTGTTTTCTCCATGCCACACAGCTTATGAAATCAGCTTCACGTTCACCTGACTGATTCGAAAATGCTCTATTTACAGCTACTGTAAAACGAGTCATCGGAATGCCACTTGGTGTATAGCGAAGCTCTGGATCCTTTGTTAGTCTTCCAACTAATACAACACGGTTAATCATCAAATACAACCTCCTTTTCAGCTTTTTTTATCTCAATTTTTATTATTATTCTTCTTCACGAACTGCGATGTGACGAATAATATCTTCACTAATGTTAGCTAAACGAGTGTACTCATCGATTGCTACTGTACCAGCGTTTACTTTCACGATTTGGTAGTAACCTTCGCGGAAGTCGTTGATTTCGTAAGCAAGGCGGCGTTTGCCCCATTCTTTTGACTCGATGATTTCAGCACCATTTGAAGTTAATACTTCGTTGAAGCGTTCAACTAAAGCTTTTTTAGCTTCTTCTTCAATGTTTGGGCGAACGATGTACATTAATTCATACTTTCTCATCTAATTTTGCACCTCCTTATGGACTTTGGCTCACTTCATGAGCGAGCAAGGAGTGAATAATTCTATTACTCACATCGTTGAATTGTATCATAATTCTATAATGTTTGCAACAAAGAATATCCCTTCCACTTTCCTAATAAACTCAGATATAATGGAAAAAAGGACGTGATTTTTTTGGAAAATCATACTAATCCAATCATTATCGAATTAAATATGAAACAAATTGCAAAAGTTAATTTATGGGCGACTTTATTACTTTCTGTACTTTTCATCATTGCCAATGGTCTTATTCATCAACATTTAACAATAACCATTACATTTTGGAGTTTCCTTATCTTTATCATTGGTTACATTTTTTTAATTGTATTACATGAAATTTTTCATCTGATTGGTTTCGTAATATTTGGTAAAGTAAAAATCAAAGAGCTTGATTATGGTGTAAATTTAAAGCTTGGTGTTGCTTATGCTACAACAACTAAACCTTTAAAAAACAGTGCGATGAAGAAAGCTTTATTATTACCTTTATGGACAACTGGTGTTTTACCAACAATTTTAGGCATTATCATAGACTCAAATTTAGTCGTTCTTCTAGGCGCATTTCTTATTGCTGGTGCAGCAGGTGATATATATATGTACAAAGAGCTTTTAAAGTTTCCTAAAAATGCACTTATAAAAGATGATCCTAATTTACCTAGGCTATATGTTTATACTGACACAAATAAATAAAAACACCGTAAATGAGAGTCATTTTTCTTTCATTTACGGTGTTTTTAAATAGGTTCTAGTATTGTATTTTATATTAAGGTGTTAACATTGCATGTTGACTTGCCGTACATAAATTACGCCATGCGCGATTTAATGGGGACTTTTCCATAATTGCTTCCATACCAAAATAACGCATAAGGATATGGGCAGACTGTAATAACTCACCTGATTGTTCTTTACAAAAGGCAGTAAAATGAGTTAGTTCATCTTCTTGAAGCTCGCTACCCTTTTTATGTTTTTCCCATAAATCAGAAACCAAAGGATAAAACTGTTGTTCAATATTCTTTTCTTTTTCGTAAAAGAAAGTCCACTTATCCTTTACTACTTTATATCGTTCTAAAGTTAATTGTTCTTTTTTTCGTTCTAGAGTCGTTTTTGCTTCATGCATGAGATTCTCTGTTAATCCCAAACAAAGTGAGAAAAAAGATGCTTCTGAAAAAGTCATAAATGGGAAGCTATGAACAGGTAATTCATACTTATTTTGAAAGCTACCAAATTTAAATGTCTCTTCTTCCTTTACAAATACATTTTCCACCTTCATGGAGTGACTAGATGTTGCTTTTAAGCCAAATGCATTCCAATCTGGAATAACTTCTACCATTTCACGTGGAACACTACAAGTCACGATTTCATCATTTCCCTCGACACGACAATTCATGGTAAATAATGTAGCATAATCGGCTCCACTACAATATTTCCATTGCCCAGCAATAAAATAGCCACCATTCCCCTTTTTCGCAACACCAAACTTACCACTTCCCGCTATGACAGCTTCTTTATGTATAAAATATGACTCGCAAACTTTTTCATTAAAAAGTGGGATAAACATATTCCCTCCAGAACCAATTGTCACAGCCCATCCTACATTTCCATCAATAACACCTGCTTGTTGAAATGTTTTTAATCCATCAATAAGTGAAAGCTCTAATCCACCTAAAGCATTCGGTGCAAATACTTTAAATAATTTATGCTCGTAAAGAATTTCTAATATTTCAGGTAAGATAGTTTGCGCCTCTTCCATCTGTTTAGACAACTGAGTTATTCTTTTCATTTCATTTTCTGTAAACATTTCCATTCCCCCTTTTAAAATATAGTTGCGTAATTTAAAGATAAAATCAATAACAAAAAAACTGCTACCAAAAAAATGATAGCAGTTTCGCTTATTTATACATTAAAACGGAATAACATAACATCTCCGTCTTGTACGATATATTCTTTACCTTCTAATCGGACTTTTCCAGCTTCTTTTGCAGCTGCCATTGAACCGGCTTCCACTAAATCATCGTATGCAACCGTTTCTGCACGAATAAAACCACGTTCAAAATCAGTATGAATAATTCCAGCACATTGTGGTGCTTTCATCCCTTTGCGGAAAGTCCATGCACGAACTTCTTGAACACCTGCTGTAAAGTATGTTGCCAAACCTAATAAATCATATGAGGCTTTAATCAATTGATCTAAACCAGATTCCTCAATACCTAATTCTTGGAGGAACATTGTTTTCTCTTCATCATCAAGCTCCGAAATTTCTTCTTCGATTTTTGCACAAACTGTAATAACTCGTGCACCCTCATTTGCTGCATATTCTTTTACTTGTTTAACATATTCGTTATTTTCCGCATCGGCAACTTCATCTTCCGAAACATTTGCAACGTATAGCATTGGCTTAATTGTCAATAAGTGCAAGCCCTTAATTACTTTTAATTCATCATCTGATAAATCGACTGAACGAGCTGGTTTCTCATTTTCTAATGCTTCTTTAATTTTAATTAGAACCGGTTCTTCAATTAGTGCTTCTTTATCCTTTTGTTTCGCCATTTTACTTACTCGTTGAAGACGTTTTTCCACAGATTCCATATCAGCTAAAATTAACTCTAAATTGATTACTTCAATATCATCAATTGGGTTAACAGAGCCTGACACGTGTGTAATATTTTCATCTTCAAAACAGCGTACTACTTGGCAAATTGCATCTACTTCACGGATATGAGATAGGAATTTGTTCCCTAATCCTTCACCCTTTGAAGCGCCTTTAACGATCCCTGCAATATCAGTAAATTCAAATGCAGTTGGTACTGTTTTCTTTGGTACGACTAATTCTGTTAATTTTGCTAAACGTGCATCTGGTACTTCTACAACACCTACATTTGGATCGATTGTTGCGAATGGATAATTGGCTGCAAGTGCGCCTGCTTTTGTTATTGCATTAAATAAAGTAGATTTCCCTACATTCGGTAAACCTACGATACCAGCTGTTAGTGACATTGGTTGACACGACCTTTCTCTTTTTCAATTCAAACTATTTCTTTATATTAGACCCGTGTTTATTATATGGATAAGTCATATAAAAGTCTATCTATGTTAAAATTGTTCATTTCTATTCTGCTTCTGCTTTTACAATGATTTTTTTCATTTTCTTTTCAAATTCTCTTCGAGGAATTAGAACACTATGGCCGCACCCTTCACATTTAATGCGGATATCTGCACCCAATCTTATGATTTTCCAAGCGTTTGTCCCGCAAGGATGTTGTTTTTTCATCTCAACGATATCATTTAAATGAAATGTTTTAGATTCCACTATGCATCATCTCCCCCATTTTTGTTACTATCTTGATTATAAACCATCATTTTTTGATATGGCATAGGTATACCATTTTTCTCAAAAATATCTTTTACATCCCTTTTAATAATTCTTGAGATTGCAAAATGTTGGTATGGTTGTGTCTCGACAACAATTCGAACGGTTACTTCGGTTCCTACAATATTTTGTACCCCCACAAAAATAGGAACACTCACTAATTCTTCATACTTTGCAGGTAATGTTTGCAAGTAATCCGTTACAAGTCTCTCTATTTTCTCAATGTCCGCTTCAATACCTACTTGTAAATCAATAATACCTTTTGAGTTATTGATAGAATAGTTCACAACATCCATAATTTGACCATTTGGAATAATATACAATTCTCCTGTGAAGGCAACTAATTTTGTTGTCCTTAATCCAATTTCTGAAACTGTCCCTTCGGCAACATTGGATGTCGTTAATTTCACATAGTCACCTACCGCAAATTGATCCTCCAATATAATGAAAAATCCTGTTATAACATCCTTCACTAAGCTTTGTGCACCAAAACCGATGGCTAACCCTGCAATTCCTGCTCCTGCTAATAACCCCATTACCTCTATTTTTAATGCAGATAAGACAGCTATAATAGCTGAAAAATAAACTACATAGGTAAGCACACTATGAAGCAGCTTCACGAGTGTCGTTTGACGTCGCTCGGATTGTTTTAAAGGTGTTTTAAACCTTAAAGTAAATAATCTTGTGATAATTTTTTTTCCTATAAAAATGACTAAATAGGATATAAGAAGAATAGAAATAATCTTAATCGATGATGCAATGACATAATCCCATAATTCTTCACTTGTAAAGTAACTCCAAAACCTTCCAGTAGTTTTAGCTATTGATTCTGGATTAATTTCAATATTTTCTTCAGTCATTTTCCCACCTCTTGTATAAGTATCTAAAATTTTGAATATACTGCATAAAAATATAACTTTAGTTTTTCTTATTCAAATTTTTTTAAACTAAAAGAAAGAGAGATTTCGTATGCAAAATATTAATGAAACTAATGAAACTGTAAAAAAATCATTTGTTCATCATGAGCAATCTGGTGCGGTTTGGCGTTTAAGCGATATATTTTTAAACCATATTCCATTTGATCATGAACAAATCATCTTTTGTTGTATCGGAACAGATCGTTCCACTGGAGATTCCCTAGGTCCATTGACAGGAAGCTTTTTAGCCAGCTATCATTCTTTTCCGTTTCGAGTAATTGGAACTTTAGAAAACCCTCTTCACGCTGTCAATTTACCATCAACAGTAGAAGAGTTACAACAATCAAGAACAGCTCCTTTTGTAGTAGCAATAGATGCTTGTCTCGGGGCTGAAGATAATATTGGACAAATTATTGTTCATCAAGGTCCCCTTTTACCAGGAAAAGCAGTAAAAAAGGAATTACCAGCAATCGGAAATATTTCTGTGAAGGGCATTGTAAATGTTGGCGGTTTTATGGAAATGCTTGTCTTACAAAATACTCGTTTAAAAACAACATATTCAATGAGTGATAAAATTGCTAGAGCATTATTATTAGCTTGGCAGCGTTATTCATTGAAAGGAAAATATAATACAAACAATCATAACAGCTACGATCACTTTGGTGACAGAATAAATTACTCAAATTTTAATTAAAGCCACCATTCTACCCCTTTTAAACTCAAATCCACCTGTTTTCAATATATACACTTAGTCATTTTCTAACCCACTAATTCACAGAAAATATTCCTTAAATCAATTGAAGGAAAGATAATTCCTATGTAATATCCAAGACTGTATACAAATGGTCATCCTATTTTTTTCACATTATTTTTCGTACTCATTAAAATCGAGCGCCAAGTTATGGCGCTCGTTATATTATTCCTCTTCAACTTTTAATATTTCTAATATTCTTTCTAAATCTTCCTCAGAATAAAATTCAATTTCAATTTTACCTTTGTTTTTCGATTTTCTGATCTGTACATTTGTACCAAAGTACTCTCTTAACTGAGTTTCCTTTGCTTGTACAAATATATCTTTGTTTACTTTTTTTGATGTTTCACGTGAAACTTCTGAATTATACTCTTTTATTAAATTTTCTAATTGACGAACATTTAATGAATGTTTAATCACTTTATTTGCTAATTCTGGTATTCTTCGTTTATTTTTTAAACCAAGCAAAGTTCTTCCGTGTCCCATTGAAAGAGATCCATCGTTTACTAGTTTTCTCACTTCTTCTGGTAATTGTAGCAATCGAATATGATTTGTAATATGAGGACGACTTTTCCCTAATCTTTTTGCTAAATCTTCTTGAGTAAAATTTAATTTTTCAATTAAACTTTGATATGCTTCAGCCTCTTCAATTGGTGTTAAATCTTCACGCTGTAAGTTTTCTAAAATAGCTACTTCCATCATTTGTTCATCAGACATTTCTTTTACAATGGCTGGAACTTCTTCAAGATTTGCTAGTTTTGCGGCTCTATAGCGTCTTTCACCTACAACTATTTCATATTTCGAGCCTTTTTTACGGACGACTATTGGCTGGATAATTCCATGTTCTTTTATAGATTGAGCTAATTCTTCAATTGCTTCATCATCAAATAATTTACGTGGTTGATAAGGGTTGGCTACTAGTTTTTGGATAGAAATTTTTTCTATAGAATCATCATTTTTCAACGGCTCAGTTGGAAACAATGCACTTATTCCTTTACCTAATCCTTTAGCCATTTTTAATCACTTCCCTTGCCAACTCTAAATAGATTTCCGCACCTCTTGATTTTGGATCATAAATAATAATAGGCTCTCCATGACTTGGAGCCTCACTCAGACGAACATTACGTGGAATAATTGATTTAAATACTTTATCTTGGAAGTATTTTTTTACTTCCTCAATTACTTGAATCCCTAAGTTTGTTCTTGCATCAAGCATTGTTAATACAACACCATCAATATATAATTCTTGATTTAAATGCTTTTGAACTAATCGCACTGTTGATAAAAGCTGACTTAAGCCTTCTAATGCATAAAATTCACATTGTACAGGAATGATTACCGCATCTGATGCCGTTAATGCATTAATTGTTAATAACCCAAGTGATGGCGGACAATCAATAATAATGTAATCATATTTTTCTTTAATATTTTCTATTGCATGCTTTAATCTGACTTCACGTGAAATAGTTGAAACCAGTTCTACTTCTGCCCCTGCTAATGAGATTGTTGCAGGCACAGCATCTAAGTTTTCAACTTTTGTTTGTTGTATAACATTTTCAAGGCTCTCATCATCGATTAACACATCATAAATACAATGTTGAGTTTCCCCTTTGTTTATACCAATTCCACTTGTCGCATTACCTTGTGGATCAATATCTATTAATAATACTTTTTTTCCTAAGTATGCAAGACAAGCGCTTAAATTAACAGATGTTGTCGTTTTACCAACACCACCTTTTTGGTTAGTAATAGCAATAATTCTTCCCAAGATTTTTTGCACCTGCTTTCAATCATCATCGTAGCTATTATTTTCATTAAAATAAAAAGAGATTGTATTTTTTCATCTACTTCTACTATTCTAACAAAAAATAATAAATAAAGTTAAAATATTGATAGAAAAAATGGTTCCTATTTTTGAAAAAAGGAACCATTTTCATTGTTAATTCTTTTTCTTAGGTATTTTTACAGTGATTTGGTAGAAATCTTCAGTATCTTCTTCCTCTGTTTTCACGTTAATACCGCTTTTCGAAACCATTGATAAAGACTGACGAATCGTATTTACAGCAATTCGGATATCTTTACTAATTGCTTTACGTTTTGATTTTTCCTTTTTGACACTTTCTTCTTCTTTAGGAGTTAATAACTGTTGAATATAATCTTCAAGCTGACGAACATTCCAATCATATTCTTTAATTAATTCAACTAACTTCCCTTGAGTTGCCTCATCTTTTACTGTAATTAATGCACGTGCGTGTCTTTCAGATATTTCTCTATTTAATATAGCATCTTGTACATTTTGTGGTAGTTTTAATAATCTTATCTTATTTGCAATGGTTGACTGACCTTTTCCTAGACGTTGAGCAAGTGCTTCTTGTGTCAATGAATGGAGTTCTAATAATTGCTGATAAGCCATTGCTTCTTCTATTGCAGTTAATTCTTCTCGTTGAAGATTTTCAATTAAAGCAATTGAAGCAGTCTCTTTATCACTTAAACTACGCACAATAGCAGGAACTTCAGACCAATTCAGTTTTTTCATTGCTCTATATCGACGTTCTCCGGCAATGATCTCATACTGATTTTCGTCAAACTTTCTAACGACAATTGGTTGAATCACACCATGGGTATGAATTGTTCTAGCTAATTCTTCAATTTTTTCTTCATCAAAAACAGTTCGAGGTTGGTAACGATTCGGAACGATTTTTTCGATTGGTATTTTTACGACTTCTTCCGTTGCCCTACTCTCTGCAACACCTACATCGCTTTTAACCTCAGATTCTAGTTTATCCCCGCCTCCGAAAAAACGTGAAAAAGGACTTTTCATCCAATGGCACCACCTTTTTGAAACTTTCTTGCTCACTATATTCTATTATTAAATATAAAATAGAAAATGTACAGTACTCTATTAAATATTAAATCTACTAAACTGTTTTTAATATAAAATATGTATGTTAAGAAAAGCAAATTTATTTGATGTTTTTTCCTATAAAATGTTTCATGTGAAACATTTTATATAATCGGGAATAATTATGAAGTTTCACGCGAAACGTTTTTTGAATTTTCAATTAATGTTTCACGTGAAACAATTTCTAGGACATGCTTATCCGTTATTGAATTGGACTTTTATTTGGCACTCCTGGTTTTCTAGGATATTTCTTAGGTGTTTCCTTTATTTTATTAATAATGTAAATTGTTCGCTCACTATCTTCAATTGGTAATTGATAAGCAAACTCTTCTTTCAGTGATCCACCTAAAGTGTTAATTGCTTTATTTGCTTCCTTTAACTCCTCTGGACCTGCGGCTGCTTTTAATGCAACAAAATTACCTCCCTTTTTCACTAAAGGAAGACAAAATTCTGATAGTACAGATAAACGGGCTACCGCGCGCGCTGTTGCTACATCAAATTTTTCACGATATTTTACATTTTGACCAAATTCCTCTGCGCGAGAATGAACAAATTCAACATTCTTTAAATTTAATTGCTCACTAAGATGATTTAAAAATGTAATACGTTTGTTTAACGAGTCCACGATCGTAACATGTAAATCTGGGAAGCAAATTTTAATTGGCAAGCTTGGGAAACCAGCGCCTGCCCCTACATCACAAACAGATGAAACCTTCGTAAAGTCAAAATAAAAACTAGCACTGATGGAATCATAAAAATGTTTTAAATAAACTCCCTCTAAGTCCGTTATTGCAGTTAAGTTCATTTTTTCATTCCATTCAACAAGAAGCTCAAAATATGTTTTGAATTGTGCTATTTGTGTTTCCGATAGTTCGATACCTTTTTCTTTTAAAGCTTCGATAAACTGTTGTTCGTTCATTTTATTCTCCTTTTACTAATAAGAGATTTACTTATTATTACTATAATTAAAAAAAGGCGCCCGAGTAACGAAATAGCACTCGAACGCTCAATTTTTAATCGTTGCTTACACGTGCAATTTTACCTTGCTCTATATAAACAAGTAGTATTGATATATCTGCTGGATTTACACCAGATATACGAGATGCCTGTGCGATAGATAATGGTCGAACTTCTTTTAATTTTTCACGAGCTTCGGTAGCTAAGCTTGAAATTTCATCATAATCAATATCCTCAGGAATTTTTTTATCTTCCATTTTATGAAGCTTCTCTACTTGGCTTAATGCCTTTTGAATATAACCTTCATATTTCAATTGAATTTCGATTTGTTCTTTTACTTCATCACTTAATTCAATTCCTGGCGGTGTTAACGAAGCAACTAAATCATACGTCATTTCTGTTCGTTTAACTAAATCAGCACCACGAATTCCATCTTTTAATTCTGTTCCACCTACAGAACGTATTACTTCCTGTGTTTTTTCGTTAGGTTTAATAATCACTTCACGAAGTCGGGCAATTTCATTTTCAATTTGTTCTTTTTTCGTTAAATATTTTTGATAACGTTCTTCTGAAATTAAACCTAATTTATAGCCAATTTCAGTTAAACGTAAATCAGCATTATCATGACGTAGTAATAAACGATATTCTGCACGTGAAGTTAATAATCGATATGGTTCATTTGTTCCTTTTGTTACTAAATCATCAATTAAAACCCCGATATACGCTTCAGATCGTTTTAATATTACTTCTTCTTTTCCTAGTGCTCTTGCAGCAGCATTAATACCAGCCATGATTCCTTGCCCTGCCGCCTCTTCATAACCGCTTGTTCCGTTTATTTGACCAGCAGTATATAGGTTTTTAATACGTTTTGTTTCTAAAGTTGGCCAAAGTTGTGTAGGTACTACTGCATCATATTCGATCGCATATCCCGCACGCATCATTTCCGCATTTTCTAAGCCTGGAATTGTACGAAGCATTTCACGTTGGATATGTTCAGGTAAACTTGTAGAAAGTCCTTGAACATATACTTCTTCTGTTTCACGACCTTCTGGCTCTAAGAACAGCTGATGTCGTGGCTTATCATTAAAGCGCACAATTTTTGTTTCAATAGACGGACAATAACGCGGTCCTGGACCAGTAATTAATCCTGTAAACATTGGTGCTTTATCTAAATTATCATTAATAATTTGGTGTGTTTCTGCACTTGTATACGTTAACCAGCACGGAATTTGATCCATAATAAACTCCGTTGTTTCAAAACTGAATGCACGAGGCTCATCATCACCAGGTTGAATTTCTGTTTTACTATAGTCGATTGACTTACTGTTTACCCGTGGAGGTGTCCCTGTTTTAAATCGTACTAAATCAAAACCAAGGTCCTTTAAATTATCAGCAAGTTTAATGGACGGTCTTTGATTATTTGGACCACTTGAATATTTCAAGTCTCCGATAATAATTTCACCGCGCAAATACGTACCAGTTGTTACGATAACTGTTTTTGCACGATATATTGCTCCCGTTTGGGTAATTACGCCACTTACAATACCATCTTCAACGATTAACTCTTCAACCATTCCTTGATAAATGGTTAAGTTATCTTGTTCTTCTAATACGCGCTTCATCTCACGTTGGTAAAGTACTTTATCTGCTTGTGCTCTTAGGGCACGTACTGCAGGACCTTTCCCTGTGTTTAACATTCGCATTTGAATATGTGTTTTATCGATAACTCTTCCCATTAATCCGCCCAATGCATCTATTTCACGTACTACTATCCCTTTCGCAGGACCACCAACTGATGGGTTACATGGCATATAAGCGATCATATCAAGACTTATTGTTAACATTAGGGTTTTAGCACCCATTTGTGCGGAAGCATACGCTGCTTCTACACCAGCATGACCGGCACCGATTACTACACAATCAAACGTGCCAGCTTCATATGTTGTTGTTGTCATGCCTATCTTCCTCTCTAAATTATCATTATCATTTCAATCTATCGCACTAATAAATATGGAAGTTATTTTCCTAAACAGAATTGGGAGAATAACTGGTTAATTAAACTTTCTTGAACTGTATCGCCGATGATTTCACCTAGTATTTCCCACGTTCTTGTTACATCAATTTGAACGATATCGACTGGCACATCATTTTCAGCACCTTCAATCGCATCACTAATTGTATCTAATGCTTGGTGCAACAATGTAATATGTCGTGAATTTGAAACATACGTCAAATCATCCGCTTCTATTTGTCCTTCAAAGAATAATGCAGCAATTGCTTCTTCAAGTTCAATAACACCTTCTTCTTTTAATAAGGAAGTTGTTACGACCCGTCGACCATTTGCTAATTCTTTTACTTTCTCTAGATCCACTTTTTGAGGTAAATCTGTTTTATTAACGACAACTATAAAATCCATATTTTGAATGGTTTCAAAAAGTCTTTCATCTTCCTCGGACAATTCTTCTGAAGCATTTATCACAAGTAAAATTAAATCTGCTTCTTTTAATACTTGTCGTGACCTTTCTACACCAATTCGTTCAACGATATCTTCCGTTTCACGTATACCAGCTGTATCAACTAACCTTAATGGTACTCCGCGCACATTGACATACTCTTCTATAATATCACGTGTTGTCCCTGCTATATCAGTTACAATGGCTTTATTTTCGTGAACTAAGCTATTTAATAATGAAGACTTCCCTACATTTGGTCTTCCTAGTATTACAGTTGATAAGCCTTCACGTAAAATTTTACCCTGTGAGGAAGTCTGTAATAGTTTTTTTATTTCTTCCTTTACCCATGTACATTTTTCTAAAAGTACAGGAATTGTCATTTCTTCTACATCATCATACTCCGGGTAATCTATATTAACTTCAACTTGTGCTAATGTCTCAATTAAGGCTTGTCGCAATTGGCCAATCAATTTCGATAATTTCCCATCCATTTGACCAAGTGCAACATTCATCGCCTTATCCGTTTTCGCACGAATTAAGTCCATTACTGCTTCAGCCTGAGATAAATCGATGCGTCCGTTTAAAAATGCTCGTTTTGTAAATTCTCCTGGCTCTGCTAACCTTGCACCGTTTCTTAATACAAGCTGCAATACTCGATTTACTGATACGATACCACCATGACAATTGATTTCAACAACATCTTCTCTAGTGAAGGTTTTCGGTCCTCTCATTAATGAAACCATTACTTCCTCAACCACTTCATCAGATTTTGGATCGATTAAATGACCATAGTGTATTGTATGGGTTTTTACTTCACTTAGCTTTTTTCCATTTGGCGACTGGAATATTTTATCCGTTATTTGAACCGCTTCATCACCACTTAATCGTACAATGGCAATGGCTCCTTCACCCATCGGAGTGGAGATCGCAGCAATTGTATCGTAATCCATTATTTGCTCCTCCTAAATCTACTTCCTCTACATCCGGTATCTATTAAAATCCACAATAGGAATTTTCATTTTCTTTATTGTTAATTTTCATCGTCATTTTTATCCACAACGGAATAAGTTCATCGGACAATAATTACTAACAATTTAGGGTACCATATTTTTATAAAATACGAAAGTAATTGAGTTATTCACATGTGGATAACAGTTTTTTTTGTTATTTACTTTGTTATACACAATCGAAAACGAACTTACTTTAATGTGAACTAGGATTTAATTTTTCATATTGTTTAAAGTGAAAAACCATTGAATTACTAGCCATTCTTTATAAAATAAAAAGGCAAAATTACTTAAAAACAAGTAATTTTGCCTTTTATGGTTGCTATATGTTTTACTTAAGTGGTTCAATCACTAAATAGCGGTTTGGCTCAGTTCCTTCTGAGTATGTTTCAATATCAATTCGATTGGCTAACGCATTATGAATCACTTTTCGTTCGTAGGATGGCATTGGTTCAAGCACAACTTTTCGTCCAGTACGCACCGCTTTATCTGCCATACGGTCTGCTAGTTGTTCTAATGTTGCTTGCCTACGATCACGATAATTTTCAACATCCAGAGTAACTGAGATGAAGGTTTTAGCTGTATTATTTACTACAAGTTGAGTTAATTGCTGTAAAGCATTTAAAGTAGCCCCATGTTTTCCTATTAAGAGAGCAGCTTTTTCACTATCAAGCTTAAATAGTAGACGTTTTCCTTTATTTTCAACCTCTATTTTTAAATCTTGTATACCCATTTCTCTTGCAATATTTGTTACATATTCCTTCGCTTTTTCAATTGGATCGACATTTTGAATGACGTTTACATCTTCTAGTAATTCATTATTGTCATTACCTTCAACTTGTTGGAACTCTTTGTCTTCTTTTAAGTCTGAAGCATTCGCTAAATTTTCTACTAACTCTATTACTTCAGTTGCTTCAACATTTGGTGTATTTGATTGCTCTTGTTCTTCTTTTAAAGTAACGCGTATTTCTGCTTGTTTTGCTCCAAAACCTAAAAATCCTTTTTTACCTTCTTGTAAAACTTCAACTTCTACTTGTTGTCTAGTAACTCCAAGTTTCTGTAACGCTAAGTGAAGCGCTTCATCAACGCTCGCTCCTATTTGCGTAATTTGTTTCACTTTTTCGCTCCTCCTATAGTAGCAGCTTCTTTATTTCTATTCCAAGGTTTGTAAATCAAAAGGTTTTGTACTACTGATACAATATTTCCTACTACCCAATATAATGATAATGCTGCTGGCACTACTGCACCAAAACCAACAATCATTAACGGCATAATATACATCATCACTTTCATTTGTGGGTTGTCCATTGCTGGGCCTGTCATTAATACAACATATTGCATTAAACCAGCGATAACCGCTAATACAATACTTGTATCAGCTAACGGGAAAATGATAAATGTACCTAAATTAAACACTTCTGGACCTGTAGCATCCATTCGGCTAATTGCGTGGTAGATACCGATTAATATTGGCATTTGAATTAAAATTGGTAAACAACCTGCAAGTGGATTAACACCAGCTGTTTGCATTAAAGTCATCATTTCTTGTTGATACTTTTGCTGTGTAATAGCGTCCTTCGATGCATATTTCTGTTGTAATTCTTTCATTTTAGGTTGTATTTCTTGCATTTTTTTAGAACTTTTAACTTGTTTAATTGTTAATGGAAGTATTGCTAATCGAATGATAATTGTAACAACAATAATTCCCAAACCATAAGATCCTAATAAATCCGCAAAGTATTTAATAATTGAAACTAATGGCCATACGATAAATTCGTTCCAAAATCCTGTGCTTTCAGCCGAGATCGGCTTATTAAATTCTGTACACCCAGATAGCAGCAGTGCTACTGATACAAGTGACAGAATAACCCAAAGATTTTTCCTCAACCTTCTTCCTCCTAAAGCAACTATTCAATTTCAGTTTGTTTATTTTAGCTATTTTACCATGTGAATGGAATTCACTCTACTATAGATTCTTTATTCAGTCTTAAAAATAGCTATTTTTTTAACACTTTTGCTATTTTCAACACATGTTCTATACTTTTTTTTGTTTCATGAAAATCTAAATTGGCCGCCGGATTTCGGGCGATGATAACATAATCCATATCTTGTCTTATTTGATCCTTTAGTTCAAGGAACGCTTGCCTAATATATCGTTTTATTTGTACTCGGGTAACCGCCTTACCGATTTTTTTGCTTACAGATAATCCGATACGAAATTCAGCTTGTCCCTCTTTTTGCAGTAAATAAACAACAAATTGGCGATTCGCAAAGGATTTTCCCTTTTTAAAAATCTTTTGGAAATCCTCGTTTTTCTTAACACGCTGACTTTTTTTCATTCGATCACCCTACTCAATCTTCAAGTAAAACTGAAAACGTTTTCTCTACTAAGTTAAACCATAATAAAGAAAAAAAGACCACTGATAAAGCTCAGTGGACTTATGCTGATAATACTTTTCTTCCTTTACGACGACGAGCTGCTAAAACTTTACGACCATTTTTAGTACTCATACGTGCACGGAAACCATGTACTTTACTATGTTTACGTTTTTTCGGTTGATATGTGCGTTTCATATATATAACACCTCCAGATGAAAGTTAATCTCTATTTAACATACAGACCTAAATATTATATATAAATTCTATTGCTAATGTCAATCACTGATTTAATTCCATGAAAAATGCTACGAATCTAATTATCCACAAATTTTTTTCAACTTTAAAACTCACTGTGGATAATGAAATTAATATTTTTTTCTATCCACAACAGTTATCGACAACTTTTGCACATAATCACTTGCTGTGGAAAAGTTTAAAGTGTATAAATATACATTGTGTGGATAAGTTTCATGAGCTATTGAAATGACAATATTTTTTTGTTACGATTAATGTGTTTTCTCTTGTGGAATTATTTACTTGAAATAAAATTATCCACAGATGTTAATAACCTGTGGACAAAGTTTTACACTATGGTTGGATAACATTTATCCACAACTTGTGATTATGTGTAATATATAATAATTTTAAATTTCTATCATTAAAATAATGAAGATAAAAATACGTAAAGGAGACTAAAGCTTGGAACATTTAGAAGAATTATGGAACAATGTCCTGGCTCAAGTAGAACAAAAAATTTCAAAACCAAGCTTTGAAACGTGGCTAAAATCGACAAAATTACTTTCTTATAAAGGATCTAATGTAATTATTGCCGCACCGACTTCATTTGCTCGTGATTGGTTAGAAAACCACTATGTACATTTAATAGCGGGCATTTTAACTGAGTTAACTGGCGAAGACTTGATGATTAAATTTGTTGTTCAAAAGGATCAGGACGATGATGATTTTGAATTACCAGCACCGATTATCCAAGCAAAAGATACACAGCATTATGATAATTCGGCAGGAATGTTAAACCCAAAGTATACCTTTGATACATTTGTAATTGGTTCTGGTAACAGATTCGCCCACGCTGCATCGCTAGCAGTTGCTGAAGCTCCAGCTAAAGCCTATAATCCGTTCTTTATATATGGTGGAGTTGGATTAGGTAAAACCCATTTAATGCATGCGATAGGTCATTATGTTCTTGAGCATAATCCAGATGCAAAGGTTGTTTATTTATCATCTGAAAAATTTACAAATGAGTTTATAAATTCTATTCGAGACAATAAAGCAGTAGATTTTCGTAATAAATATCGAAATGTAGATGTTCTACTAATTGATGATATTCAATTTTTGGCCGGAAAAGAATCAACACAAGAAGAATTTTTCCATACTTTTAATACATTACACACAGAATCAAAACAAATCGTTATTTCAAGTGACCGACCACCTAAGGAAATTCCAACTCTTGAAGATCGCCTTCGTTCCCGATTCGAATGGGGCCTAATCACGGATATTACTCCTCCTGATTTAGAAACTCGAATTGCTATCTTAAGAAAAAAGGCAAAAGCAGATGGCCTTGATATCCCTAATGAAGTGATGCATTATATCGCTAATCAAATCGATACAAATATACGTGAATTAGAGGGAGCATTGATTCGAGTAGTTGCTTATTCTTCATTGGTAAATAAAGATATTACAACAGAACTAGCAGCTGAAGCATTAAAAGATATCATTCCTAATTCAAAACCGAGAATTATTACAATTCTTGATATTAAGCAGGCTGTTGGAGAACATTATCATATTAAGCTTGAGGACTTTTCGGCAAAAAGACGAACGAAGCAAATCGCGTTCCCACGTCAAGTTGCAATGTATTTATCTAGAGAACTTACAGACTTCTCTTTACCGAAAATAGGAGAGGAATTTGGTGGGCGTGATCATACAACGGTAATTCATGCACATGAAAAAATCGCCTCTTTATTAAAAGACGATCAACAATTGCAACAAGATATTAAACAAATACGTAGTATGTTAGGAAAATAAAACTGTGGATAAATGCGAAAATTTCGCACAGGTTTACACACAGCTTATCAACATGTGGATAGATAGATTTATCAATAGAAAAATACATTTATCCACAAATCCACAGCGCCTATTACTATATCTATTAAATTCTTTTAAAATAATATAATAATAAGAGAGGTATTATTAATGAAATTTGATATTATGCGAGACCGATTGTTAGATGGGTTAAATGATGTCATGAAAGCAGTAAGTTCAAAAACGACTATTCCTATTTTAACTGGTATTAAAATTGACGTGACTGAAGAAGGAATGCGTTTAACAGGTAGCGATGCTGATATAACGATTCAAACATTTATCCCTATTGAAGAAAATGGTGATCAAGTTATAAATATTGCTGAAACTGGATCTATCGTTTTACAAGCTCGTATGTTCAATGAAATCGTTCGTAAATTACCTACAAATGATGTTGAAATAGAAGTATCTAACGGTTTCCAAACTCATATTCGTTCAGGAAAATCAGAATTCCACTTAATTGGTTTAGATCCAACGGAATATCCATCATTACCTGAAATTGCAATGGACCGTCAATTTGCTATTCCTGCAGATTTATTAAAATCGATTATCCGTGAAACCGTATTTGCTGTGGCAACATCTGAAAGTCGCCCAGTATTAACAGGTGTTAATTGGCAAATTAAAGATGAAGAATTGATTTGTGTTGCAACAGATAGTCATCGTTTAGCTCAAAGAAAAACGAAACTTGAACAACTTCCTACAGATGTACATTCAGTTGTTATTCCTGGTAAAAGTTTAAATGAATTAAACAAAGTACTTGGCGAAACAACTGAACCTGTTCAAATTGTGATTACAAGTCAACAAGTGCTATTTAAAGCCGAAAATATCTTATTCTTCTCACGTTTATTAGAAGGCAATTATCCGGACACTTCACGTTTAATACCTGAAGAATTTAAAACAAATATTACGATAAACGGTAAACAATTATTACAAGCGATCGACCGTGCATCACTTCTTGCTCGCGAAGATCGTAATAATGTCGTTCGATTTGAAACATTAGAAAGTAACATTGTTGAAATTTCATCTAATTCACCGGAAATTGGTAAAGTTGAAGAGCAAATTCAAGTTGAATCTTTAACTGGTGAAAATATAAAAATTTCCTTTAGTGCAAAATATATGATGGAGGCACTAAAAGCAATTGATGGTCAAGATGTTGTAATTGAATTTACTGGAGCAATGAGACCATTTATTTTACGTTCAGTTCATGATGATGCAATTTTACAATTGATCTTACCAGTTAGAACTTATTAACATGTGGATAAATTAGTAAAAATAAAGTTATAAACAATGGTGATAAATTCACGTTTAGCTGTGAATGAATAATATTTGTGCAATTGAATAAATCGTTAAAAAGGGTGTCAGGAAATTATTATTTTCTGGACACCTTTTTTAGTTAAAATCCTTTTAAGAAGGCCGTTTAGAAAGTTTAGTCTAATACGCAGGATTTTTTTGTTTTAAGCTAATCTTGGCGAATTTTTATAAAATTAGGTATCATATATAGATAGATGTATTGTAATCGGAGGAGAAACAACCTTGAATGAATTAGTAATCGATACTGAATTTATTACATTAGGTCAAGCATTAAAGCTAACTGATTCCATAAGTTCAGGCGGTATGGCCAAATGGTTTTTACAAGAAAATGATGTATATGTGAATGGGGAAATTGATAATCGACGGGGACGGAAATTATATCATGGAGACGTTATCAATATTCCTGGTACTGGGCGATACGTTATTGTAAATACGAACGGTGACAACTGATGTTCATTGACAATTTATCCCTTACGAATTATCGGAATTATGAGTCGTTAACACTTGATTTTTCTTCAAAAATAAATGTGTTCATTGGTGAAAATGCACAAGGAAAAACAAATGTAATGGAGTCCATTTATGTTTTAGCGATGGCAAAATCCCATCGCACAAGCAATGATAAAGAATTAATACGTTGGACTGCTGATTATGGTAAAATAGAAGGTGTTGTACAAAATCGTTACGGAAATTTTCCAATGGAATTAACAATTACTAAAAAGGGTAAAAAAGGAAAAGTAAACCATATCGAACAAACAAAATTAAGTAATTATATTGGCCAAATGAATGTCGTCATGTTTGCACCAGAGGATTTAAATGTTGTAAAAGGAAGTCCTCAAGTGAGAAGACGTTTTATTGACATGGAAATTGGTCAAATTTCGCCTGTCTATTTACATGATTTATTATCTTTTCAAAAAGTTTTAAAACAAAGAAATCATTTGTTAAAGATGAATCAAGGTAAATCAAATATGAACGATATGTTATTTGATATTTATACTGAGCAATATATTCAGGCAGCTGTTCAAATTATTCGTAAAAGGTTTCAATTTGTTGAACTTTTGCAAGAATGGGCAGAACCTATACATTCGGGTATTTCTCGTGGTCTTGAAAAATTGAAGATAAAGTATCAACCTATATCTGGTCTAGACTCTAATTGGACTCAAGATGAAATGACTACATATTTGCAAAAAAAACTAAGTGAAGTTAAACAAAAGGAATTGGAAAGAGGCGTAACATTAGTTGGACCGCATCGTGACGATTTACAATTTCTTGTAAATGATTACGACGTTCAAACATATGGCTCACAAGGACAACAACGTACAACAGCACTTTCTTTAAAACTTGCTGAGATTGAATTAATCAAGCAAGAAACAAAAGAAACACCCATTTTACTTTTGGATGATGTTTTATCTGAATTGGATGATTATAGACAATCTCATTTGTTAAATACCATTCAAGGTGAAGTACAAACATTTGTTACGACAACAAGCGTCGATGGCATTCATCACGATACAATTAAACATGCAAAAATGTTCCATGTGAAACATGGGACAATCGAACAATAAAATGGGATTGATTTCAGAATAGAAAGTTTTAGTTATATTGATAAAGCTTTGTAAATTTAACACATACTGAAGTTATGAAAGAGTAGGTGAACATGGTGACTTTAGAAGAGGGAAAAGTTCAACATGCTTATGATGCTGAACAGATACAAGTTTTAGAAGGCTTAGAAGCAGTGCGTAAGCGTCCAGGGATGTATATTGGATCAACAAGCTCTAAAGGATTACACCATTTAGTTTGGGAAATCGTAGATAAT
Organism: Ureibacillus massiliensis 4400831 = CIP 108448 = CCUG 49529; assembly: GCF_000772965.1. GTDB lineage: Bacteria > Bacillota > Bacilli > Bacillales_A > Planococcaceae > Ureibacillus > Ureibacillus massiliensis. The sequence continues at coordinate 5,871 of NZ_JPVQ01000003.1, read as the reverse complement.
AGTATTGATGAAGCTTTGGCGGGATATTGTTCTGAAATTATAGTTGCTATTGAAAAAGATAACTGGATCCGAGTAGAGGATAACGGACGAGGAATACCAGTAAATATCCAAGAAAAAATGGGAATGCCAGCTGTTGAAGTTATCATGACTGTTTTACATGCAGGAGGTAAATTTGGCGGTGGCGGATACAAAGTATCTGGTGGTCTACATGGTGTTGGTGCATCTGTAGTAAACGCTTTATCAGAATTTACTGAGGTTTATGTAAGACGTGATGGTCATATTCATTCGATTAAATTTGAACGTGGTAAAACAGTTCAGCCACTAACAATTGTCGGTGAGTCTGATGAAACAGGAACGACAACACGCTTTAAAGCTGATCCTGAAATTTTTAAAGAAACAACTGTTTATGAATACGATATTTTAGCTACTCGTGTACGTGAGTTAGCTTACTTAAATCGCGGCATTCGAATTACGATTATGGACGAACGTGAAGAAGAAATCCGTAGAGATTCATACCATTTCGAAGGCGGAATTCGTGAATATGTTGAGCATTTAAACGAATCAAAAGAACCAATTCATGAACCAATTGATATAAGAGGCGAAAAAGATGGCATTTCTGTTGAAATTGCAATGCAATATAACGATGGCTATTCTTCAAACATATATTCCTTCGCTAATAATATTAATACTTATGAAGGTGGTACCCACGAATCAGGCTTTAAAACAGCCTTAACTCGTGTGATTAACGATTATGCTCGTAAATCTAATCTGTTAAAAGATAATGATGCAAATTTAACTGGTGAAGATGTTCGTGAAGGATTAACGGCTATCGTTTCTGTAAAACATCCAGATCCACAATTTGAAGGTCAAACAAAAACTAAATTAGGGAATTCGGAAGTAAGTGCTATTACGAATTCTTTATTTTCTGATGGCTTTGAAAGATTTTTATTAGAAAATCCAACAGTTGCAAGGAAAATTATCGATAAAGGTCTGATGGCTGCAAGAGCTCGTGTTGCTGCGAAAAAGGCACGTGAGTTTACAAGACGAAAATCTGTACTTGAGGTATCGAGTCTCCCTGGTAAATTAGCGGATTGCACATCAACAAATCCAGCAGAATCTGAAATTTATATCGTTGAGGGTGACTCTGCGGGTGGTTCTGCAAAGTCTGGGCGTGACCGTTATTTCCAAGCAATTCTTCCATTGCGCGGTAAAATTTTAAATGTCGAAAAAGCAAATTTAAATCGTATTTTATCTAATGCAGAGATACGAGCAATGATCACAGCTTTTGGTACTGGTATTGGTGAGGAATTTGATTTAGAAAAAGCTCGCTACCATAAAATTATTATTATGACCGATGCCGATGTGGATGGTGCACATATTCGTATATTGCTTTTAACGTTCTTCTTCCGTTTTATGAGACCGTTAATTGAAGCAGGATATGTCTATGCCGCTCAACCGCCACTTTACCAAATCAAACAAGGTAAACATGTGGAATATTGTTATTCTGATGAAGAGTTACAAGAAATTTTAGAACGTTTACCACAAAACCCGAAACCTGCAATCCAACGATATAAAGGTTTAGGGGAAATGAATGCAGAACAGCTTTGGGAAACAACAATGGATCCTGAACATCGTACACTTCTTCAAGTCGAATTAGATGATGCGATGAGAGCAGATCAAATCTTCCAACAATTAATGGGAGATGAGGTAGAACCTCGTAGACAATTTATCGAAAAAAATGCCGTTTATGCTGAATTAGATATTTAATCGTGTGATGAAGGGAGGTTTCTATTTTGGCTGAAAGTGAACAACAAGGCGTTAAAGGAATAAAAATTAGTGATGAAGTACAAAAATCATTTTTAAGTTATGCAATGAGCGTAATCGTTTCCCGTGCATTACCAGATGTAAGAGACGGTTTAAAACCAGTACATCGTCGTATTTTATATGGAATGCATGAGCTTGGGAATTATTCTGATAAACCATACAAAAAGAGTGCGCGTATCGTAGGGGACGTAATGGGGAAATATCACCCTCATGGTGACTCTTCGATATATGACGCGATGGTACGTATGGCTCAAGATTTTAGTTATCGTTATATGCTTGTAGATGGTCATGGTAACTTTGGTTCTGTAGACGGTGATGGAGCCGCTGCTATGCGTTATACGGAATCCCGTATGTCTAAAATTGCGATGGAAATGTTAAGGGATATCAATAAAGATACCATTGACTATCAACCAAACTATGATGGCAATGAAAAAGAACCACTTGTGCTACCGGCACGTATTCCTAATCTTTTGTTAAATGGTGCTTCTGGTATTGCGGTAGGTATGGCAACAAACATTCCCCCACATCAATTAGGGGAAACCATTGATGCAGTTATAGCATTATCAGAAAATCCTGATATTACTACAGAGGAATTAATGGAAATTATCCCTGGTCCCGACTTCCCTACTGGGGGAGTTATTTTAGGACGCAGTGGTATTCGTCGTGCTTATGAAACTGGTCGTGGATCTATTATTGTTCGTGCAAAAGTGGAAATCGAACCACAATCTAATGGGAAAGAAACAATTATTGTTAGTGAACTTCCTTATCAAGTAAATAAAGCAAAACTAATAGAGAAAATTGCTGAATTAGTACGTGATAAAAGAATTGATGGAATCACTGCGTTACGTGATGAATCTGACCGTCGAGGAATGCGAATTGTAATTGAAGTACGTAGAGATGCTAATGCAAATGTTATTTTAAATAACTTATTTAAACAAACAGCTATGCAAACAAACTTCGGTGTTAATATGCTTGCATTAGTTGATGGGCAACCGAAAGTATTAGGTTTAAAACAAGTTTTATATCACTATTTAGAACACCAAAAAATAGTGATTACTCGTCGTACTCAATTTGAATTGAAAAAAGCTGAAGATCGTGCGCACATTTTAGAAGGTTTACGTATTGCGCTTGATCACATTGATGAGATTATCAGTATTATTCGTTCTTCAAGAACTGGTGAAGAAGCAAAGCCGATATTAATGGAACGCTTTAGTTTATCAGAAAGACAAGCGCAAGCGATTTTAGATATGCGCCTTGTACGTTTAAGTGGACTAGAACGTGAAAAAATTGAAAACGAATATAATGAGCTTCAAGTATTAATTGGTGAATTAAAAGCAATATTAGCGGATGAAGGAAAGTTAGTTCAAATTATCCGTGATGAAATGAATGAAATAAAAGAGAAATATAATGATACGCGCCGTACAGAAATTGCTGCAGGCGGTTTCGAAATGATTGAAGATGAAGATTTAATACCACGGGAAGACTCTGTTGTAACATTAACCCATAATGGTTACATTAAGAGACTAGCTTCTAATACATATAGAAGCCAAAAACGTGGAGGTCGTGGTGTGCAAGGTATGGGCACACATGAAGATGATTTCGTAGAACATTTACTATTCACTTCAACGCACGATGCTATTTTATTCTTTACTTCTAAAGGAAAAGTATTCTTAACAAAAGGTTATGAAATTCCTGAATACGGTCGTACAGCAAAAGGGCTACCAATTGTTAACCTGTTAAATTTAGATAAAGAAGAAAAAGTAACTGCAATGATTCGTTCAGAGTTATATCAAGAAGATGCTTATTTCATCTTTACTACAAAAACAGGTATTACAAAACGTACACCTCTTTCTCAATTTGCAAATATCCGTAAAAATGGTCTGATTGCTATTAGTCTGCATGATGATGATGAGTTAATTTCAGTTCGTCTAACAGATGGCAATAAGGATGTTATTATTGGTACACGTGAAGGGATGCTTATTCGTTTTAAAGAAGAAGATATTCGTTCTATGGGTCGTACAGCTGCAGGAGTACGCGGTATTAAACTCCGTGAAGGCGATTATGTAGTGGGTATGGAAATTATAGAAGAAGGTCAAGAAATTTTAGTTGTCACTGAAAAAGGATATGGTAAACGTACACCAGAGTCAGAGTACCGTTTGCAAAGCCGTGGTGGCGTAGGTCTTAAAACAATCCATATCACTGAGAAAAATGGACCATTATGTGCTGTGAAAACAGTTGATGGAACTGAAGACATCATGTTGATTACGATTAATGGTATCCTCATTCGTATGGATGTTAATGATATTTCAGTAATTGGCCGATCTACACAAGGTGTCAGATTAATTCGATTAGGTGAAGATGAATTTGTAGCGACAGTTGCTAGAGTGAAAAAGGATGAGCAAGACGATTCCTTAGATGAAGATGAAGAAAGTGAATCAATTGAAACATCAGAAAATATTCAAGAATTAGAAACTGAAAACCAAGATAATGAAGAATAATTAATAAAAGTAGCACAAATCTAAAAAGGGTTTGTGCTATTTTTTGCTTAAAGTGAAATTTTATTATTACTTTGTTATCATTTTCTAAAGACTTACTAAATTGTATTTAATATTTACAAAACATAATTTAAAATTATCTATAAAGTATAAATTTTACATTTCCATATTCATGATATTAAAAATAATCGAAGGGGGTTTATAAATTGGAAGCTACATATGTAAATATAGATGAGAGTTATATAGGAAAAACAGTTGCCCAAGATATATTTGCCAATACACAATATCCAATTTTAAAAAAGGATACTGTTATAACAGAAGAGCATTTTCATATATTAAAAGTATTCCAAATTTCAAGGGTACTCCTTTATAAAGATTTCGGAAAAAAAGTAGTTTCAATAGAGAACACAAAAAAGAATATAGAAGAGGAGATTGAAAAGCAAACTTTTGAGGTTCAAACGAACGCTTTTCAAGTAGAGTATGAAGAAGCAGTCTCTCAATATAAAAAGGAGTTCTCGAATTGGGAATCTGGTGCTAAAATTGACATCGTAAAAATTCGCGGAATTATTTTACCATTAATCGAAAAAATACTTGCTGATCGAAGTATAATGTTCGATTTAAATAGTTACTCAAATCCTAAAGATTATATGTATCATCATTGTGTTGCAACGGGTCTAATTTCATCTGTAATAGCTCAAAAGCTTGGATTTGATAAAGGAGTAATTCTTCAAATGGCCACAGCTGGGTCTTTGGCGGATTGCGGTATGGCAAAAATACCAGCCCGAATTCGAGATAAAAAACAAGCTCTAAACCAAGCTGAATTTAATGAAATACGTAAACATCCAATTTATAGCTTTCAATTAGTAAAAGATTTACCTGCTTTAAAAGAAGATATGAAGCAAGCGATTATAGAACATCATGAAAGATTAGATGGAAGTGGTTATCCTAGAGGATTGAAATTAGATAATATATCAGTTTATTCTCAAATAATTGCTATTGCAGATACATTTCACGCTATGACAAGCGAACGTATATATCGTTCAAAAGAATCACCATTTAAAGTTGTAGAGATGATTAAAGAAAGTGAATTTGGTAAGTTCAATATTAAAGTAGTATCTGCTTTAATGAATATTGTTGTTGATTTACCGATTGGTACAAAAGTAGAGTTATCTAATTTTGAGCGTGGCGAGGTAATGTTTGTGAATCAATTTTCACCGACGCGCCCTTTAGTAAAATTACTTAATACCGGTAATATCATTGATTTATCTCAAAACAGAGGAATATATATAGAAAGAATCTTAACAAATTGAAAAATGTTATTGATTTTTATATAAATATAATATAGAATTATAAACCCAACAGCCTATTTGTTGGGTTTTTATTCGAGAAATTATCTTAAAACTTTTTAAATAATTAAGAAGAAAATAATATTTTTATTTAAAAATATGTTGACATTTCAATTGGAAATTGATAAGATAATTAAGTCGCCAAGAGGTGACGCATTGAACCTTGAAAACTGAACAACAAAACGTTAATGAATTAAACGTTTCTA
>NZ_JPVQ01000024.1 GCF_000772965.1 Ureibacillus massiliensis 4400831 = CIP 108448 = CCUG 49529 | reverse complement strand
GTGGACTTTCACCACCTAGATAGTTGCCATGCCTGGCACACAATAAAAAAGTCATCCAAAACTGGACGACTTAAGTAAATATTCATATAATTACTTTTTTCACTTTCTCAACCTATGAGTAACGAATAATACCTCCATTAACATGTAAAACTTGACCTGTTACATAGAATGATTCATTAGTAGCTAGATAAACAAATGCAGGTGCAACTTCGAATGGCTGCGCTACACGTCCCATTGGAATATCGGTTCCAATTGTCGCTATATGATCTGCGGGATAAGTACTTACCGTTAGTGGTGTCCACGCTGGGCCAGGTGCAACAGCATTTACACGGATTCCCTTCTCTGCAAGTGACAATGCCAATGAACGAGTGAATGAAACAACAGCACCTTTTGATGCTGAATAATCAAGGACATTTTTCTCACCCTCATAAGCAACTCTTGATGCTGTGTTTATAATTACACTCCCTTGTTTTAAATGTGGGAGAGCTGCTTTTGTCATATAAAAAAGCGGAAAAACATTAGTTCGGAAAGTATCTTCAAGCTGTTCATCTGTTACATCCATAATATCCTTTGTGTATGGCTGTACAGCAGCATTATTTACTACAATGTCTAAGCTTCCATATGTTTCTATAGTACGACTTACCGCAAGTTTTGAAGTTGATGGTTTCCGCAAATCTCCACGTAAAAGTAAGCAGCTAATACCAAATTGTTCTACATATTCCTTTGTCTCATGTGCATCTCTGTCCTCATTAAGATAAACAATGGTCAAATTTGCACCTTCTTTAGCATAGGCAACTGCTACTGCACGTCCAATTCCACTATCGCCTCCAGTAATGAGGGCTACCTTACCCTTTAATTTTCCATTACCTTTTATGCCTGTATAATCAAATATTGGTCTTGGATTCATTGCCCATTCTAAGCCAGGTGCCTGTTCTTGATGTTGTGGTGGGAAAGCAATCGGCTGCTGCACTACCTTTTGCACAACACCAAGATACGGGTAAACGGGATAGTCTTGGTCCATATTTGCGTCTCCTTCTTATCTAAATCTCATTCTAATAATCCATAATAATGTGACCTAAAGTAATTCCTTAAGAAAATCTAATTCTGAGGTATAGTATGTTGGAAAGTTCAATCGTGTGCAGTGGGGATTATAGCAGCTCTTCAAAACTTTGTAGGTTTATCGTAAATATAAAACTCGAATACAAAAATTCGTATTCGAGCTTGAATGTTTAATTTAATTAACTTACTTAATACTTTTATTTAATAAACTCATTTTCAGGTAAGCTCAAGATGTCTGTATTTTTTGGAATATAGCCAAGCAACCTGAGCATTACGACAATTTGTCCCTTATGATGAAATTCATGGGTAATGGAATGGATTAATAATTGATGTGGCGTTTTTCTAACGAGTCCACTACCTTTTTTCCAATCGAGTTCTTTTTCAATTATAACATCAAACTTATTGCTAAATTGTTCAATTACAAGGTCAACATATTGATCTGCTTTTTGAAAATAACGTTGTATATCATCAATTTGCATTTCATTTATTTCTTCTTTTGTTAATAATGGTGAAGACGTTTCTGAAAGCACAAAACAACCAAGCCACGCATGATAACACCCTGCAATATGTATTAAAGAATCTTTAACACTTTGAAAACCAAATCCAAATTCTTTTGTTAAATCATATTCATTCAACTCTTTACACTGATCCAACAAAATCTGTCTCGTTTGTTTAACCCATTCAAATTCTTGTTTTATCATGAGAATCCCACCTATTGAAAAATGATTACCAAAATTTTCTTTTCATTATACATGAACGGGAAACATACTGGAACACTGTATATTAAACTCTAAATTTATTAGTTACTCCTCAAAATATTCTAAAAATTTTTTTATCAATCTCGATTGACTTCGATTTTTTGAGTAAATACCACCAAATAACAGATTAAAATTAAGTGGATATCCTTTTAAAGGAATGGAAATAATCCGTCCACTTTCCAAATAGGGGTCATCTATTAACATCATACTGGAAAACAAACTAATACCAATACCCTCTGACACAGACTTTTTAATTACCTCTGAGTTTGTTGATTTAAAAATAATATTTATTGGTCCGTATTCCTTTTCAAAATCCTCGATTAAATTATTGTAGAAATTTTTCCCATATATCACAAAAGGATACTCTCTAATATCCATCAGCTGTAGTTCTTTATTAATCGCCAATATTGAGTCCTTTGGAACGATTACATTAAAAGTGCCTTGTGAATGAAATGCATGAAACGAAAAATGTTCAGGAAATTTGTGTTTAACTGAATTTAATACCGCAATTAATCCTAAATCCACTCTGTTTTCATTTACTTCTTCAATAACTTCTTTATTTTCCATTTCCATAATGGTTACTTTTATTTGTGGGAAATCCTTTTTAAATTTTGACAGCGCTTTAGGTAAATATGTCATAAAGATGCTTGGGACTGTGGCTATTTTCAGCTCTCCAATATAAGAGGATTTCAAAGATTGAATCTCTTCTTTTAATTCATCCGTTTTTATTAAAATCTCAAGAGCTTTCGTAATGATATTTTTCCCTTCTTCTGTAGGAATGGTTCCGTTTCGAGAGCGTTTAAATAGTTGAACTCCAAATTCTTTTTCCAATAAAGAAATAGACTGACTGATTGCAGATTGAGTAACATGCAGATTTTTTGCTGCTATAGACATCGATTTTGTTTCAATCACTTCTTTTAAATACTCCAACTGTTCGAAATTCATCTTACGCTCCTTTATATTAGCATTACTAATATTATTATTAATAATTATAATTATACATTAAAGTTAATTAACTATATAATCATTTAAGTTCAAAATCGAACATGATTTATGTAAGAAAGAAGAGAAGTATTGAAATGAAAGAAAAAATATGGACGAAAGATTTTATATTTGTTTGTTTAAGTAACTTTTTTGTGTCACTTAACTTTTACGTTCTTGCAACAGCATTCCCCTTATTTGTAAAAGATATTTTAAATGGAAATGAACAACAAATGGGCTTGGCTATTACTATTTATTCTTTAGGGATTGTTTTGATTAGACCTTTTTCTGGTCAATGGGTGGATCGTTTTGGTAGTAAGAAAATGGCTCTTGTTGGATTGGGCATTTTTCTAATCGCCTCCTTCAGTTATTTTGGTGCGATGGGAATTATAATTTTTTTAGTAATTCGTTTTCTTCATGGAATGGGCTATGCCCTCGCCTCAACAGCAACAAACACAATCGCAGCCTCACTTATTCCAGTTTCACGGCAAGGTGAAGGCGTTGGATATTTTAGTATGTTTATGAGTCTAGCGATGGTAATTGGACCAGCTTGTGGTTTATTTCTTTGGAAAGATAAAAACATTACAGTACTATTAGTCGCTGCATGTATTATATCAGCACTATCCCTCCTGTTTGCACTTGCACTACGAAAATCAATTCCGAAACAAAACAGTACTGCTTTAGTTCAAAACAATGAAACAACTAAGAAAAAGAAAATGCAATTCACTGATTTTATCGAGCTAAAAGCATTACCTATTGCATTACTTGCATTTTTGCTTGCCTTTTCTTATAGTTCGTTATCTGGGTTCTTAGCTTCTTTTGCTGCTGAAATCCATCAAACTCAAGTTGCAAGTTTGTTTTTTGTAGTGTTTGCCTTAATGATTGTTCTGTTTCGTCCACTTGTTGGGAAAGCGTTTGATAAATATAAAGAGCATTATTTATACTATCCATCTATTTTATTGTTTGGTGTTGGTTTGTTGCTATTAAGTCAATCTCATACTGGAAATATGGTATTGTTCTCGGCTTTACTAATGGGAATTGGTTACGGTGCACTATTTTCATGTTTTCAAACACTTACTGTTAAATATGCCCCTATCCATCGTAGAGGAATTGCAACAGCGACATTCTTATTATTTTTCGACTTAGGCTATGGCGTCGGATCCTATGTCATGGGACTAATCGCTTCCATCATTAATTACAGCATGATGTATATGATAGCAGGAATTATTACTTTGCTATCGGTTAGCTTATACTATCTATTCCATCATCGACCAATCGCTAAACAGTCTATTCCTAATAAAAAACAACACGCAATCTAATAAAATTGTTCACTATGTATTGATTAAGCATATACAAAAGCCTGTAACTTATCGTAAAGAGTAAGTTACAGGCTTTTACTTTTGCATTTATTATCTTTATTTTGAAACTATGAAAAGACTACTATTTTTCGTGCAATCGATTCAGTTAAACGGGATGTAACCTTTGGAACAGCCCATTTAATGATTGGTGTTAACATGGCACCAGATAATCCACCTGCATGAACTTCCACGGTACAACTCATTGTTGTTTTCCCGTTAACTTCTTCTGCAGTAAAATGTCCGCTTCCTGTAAAATTATCGGATAAACCTTTGAGCTCAAACTTAATATTCGATGGTTCATTATACTCAGTAATATCTACTTGTGCTTTTATTGTTTTTTTAATACCCTTTACGCTACCTTCAAAAGTCCAAATAGATTGTTTATCGCTTATGATTTCGTGTTCTTTATAGGCTGGTACTGCCGTTGCCCATTTTTCAAGATCACTGACATAATCCCAAACTGCTTGTACATCTACTGGTATTTCTACTGTATGTGTTCCCGTTGCCATTATGATTCCCACTTTCACTACGTTTGAATTTATATTGTATTTCTACAATTAACTATTATTACATAAAAACATACACTTACATACAAAATTATAACTCATTACAATTTAATCTAATAAATAAAAAGAGCGCAATTCAACTGAACTGCACCCAATTTTAAAATAACTAATTTACGAGTTAAGTTAACTTTTCTTCCTAATACTTTAATTTTTCAGTTTAATAATTGAAACAGTTTTCAAAAATACTTGTAAAGATGTTATTAGCTAACTAGCTGTTACCTGATATTTGATATTAATCGATTCCCTTTCTCTAAAGGTGCATTCAACATTAGTAAATAAGAAAAAATAAGTAAAACTAGAGATAATACAAACAGAACTGTAACAAACAGTAAATAATTCGTGAAAATAAATTCAAATAACCAGCTTATATCTCCAAAGACAACGATTACTATCGTGATCATTAAGAGTAATGTTGCGCCAGCAAGTGATATCACTGATCCGTAATTAAACCAAATCGTTTTAGCAATCATGCCTAAACTAAATAAAAAGATTATCCAAGAAAAATCTATCCATAGATAAAACAGTCCATTTGAGCTATTTACTAGCTCTGCTAAGTGGAAAAGATTACTAGTACTGTTTATTAAATTTGTTATTAGATAAAATGAATTTAGGAGTAGCACACTAATAACACTATATAGGAAAGCTGTTAAATACATGGCTAGAACGAACTGTTTTCTTGTTCCACCTAAAGAAAGAATGTATTTATAGCCACTAAAATTAATAAATGGATATAGTAGAAAAACAAAAAATATTGGACCAAATAAAATAAATCCTCCCGATTCTGTGGCTCCGATAAATCCTAAAAAGTTATAGAAAACAAAAAGGACAAATGTAATAGTAGCATTTATATAAAATGTTAGGCTCATTTCTTTCATCATTAGCCTGAAGGGGCCAGTAAAGGTATTCATACCTCATTCACCTCTTTTTTTGTAGTATAATTCACAAGATAATCCTGTAATGGTGCCTTTTCTATAGTGACACCAGCTTCTTTGGCTCTTATTTTCCACTCATCATTAAAATAATCGTCTATCATCACATTGATTTGTTTTCCAAGTTTTCTTTTCTCTAAAATCGTATTGTCTTTAATCAAAGCTTCTATTGATTGGGATGAGCCAGATAAAAGGATACCACGCATTTTTAATTCTTCCGTATTTTCATAACGAACAATTGTCTGGTGATTGATGATGGCAATCTTTTCACACAATGCTTCAATTTCATCTATATGATGTGTTGATAAAATAATTAAACGTGGATCTTCCTCATACGTAGTTAGGAGAACATCGTAAAATTGTTTTCTCATATAAGCATCAAGTCCATTGGTTGGTTCGTCCATTATGGTAACTGGTGATTTACTTGCAAGACCAACGACAATTTGCAACATCGTTTGCATCCCTTTAGAGAAATTTTTGATTTTCTTTTTTCTTGGTAATTCAAATAATGCGACAAGATGATTAGCCAGCTCCATATCCCAATTTTTATTAAATAAAGATCCAAAGTGTAGCGCGTCCTCTACATTCCATAGGATTGAGAATGGGTGATTTTCTTGTATATAAGTGATGGTGTTCATAGCTTCATTATTGTTATAAGGTGTAATACCGTTCACATTAATAGAACCATTATCAATATTTTCCATACCGGATAAAATCTTCATAAGTGTTGTCTTTCCAGATCCATTTCTACCCCAAAGCCCTATGATGATTGGCTCCGTTTCAGAAATACTTACATTCTGGAGAGCGGGGGTATTTCCATATGAAAACGAGACATTTTCCAGTTTAATCATCTTTAAAATCCTCCTTGATCATTTGAAGTAATTCTTCTTTTTTAATTTCAATCCGCTTTGCTTCTTCCATTAATGGCTTTAAATACTCGTTGTAAAAATCCTCTTTACGTTTTTCAAGAAGCTTTTGTTTTGCACCTTTTGCAACAAACATACCAACACCTCGTTGCTTATATACATAACCAGCTTCAACAAGTGCTGTAAGTCCTTTTTGTACTGTTGCTCTATTTACTTGATAAAATTTAGAGATTTCGGTGGTAGAAGGAATTTGATCACCTTCTAACAACTCACCTTCCACTATTTCATTAGCAATCATTTCTGAAATTTGTTGGAATATAGGTTTCGAGTCATCAAAAACAGTTTTCACAATTTTCTCCTTCCTAACAACCCTGATTGGTTGATTAGTCGTGTAATCAACTATACAATATTTTTTTCTTTTTGTAAATCAAATTCAAAATGCAATTTATTTAAATAAAAAGCAAAGAAAAGATAGGCCCTCTTTATATCGTATATTTTTATTATTAGTATCCTTTTTCTTTTTTGTAATTGCTTAAACATTACTCCGTTAATTTCGAATAAAAAACCTCGAATACAATATTCGTATCCGAGGTTGAGTTTATTATAATATCTTTTAACTTTAACTCTGCAACACATTCAAATATCGTAGAGTGTTTGTTGTAACACAATGTGTTGTATAAAGTCATGGTTTGTTTTTATTGGGATCTAGCCTATTTTTCATTGATTTGTCTTTAGTTGTGATTGGAATTCTTCAAATGATGTTTTCCCTTGTGACAGATCCATTATTTTCATATACATTATTTCTGATTTTGTATAAGTTCTATTATGAATTTGATCAATTAACTCGTTTTCATTTATTAACGGTTTCATTACATGCTCCTTCTTAGAAAAGGCTTCATAATAGCGTAATCCAAATTTTCTTTGAGAAATTGCATCAATATGAATACCATCAGGATTAGATGTTAACCCTTCTGCTGTGACAAAGTAACAATTATCTTGTTCAAGAGCAAATTTTTGCAATTCTTCGTTAAGATACTGATATTCTGTACAATTCTTTCCAAATCCTTCTTTACCTAAAAAACCCCCTAAACCTCCGATAATGAGAGGGATATTTGGAGCGTTCAATTCCTTTCTAAGTGCCTCAATTATTAAAAGGAATTTTTTATAATAGACTTTATAGTTCCCATTTACACTATCGCTTTCTCCCTGATGCCATAGAATTCCTGCTAATTCACTATTTTGCATAGCAAATTTCGCTTCGGTTATAGCGTGTTGGAAAAGCGTTTGATCTACAGCCCATTCGTCCAGTGTACTACCGCCTTCCGCACAAGGAATTAAGCCTATCGTATCTTCTAGATTTTGACGGCTCCATGCTTCTGCAAATGAACCAGCCAAACTTATTCCTGCTACTGGGCGATCATAGTTGATAGGTTCCGTCATCATCTGCCATCTTCCATTACGCAACATTTGAATTCTTTCATTATATATAGGAGGAACTTCATGGATAAACCCTCGTCCCGCCATATTAGACTGCCCTAACATTAAAAACGATTTAATCATTTATTTCATCCTTTGTTAGAAATTTTTAGTTCCTTTAATAAATGAAAATGATAACTTATATATTTATATCATAATACCATGGTTTTATTTTTTCCATTTACCCCAACAAATACTACAAAATATATAAATTTAAAAAGAAAAGACTGTAGACACGAAATTCAAATTGTCTACAGTCTGACACAAATACGTAAATTGTATTTGCGTTTATATTATTTACCTTCTTCTTGTATAACCCAAACGAACCCTTCCGAAATCCCCCACCTCAAACCCGCATTCTTCCGTTCGAGTTAAAATAAAGATTTCCGAAAGAACCCCAATTTTGAGCAATTTCCGATTCAAAAATGACCATTTTTTCGCCTGTTTTTCGGTATTTTTTCACGGTTTTTTGGGAGTTAAAATAGAAATCTCCGATTTTGGAAAGAAGAATAGGTGGATAAATGAAAAAGGGAAATAAGAAAAAAACAGTGAGAAAAGATTGAATGAGGCCTGCGGTCTCTTATTGAATAGCTGCCTGAATAAACTATTGAAAAAAGCCTGAATTGAAAAGGGATTGAGCAGGATTAAACATTGATAAAACTATTGAAAATATATTGATTTTCTATTGAATTATACCAGAAAAAAATCCCGGGTTCCTATTGAGGAAAAACCGGGATAATATTGAATCAGAATCGAAAATCGGAAATGTTTATTTTAGCGAAAATCGGTTCCGAATCGGAAATTTCTATTTTGGTTCGGAAGTGTTTATTATTGGGTTACACTTCTAAAGTTAACTCAGCAACACACTCAACATGCGTTGAGACGTTGAAAGGGATATATTTATCTGTTAAATCAATTTATAATTAGTTTAAAAATAACAAATACGTCTCTAAAAATTATTCAACAGGCTGTTCAAAATATATAAGGGTATATTTTACTGAATGTTCGTCTTCAACATAATCATTAATTACTTCCTTTTCAACAACTGCTTTGATTAAACTCGGTACTCGGAATTGAAGAGTTTTATCTTCCTTCAATCTTTTAAACATATCTGTGGACATCTTACCGCCTATTTCACCTATTGATTCAGTAGAAATTCTAAATCTGTTATTTGAAGTATTTATTGATGTTAAAAGTCCTTCAATATTTATTTGTTCAGTATATTTTTCACTTTTATCTTCGAGTATTTTCGTAAGTATATCTAATTTAGCAAAAGAATTCCTATCAAAACTAACTACTTTATTTAAACCTTCTGTTTTTGTAGTTGCTTCCAATTTTAAAGAAAACTCATTATCAGATATTTCCTTTAGCCATTTCTTTATACTCTTTACTGTATTTATTGAAAAAGATTCATCAATTTCTATTTGTTCTTCTATTTCTATTGGATTCTTGACTTGTATATCTTCAATTATTTCGAATAGGGCACTTAAAGATTTCTCTGGAACTTCAAACAAATCTGTATCCTTTGGTTCAGTTCTTATCCATACTCCAAATGATGAGGGTTGTAAAGAATCAATTCTAAGATTAACTTGATGTTCCGATTTATTCCCCATTATTTTATTTCCTATATCAGTTGCTACATCATTTAATGATTTCTTCAAATTACTTAATACATTTAAAAATAAATCTAAGTTAATATCGTGACTATTTTCATCATCCTTTAATACCATTTTGAATTTAGAACTATCAAGGATATCTTCTTCTACTTTAAAAAATTCTGTATCTGTGACATAATCATATTCCACATAAAAATCTTCTTCTGGAAAACTCTCGTGATCAAAGTTATTTGAATTAACCAGTTCAACATTTAACTCTATATCTTTATCATTTAAATTAGAATCTATAAAAAGGTAATAAAGTCGTTCTTTATTTTTTAATCTATTAAGTAGTTCTAACACCGAGATTTTTTGATGAATTAAATCAATACGTTCTTTATTTGAAATTCTGCAGAACAGCCATTTATCAACATTATCTTGAATTTCTTCAATATAATAGTTTAAGTAATACATACCGCAAGGAGATTTGGAAATAAAAAATAATGGGAAGTCAAAGTATTCGAAAATATGAATTATTTCTGATTGCTCTAAATCAGAATATTTATTTATTCCCAATTTCACTCACCTCTTCTAAAAATACCTTTAACATATCTATTTCTTTATATACCCATAGATTCAAATGATTGTTTTTTATATTATGTATTCCACATTCTGACGTGATTCTTCCAGCAACAAGTTTTTTATTTCTTAGATTTTTAAATCTTTTTGAAGCATTTTTGGCAGCATCAATGGTTGTATAAAATGATAATGCAAGTGCTTCACAAGTTTTGGCAGGTGGATAACTTTTTCCTCTTTCCACATGGTTAAGAAAATCTAAATCTTGAACAGAATCATCTTCAATAAATCTATAAACAGGTTCCACATCATTTGAGATTGCATTAGATGGGGGACATTGTGGTGGCATATATTCTTGACTTTTAAAGTACACCATGTTTCTCCTCCCTATTCGTATTATTCCATTTAATGAGTTTTTATTAATACATTGGAAAAAATTACTTAAATTATAGCAATCATAATCAAGTTTTTGGTGTTTTTCGACAAAAATAGACAAATTAAAAGTACATTGTATTAAAACCAATATTGCGTAACTTCTTGAATTTACATTTCTATCTTTCACTATAAAAACAAAATGCATTGGTAGAATATTTTCGTTCCTCTACCGATGCATTGTATAAATTAAATATAAATTTGATTACTTGTCATGATAATATTATTGCCTGAAAAAGTCGATTGAAAGCCCACTTTAGTAAATGCGGATTTTATTACTGTATCCTCCAATATTCTTTCATTAAGTAAATCTTCAATCTTTATAGTATTATTCAAAAGTCCAATTATTAATGGCTTATAACTCTTTAACTCTTCATAAGCATCTATGTCAAATGCTTTAACATTAATAAAGTCTTTTCCAATTTCTAGGTGTGTTTTGTGGTTATAAAGATGATATGCAACTTCGTCAAAGTCATCGTTTAAACCAAAATAAACCATAGGTACTTCATATCTACATTTCTTTAAGTCATCTAAAATGTAATTTATCCCACTAGTACTTACCTTAATTTGTAATCCAGCACTTATTCCGCTACCACTATTTTCGTTTATTTGGAGTAGTTCTTCCCTACCCTTTTCTGCATTAATCCATATTATATCCCTTTGAGGATTCGTTGTATCATATTTTGTTGGATATTTATCTTTCGTAGTTTTCAATCCTGTACCTATTGCAATATATTTATCTAATTTTTTTACCTTCTTCTTACCTTTTCTTGCAATAGTAGCCCATTTTCTATTTATTTCTTTACTATTGTTACATCTATTCACAATAATTGCTTCAGCAATATTCCCAAGCAATCTGATTGCAGTTTTGAAAGGATTTTGTTCTAAAATATACTTTAAATTTAGTATACCTTGTTCATTTAATTGAATATATCCTAAGTCATCCATTAAAATTTTCAAAAGATTTTCAGCATATAGGAATTTCACAATTTCCATCTTCCTATTACCTTTTATCCATTCCGAATAGGTTTGAGTATATTGAGGATTTATAGTTCCATCATTATTTTTTATGGCAACAACTAATTCCATTAAAATTCTCCCCCAAATTTCACTTTAGCTAATTATAGTTTTTTTATATTTTTTCCTCAACCCTCACCCCATTTTTCAATACAAATACAAAATGCGTTGGTGAGAGAATTTCTATCTTCTCTACCAACGCATTGAATATGCCATCATCAAATTGTTCGAGTAATCCTTCTTTTTGTTTGAATACATTCATGATTTCCTGTACTCGCTTTTTATACTGCTCCTTCGATTCCTTACTGACTTGGATTTCATGTTTTTGCTCACGAAGTTGTTCTAACTGGTCACCAATTCTTACTTGTTCCTCTTGGTATATTTCTGCATCCATTTCGCCTTTCAGATTTAGTTGGACAAGCCCTTTATACTCCTGCTTCAGCTCTTCAATTTTCTTATCAATCTTTTGAATTTTAGTTTTATCTGCATTTTTCATTAATACCTTCTCAATGTTTCGATTCATCGTTTGGACAAATTGATCCTTATCCTCTTTCATTCGATTAAATACTCGGACAAAGGCTTCCATCAAAACTGCTTCGTCCACTGCTTTGGCATCACATCCTTGTTTTCCAGCAGCTATATATGTTTTGCATTGCCATACAACTTTTCTAGAGATATTGTTACTGTTCCAAATTCTACGTTTCAAGGTATTTCCGCAACACATACAAACTAATTTTCCACTGAACGGATATTTACTTGAATAGCGATGTGCATTTTCTTCTTTATACCCTTTCAATTTGGCTCTCCGTTTCTTTTCTGATTGCACTTGTTCAAACACTTCTTTGGGGATAATCGGTTCATGATTTTCTTCTATAAAATATTGTGTAGCTTGTCCGTCATTTTTCACTCGTTTTTTCGTAAGGTAATCCACTGTGATTGTTTTTTGTTGTAACAATGCTCCGTAATACTTTTCGTTCGTTAAGATTCCTGTAACCGTAGAGTCCCACCATTTTTCATTACCTGCGACTGTTTTAATGCCATCTGCCATTAACCCTTTTGCGATTGCTTGAGTACTTTTTCCTTCTAAATATTCTCGATAGATTCGTTTTACAATTTCTGCTTCCTTTTCGTTTATCACGAGTTCTCCATTTTCATCTTTGTCGTAGCCTAAAAACCTTGTCGTATTGCAATAAACCTTTCCATCACGAAATCCTTTGACAATTCCCCAGCGTGAGTTTTCGGATATGTTACGACTTTCATCTTGTGCAATGGAACTAAGAATTGTCAGTAACACTTCCCCTGAAGCTTCCAGTGTATTGATATTTTCTTTTTCAA
Source organism: Ureibacillus massiliensis 4400831 = CIP 108448 = CCUG 49529 (assembly GCF_000772965.1). Lineage (GTDB taxonomy): Bacteria > Bacillota > Bacilli > Bacillales_A > Planococcaceae > Ureibacillus > Ureibacillus massiliensis. The sequence continues at coordinate 47,699 of NZ_JPVQ01000024.1, read as the reverse complement.
ATACGATTGCAATCCCAAGGTTCTTCAGTTCCCTTGCATTTTCTAATAAGACAACCGTGTTTCGAGAGAATCGAGAAATGGATTTTGTTAGAATCATATCTATTTTTCCTGCTTTTGCATCTTCTATCATCTGTTTAAATTGTATTCTCTTTTTATCAGACGTTCCAGAGATCCCTTCATCTGCATAGATATCGACAAACTCCCAATTAGGATTATTTTGAATTAAATTTGTATAATGATCTAACTGATTGGCATAACTTTCTTTCTGTTCCTCTGAATCTGTGCTGACTCGGCAATAAGCACATACTCTTAACTTTTGCTTACTTTGTACTCCTTCCAATTCTTCTAATGGTTTTTTCTCTAAAATTTGAACAACTTTTTTCGCCATTTCCCTTCTCCTTTCGAACATATATTCTTTTCACACACACACATGATAGATTTGTTTTATGTATACATCAACTTATTTCTTCTTTAATTTGCCAACTCTTTTTTATTAAAGGACTGCTGATTTAATCGGTCTATTTCTCGATATTCTTCCTCTGTAATTAGATTCTCTTCAAGCATCTCTTTTAAAATATGTACACTCAATAAATAATCCGCTGTATGTAAATGCATTCCTTATGCTCCTCTCTCATAAATAAAAAATGGCTCACCCGAAGGCAAGCCTAAGTATATTTTTGATTATTAATTCAATCTACCTTTTATGTATAATAATCCTGGCTTAAATCGATCTACTCCAAAAACCTGATAGTTCTTATTAAGTACAGAAAAAATTTCTCCTATTTTAAATTCAAGTAACGTTTCTTCATTTTCTTGTAAGATAGCGATAATTTCATTTTCTGAAATCGTAATTGGATAATTTGTTTCAATATCTAGGACGGTATTTTCTACAATTGATAAATAACTTACATAGGTAGTTTCCCCCGGAGCGTATATTGGTTCACCGAAATCATTATATCCATAAAAGATATATTTTCCCGGTTTCTCTTTAATTAGTATCTGGTTACATTTTCTTAAACGAGCTTTATTATGATTCATTCGTTGGTCAATCTCACTAACAACTAAATATGTGTTATTCTGATCAACTATTTTCACGAAATCTCCTGTGTGGATTTCAAACTTTCCTATTAAATATTTATCATTATAATAACGGAGAGATTCATTTGAATTACTAATTAAACCCTTTTGAATATTCCCATTCACTTCAACAAACACTCCTTGTTCATACAGAAAAAAATCCAAGAATGGTTCGAGTTGCTGTTCGCTCATTGTCTACTTCCTTTCATTTTTTACACTGATACAGCCAAACTTCCATATAGTCTGACCAGTTTTCAATGAATAGTATCTTATATGCATAGTTATCTATCTGAACATATCGTGGTAACGTCATTTCCTTTTCATCATCACAAAATAGCCGTTTCGTCACATCTACATGAAAACCACCTTCAAAATTGATAGTTTGACGGAATGGTTGAATATCTCCTTTTATTTCTTTAATATGTGACGTGGAATTTGGAGTTTCTACTATTAAAATGGTCGAATCATAGAACACTATATCCCACCTTTATTTTTGGTAATGGCAATGCAGAACGAATTGAAAGGGGAATACCTAATTCATAGGACGTACTTCTTTCTCCTTGTTTGATTTGACTCAATCCTTCTGAGTTTCTATTTTTATAAAGGAATTTCGCATAATCTACAATCGTTTCTTCATATTGAATAGGCAGTTCATTTACATTGCAATAATGCAAGATAGCAATTTTCGCTCGCTGATAATAATGGAGCAACTGCTCATCTTTCGTTACATCCGTGTCATCTATTTCTAACAATCGTTTCATTTTTGCTAATGACTCACTCACATTCATCACCTAATCTTTCTTTTGAACTGTTGTTGACTTTTTAGTGTTCATTTTTACTTCTTCATAATTTTCTTGTGTTAACAACCGCTTTTGTAATGCTGGATCTATGATTTCCCAAATTAGCCCTGTTTCCTTGTTTAATATTTTCATCTCTTCTCCTCCAGTAAATAAAAAATAGGGCATCCAATAAATAGCTGGATACCCTTTCACTATGTATGTATTTATGAACGATTTGCGGTTAATACGGCAATTCCTTCTGGTTTAATGCATTTTGCACCATACACTTGAAGCCCTTTAATCGCATCAGAAAATTGCTTCTCAGGTCGATATGCTTCCACTGAATCCACCTGTCCAGCAAAAGAAATAGCTGATTTGTGACCTGCAATAATTTTGTATTTTGAACCTATATTATTTGGAACATTATTGGATTTATAGACATTCATGTTATCAATATTTCCCACATATCCAGTTAGAAGGACATTGCGATCAACTGTAAAGCGTGGGTCTTTCACCAGTAATCCATAGAACCATGCAGGAACAACGACGAATCGGTCACTTTCTGGCACATCATTTTCATCTAATACGACACCTAAATCAATAAGGTAATCATAAGCATTCTCCTTCGTTGGAACAATTGGAGTCGTATCATCACCAATCGTATTACCTGCTTTCACTTCAGTATAGAAACTTGCAATATATTGGTCAGCCACATTTGCTAAACCATAAGCTGCTTCAACAATTCCCTTTTCTAATAAATCCACGTTAGCTTGCGCTCGGTCGATATCATCTACTTGGAAGTTAAAATATTTCGCTTGGTCAATCACGAGTTGTTTTTGATCTGAATTTAGTTCCTCTGGATTCCCAATACCTGTCGACTTATTATAATCCCCAATCGTTACATCCCCAATGGAATTAATTTTAACAACAGAACCTTGCCCTTGAATTTCTCCTTCATAATCATGATTAACGATATTTCCATATACCAATGCTTTCTGGAATCTTTCATTTAATCGAGCACTCCAAATTGTAGGAATAAAATTATTAACTGTCATATATATCACCTAATCCTTTTCAAATTATTATTGTTTTAATAGTTGTTTTACACTGTCCCAATTTTGATTAATTTCGGCTTGGGACATACCTTTTAATGAATCTAATGTTAATGTTCCATTGTGGTTTTCTCTTGGAGGATTATAACCATCCCCTTTCAATCGTTGTTCAACAATGGATTGAACGGATGATTGAAATACAGATTCCAATACTTCTAAATTTGCATTCGTTGTTTCTTCATCTGCACCAATAAAAAAATCCACTAATGGTAGTGGAAGTTTCTTGTCACTCGCTATTTTGATGGCTTGATTCGTTAAGATTTCCCGTTGCTTCTCTCGTTGCATCTTATCCACTTCTGTTTTTAATTTCTCCAACTCAATATCTTTCGCATCTTTTTCAGGGAACCGCCTTTTCACTTCTTCATCAATTAATGCCTCAAGATGGTTGGCTTTCCATGTTTCAAGTGACTTGGAAGTGCGTTTATCTACTGTACTATCTAGCCAACTTTTCGCCTCCTTATTGTCTTGTAGGAATTGTTGTACTCCCTCAACGCTTAGTAAGCCCTGAAGATAGTTACTTACTTCCTCATTCCCTTTGTTTTCCTCAATAAATTGTTTGACTTCTTTCCATTCCATATTGCTTCCTCCTACTGCCCTTCTAACTCCAATTGGAACTAGAAACGCAAAATTTTTATTAGCCTTTTCATGTCATGCTTAGGACAAAATTAGTTATTCACCTTCAGCAAGCTCATCTGGTAAAATTCGATTTTGTTCGCTGATAAACTTTTGAATCTCCATCTTTGGATTTTCGATAAATGGCAATAGCGATAACAATGTTTCTTGTGAACAGATATCTTTTAACTTTACAATGACATCCGCTAATCCCACTAAATCGGTTGGAAGGTTACGAGTAAACTTTACGGAGACATCCCGATAGTCATATAATTTCCCTTCTTTCTTTTGCAGATAGGTAAAGAAATTTTTCAATCGCTGCTTGATGACTTTCTCCATTATGGCTTCTCGCATACTCACTCGATTTTCTAAGTTCAATAATTTATTACGTAATGCCAATGAAGAAGTATTTGAACTCCAATTTTCATTGAAGTTGACCTCATCCATTAAGTCATAGATTTTACGCTCCAAATTATCTAACTCATTTTTTACAAACGAATCATTGATCTCTTTCGTTAACCATGACACTTTACCTCCAGATGGAACTTGTATAATCCCCATCTTCTTCATATTTACTAAATCCTCTTCTTCAATTCTTGCATTCTCAATGACTAGATAAGCATTACGATGGTCTGCTATTTCATTCACCAAATCTGAGTTCAATGCATTATAGGCATCAAACAATGACATCACATCTTGAAATCCACTTTTTCGTTCTGTATTTGCTGGACACGTAATAATGGGGACTCGTTCAAAAATGTGATGATGGTTCCCAATGTAAAGTAACTTTTCTTGTTGCTTGCCTAATCCTTGTTGTTCTTGACTGATTTCATAATGAAGAATTTCTTGATCTGTATAGACATCTAAAAACTGTTTTTCTTCAAATGGTTTTGTAAAACGATGTAGCCCTAGCACCACATTTCTATCTGCAGTCCCATCCTCTAAGACAAAACAATGAAGAGGAGTCAGTATGGTTGCACTGAACTCCCCTTCTTGATTAACATAATTTAATTCGTAACTATCACCAAAAATTTCACTTTGTTTTCTCAACTGAATGTTATGTTCCTTATCCCAATGGCTCATTTCATGGTCAATTTTCTCAATGATTTCTGCATCATCTGTTTTGGATATATAGTTGACTGGCTTGCCGAGAAGATAACCTGTTTCATTGTCCACAAATTTACGAGGGTAATTGAAGATGAGTTTGCGATTACTTCGGCTGTCTTGAATGTCGTAATCTTTGAGAATTTTATGGTTGCCTTCGTAGTAATCTTTATATTGTTGCTTGGATAAGGATTGTTTGTTTAGTTCCTTCAAGCATTCTAATATTAATTGTTCTGTTACTTGCATGTGGTCACTTCCTTTCTAAAAATAAAAAAAGCCTGTACGATAAAGTACAGACTATAGCGAGTTTCATTTTATTTAATTGGATTCCCTAAATATTCCTCTTCCCAATAATCATAGTATTCATTTGTCCATGAACTTCCATCATAATATTCAACTTTTTTTACACAAGCAATTATTTCACTGACTGTTCCGTAATCTGTATATAAATTCCATGCACTATTATTACCAAACGTTTCACCTGGTTGTATATTGACTGATTCAGCTTTACCTTTAAAAAGTAAATCATCTCCTGCAAGTGTTCCTGATTTAAGAGGATATCCATTTGCGTCATACATTAAAATTCCTATTTCAAAATACTTAATGACTTTTTGTGTTTTGTTCGTTACGATGACTGAAGCTTGATCATTGATTTCAAAATAATCTGGAACAACTTTGGTACCAACTACTTCTAGTTCCTGTTTAGATTTGAGCTCATCCATCTTCTGTTTTCTTTCAGTAGCTAACTTTTTATCGTATGCTTCTTGATACACGGTATCTTTAGCGGTTAATTCTGCATCTTTAGGTATTATGATTAAAGCTTCTTTTATTATCTTCAAAGCACCTTCGTAATCCTGATTTTTAGCAAAGCTATCTGCATCTTTTAATACTTGCTCTTTGTATTTCTTCTCATTATTAGTTATCTGTTCTTGAGACTTGTTATAATTTGTATCTTCTTTTATGACTTTTTTATATTCCTTTAAAGCATTAACAAAATCATTATTCTTCAAAAACTCCTCCGCATTACTAAAAGCAATTCTTGAATCGTTCAGATTATTAATTTCTCTAATAGCGCTACTTATATCACTCGATACCAAGTTTGTTTTTTTAATAGTTTCAAGCCGAGTCGTTGCTACTTTATAATCAATTGCTCCTTCAATGAATGACTTTTGAATATTGGCAATTTCATCTTCCAGATAGGATAGAATACTATTTTCCTTTTCTGTGTCCCCCTTAATTTTTTCTGTATATATCTTATTTGCTTCTTCATAATCATTATTACTTATATTACTTTTAAATGCTGATACAGGATTATTAAAGGTAAAAACAACTGATAAAATAAGTATCGCTATTATGAGAATTGTAGCACTTAAAACAATATTCTTTTTCTTGTTATACCATTTAATTTCCTTTTCTTGAGCATGATCATCAGATAAGCTCGCACCACATTTGTTACAAAAAAGACTATCTTCTTGATTTTCTGTTTTACATTTTTTACATATCACTGGAATCCATCTCCTTTATTTGGACTCTACTAATATTTAAATTTAATTGATTAAAATTATTAGAATAGTAGAGTCCTATCATAAAACTTCAAACTTTTCACCGACTGCACCAACTGAACAGCTCCATATAAACTATCTGGAGCATCATCGTGTTTGCAATGTTTGTTATAATCCTTTATTTGGTTATTATACCTAATATTTAACTGATTGAATAGGATGTGTCCCTTCTTCACATCGGGCTCTAAACTTACAATTCGTTCATGTTTTTGCCCTTTCGTATGTATGCTTTCTATTGGTAAATAGATTTTTGCCTTCCAAAGAGCTTCCTCAAACTTCTGCTTCATGTAACTTTGTGCTTGGTTCGTTTCAAAGCCAATTTTCTCTACAGGAAATGTGGACAACTTGTTAATAACTTCTTGAAATAAATCATCAGGTAATAACTTATGTACAGTTCCATCTATCACATATCGTTGCTTTGTTTTCCGATGTTGACCTAATATAGTGATAGCGGAATAATCGTTTTTCTTTCCCGCTTTAATCGCAGGGTCAATATACATTACCACTTCCATTTCATCAAACTCAGGCAACACGCTCCAATACTCAATATTTTGGAAAATGTAATCATCCGTTGAACGTGGATCATTTTGCATTTCTTTATAAAATGATTTGTCGCCCATTGCTTGTTTCTTACACATCAGATAATAATAATCCAAATATTCATTCCATAAAATTTCTGTTCCCTCAAGCATTTCCTCTTTATGAGCATTAAAAAAAGACAGAGCTGTATTGATTCTGTCTTGGTCTAATAAATTATTATATTGTTTCTCCCACTCCGACCATAAATCATCTCGTTCTGACCATTGATTAATCGCTGCCTTCTTCATACTTCTAACTCCAGGTATTCGACCCTTTAATAAATCAGACATCAAATCTTCTTCATGTAGAATAGTACCGACTACTAAAATATTCGTATCCCTCGTACCAATCGGAATGACTACATCACGAAAAGTTGATTTCACTTGTTCACGTTTTGATTCTGATTTTGCAGTATCGTCTTTTAACAAGTCATCCAATAAAACTAAGGTTGGACGATGTTGTTTGTAATGGACACCACGTAATGAACCGTCAATTCCCCTAATCATAATACAGCTATCTATACCACTTCTCGATTTAATCCATATTTCATTATTGTTCCAGCGATTGCCTTTCTGAATGCCAAAATCCTCAATGAGCAATTGATTATTCTCAAGCTCATCCTTAATCATATCTAGGAATGGCAAAGCAATTTGTTCAGTTGCTGAAATGATTAATGTGAATTGTGACTTGTCATAAAGAGTGGCATACAGAGGAAATAAAAAAGAATTAATCGTTGACTTTCCGTGTTCCCGTGGAAGTCCGAAAGCGTTGATTAATCCTTGATTAGAAAGCATATATCGTAATTCTGTGAAAAGTTCCTGATGAAATTGACCAAACTTGCGGTCAAAGTATTTTGGAAAATAACATAATGCGAAAAATTCAATGTCTAATTCACCGAGTAACTTCCGAAGTTCTGAAAAGGAAAACTCTTCGATGAGTTGTTTGATTTTTTGGTTGGTGAAATGTTTTTGAAGGTATAGAAGTAAAAGATTATATTCTGTTTTAATATAATAACCCCCAATTAAAATTATGTGTGTTTCTTTTCGCTCTTCCAAAACTTATGTTCTTTATCTAGAAATACTACATTAAAAATATTTCTATTAACAAATCCAATAATACATTGTTTTCCCGTAACATGTATCCTCGCCCACTCTGCATCTTCAGGAACATGTTTTGGATGATTAAACTCTGTTTTTTTCTTTGGAGGAAATTCTCCATAAATATTAAACTTTTTTCCATCCACCTGTGAAACTAATGAATTATGAGAATAATTTCTTAAGGTTTCCATTGCTTTAGCTAACAGGTTTTCTTGTTCCCATTCTGAAAAATCCTGACCCTGTGTTCTATCTAAATACTTTAAACTAATTAAAAAATAATCGTTTATAGTTTGTTCATTTTGTTTAGCTGTTGGGCTATCTGAAACACCTTTTAATAAACTTTGATTTCGCTTTTGTGTAGGAATGTTAAATTTCTGTTTCGGTTTCCCCATAAAGTTTTTCCGTGTAATATTCCTTCATTATATTTTTTGATATTCTTTCTTCACATCTATCACTAGGTGCATATCCAATACGAGCCGTTAGCCATGGTTTTTCTTCATGTGTAAGGCATTCTAAATAATAAGGTGTTTTATTTCCATATTCATCAAGTACATCATTAATAACTTGTATTTGTTCTTCGCTTAAGTAATTTTCTAGACTTATTGTTTCTTCAGAACTAGGAATGACTGCGTTTAAGATCGATTTTTCTTTATAATAATTCCAAACATTTCTAACTACGGGACCGTGCATCCATGCCTCAAAGTCTTCATCTATTAGAGGTTCCTTTAGAAAAACCATATGCCATGCATCAACATAATATATTAATTTTTGTAATTTTAAATGATTGACTTCTAAACCCATTTCATTGATATATCCTAAAATATATTTTGATAAAATTATAGAATCCATTCTTTGAAGGTTTAACATTTCCTAGCCCCCTTTTTTATATTGGGAGTATCTTATCTTACAAAATACTATTTCTATAATATTACTTTATATGAAAAAATGTCAAAAAAATTTCTGCTCCTGTTGGTACCAGCCCCATTTTCCTAAATAGAAGTACCCCCTAGAACGACAAAAAGAGTGGCTAGTATCACCACTCAACACTCTCTAGAGCTTGTTCCATTTCTTTATCAGTTGTTACTGTATAGATATTGGTCGTCTGGATATTCGAATGTCCAAATATTTGTTGGATCGTTGTAATTTCTACCTGTTGCTTCACAAGTGTGTGACCTAGTGTATGGCGAATCATGTGCGGAGTTACCTTTATATTCAATCTATCACCGTAATGGCTAAGTATTAGGTTGATGGCGTTTCGTTGCAATGCTCCTCGTTGACCAATTAATAGGTGGTCTGTATCGGCTTCAGGTCGTTCTGGTAGATATCGTTCAATTGCTTTTCTGACATCCTTATTTAATGGCAGGGTACGTTTTACATTTCCTTTTCCTATTACAGCTAATGTACCTTTTCGCTCTGTTATTTCTATATCTGTGAGCCTGATATTGACCAGTTCGCTTACCCTTATACCTGTTTGCAGCAACAACTCTATTATGCAGATATGCATCAGATTCCCTTGTCGGTGGATTTCCTTCCGTAACTTCCATATATCTTGTTGTTCAAGTCCCTTATAAGTAATGACTTCTCTGTTTTTTATCGGTTTAACGCTGATTTCTTCCTTTATATGCCCTGCTTCCTTCATCCAGTGTAAGAATACATTCAAACTGGCGAGCTTTCGATTAATTGTTATGATTGCTTGTTGACCTTTTTGAAGGTGTTTCTTGTACTCAACCGCATCCAATTCTATGATTTTATTGATTCCATGCTCCGTTTTCGTACTATACCAACCAATGAATTGTTTCATGTCCCTCAAGTAGCAGGAAATTGTGTTATCACTTTTGTCCTTGCCCCGTAAATAATGCTCAAAACCGTTCAGATATTGCATATTCTGCACCATCCTTCCCTTTGTTGTTACACATCATATAATTCATTCAAAGGGAAAGCAACTCAATACATAACTATCATTATGTTGTGATTTTGGCGTTTATTTTGCAATATTCCGGTTCAATTTGGGCATTTATCTATCGAATAACTCACAACATAACATTATCGTTCCACACTATCATCGGTTGGTATCCTCACGCTTTCATCAGCTTGGCTATCAGCACTTTCTTCTATTAATACGTAATCTGCTTCAATCGTATCGTTATCTTCCTCAATCATCTCAAGGAACAAGCGTTTACGTTCCTCTTCACTTTGCTTCGTATCCAAGATGACTTCTCTGCGGTCGTTCCATTCATCCTTCTTACGATTCTTTAACCAAAAGATCATGGCTGTCGGATTTGGTGGTTGATACCTTTTTACTTTCTCCACCCTCGTTTTCTTCTTGCCATTTTTATCTTCCTCGATGATCGTTTTTACTTCTTCAAATTCATAACCGAGTGCTGCCCTTAATAATGAATTTTCCACGCGGGAATCCATAACAGACTTGCCCCAGTTTACAACCTCTTTAAGGGTTGGATGTTCATTCTGATACTTATACCAAGTTGAAGGTACAATGCCTAATTTCTCACAAATCACATCATCCGTAAGTCCTTCACAACACCACTGTTGAATCTCCTTTAACCTAGGTTGCACATGGGTTTCCCATTTGCTCAATCTATGCGTTGCTTTTGCAAAATCAGGATGTTTCTTTTGATAATCGTAAAAAGTTGATGGATTGATATCCAGTTCATTTGCAATTTGTTCATCAGTCCAGCCATCAGCAATCCATTGTCTTATTTCATCTAATCTATGTACTACATTTGTATCGTATTTAGTCGGCTTTACGTTCTTCTTCATTTTCACCTCACCTCCAAAAGAAAAAAGCCAATGTAATTGATACATGGCTTCCAATCTACTTTTATTTAATTAAATTTTTATTGTCATTTAATACTTGTAAACCCTTTTTTAGCACTTCTGTATTACGAGTAATAGTTACGATTCCAATCCCCCCTATTATTACAGCAGCACCAAGTCCATATTTACCTAATGTCTTTAACCATTCTCGTTGTTCATGTGTTTCTTCTTTAATTCTATCTAGTAATTTTTCAATTTTATCATATATTTTATTTTTTTCTTCTTCAGTTTTCGCTTTTTCATATTCCTTATTTAATTGGTCTATTACTTTGTTTATTGAATTTATATATTCTTTACTAACATGTTCTTTTGCAAAACTTTTCATACCATCAATTACTGATTGCACTGATGGATTAACCGTTTTAGAGTATTCTTTAAATATATCTTTATTAAATTCGTCTTTACCTTCAGATAAAATTTCAAAAATCTTTATCATATCATCTACCTTAGGATTTTCAGGATTTTTTACACCCTTATCTCTTAAAAAAGATATTATCTCATTATTCTCCATAATAGCAATCTCCTTTTGATTATTTACTCCATTCCAAAGTACTCTCCACTTTATTTGAATCTTTTACCCAAAATATGTAAATCCCTAATTTTTCAACTGCAAACCAAATTTCTGAAATAAGCTCTCTATGACCTTCATTATCAGGTAGTGCTATCCCAACATTAACTTTTTCCTTATCATTGTGTTCAGTCGCAATCTTCATTACTGCTAATAATGCTTGTCCTACATGGCTCTTAATTTGATTTTTATTAAATGGTTTGCCATATCTACTCGATGTTTTTAGAGCACTAGTTGCTCCTTTCGCTTCAATAAACAACGTAAAATTATTATTTTTTGCAATTATATCTATACCTTTTTCGGAAGTATGTAAAGCCTGTTTTATCTCAAATTGCTTATTCTGAAGATACCTACAAACTGCTGATATTACATCATTTTCTGTGAGCATAGTTACATAGACCCCCAATTTACTCCTTAAATAAATTTCTACATAATCATTCAATTTTCCTTGTATCTAAACAAAAAAGAAGCCGATTTCTCAGCCCCTTCCCTTGCTATTCTTCCAATTCAACTTCATAAAACATCTCAATATCGTCAATCACCTTCTGCAACAACTCAACATGATCCTTTGCATCTTCTTCTCCGAATACGCACACCTTTTCAATCTGCATATCCTTTAGGAAGCGAATAACCATATCAATCTTTGTTTTCCCCATGTGTACCAACTCCTTATTAAGTTTGTCACATGTTCGCTCTGAATGTGAATTAAGTCAATAGTTTATTAACGTGAAAGGTGATCGATATCTTTTTTTACCCATTCCAATAATTGATCTAGGTTTTGAATGCCAAGTTTATTTTTAGAGACCCATTTACCATTATTGTATAAGATGAAACTTCTTCCACCCGGATTTATATCACCAACAATATTTTTCCTTCTATGATGAGGGTTACGAGTTATACATTCAACATTATACAACTCATTTTTTTCGTGCCTATTAATTCTTAATTCAGGAATTTTTGATAAGGCACTTAACACAGTTTGATTATCCATTTATCTTCGCCTCGTTTTTAAGTATATATTACCAAATAGACAATCAACTAGTATTAATTATTTCTATTACTCTCACTTTTGCCACACGTTGCCATATATAGGGGTTATCTTTCTATTCTAAACTAATTCATCCATCTTTCCTAATCAAGCCCACACAGGCAAAGAAAAAAGGGGACGTTACTCCCAAATGTTCGTTTCCTTTTCAGGTTTGCCATATCGGAAGGCTGAGTTGCCTGTTAGGTTTTGCAAAAGAAGCTTTCTCGTTTCCTTATACTCATCCCCGATCATCCCTAATCGGTTAAGCCACACTCGGAAGGTAAATTTTTCGTTATCGGTTGCCTTCTCTTTAGCCGATGCATTTTTTAGCTTTTGTGCCTTTTCGCTCAATAGTTCTACAAGCTGGGTATAAGCCTTTATTTTCTCAGGCGAATCTCTTTCTCTAAAAAACTTGAATGTAATTTCGTTATAGTCAAAATTGAAATCTACACATGAACACTTCGTATCACAAATTGCCTTCTGAAACTCCTCTATCGTTCCAACTTTTGCTTCATTCAAAGTAGTTACCAATTTATCACTTACGATATCTTCTTCAATTTCCAATGCCTTCTTTATCAATGATTGTTTGCTATTTATCATATTTACTAAGTTTGTAAGACTAATTCCTGTATGACCATTCATTGTAACTGCTATTGATAATCCTTTAGATTCTTCTGCTTCAGGAGTAGCCACTTCCTCTTCAATCATTCCGTTTAACAATGCTTCAAATTCTACATTTCTACCTTCTGAAGTTGTAATCTGTCCTTCTCGATCTACAATGAATGTTTCATGTTCTGTTTCAATTTGATAGTTAAAATTTGGAGCACCTAAATATTTAGGCTTTACACCGAAATGCTCCCCTATCGCTTTTACTATTTCTTTTCTATCCATTAGACCTGCCTCCTGTGTTTGTTTTGTGTTAACATTAGTCACTTAAAACACAGATGAAAGCAAGTTAATTATTGCAGAGTAGTCAATTCCGAATATGCTATTTTTTTACCATCTCTAATTAAATAAACATCCCCGTTACCACCCACATAATCTATGTATCTATTCACAATCACATCCGCATATTTTTCGTCCAACTCCATCGTTCTGCAAACACGGTCGGTTTCTTGACAAGCTATAAGTGTGCTTCCACTACCTCCGAATAAATCAAGTACAATATCATTCATATTGCTGCTATTTTTAATGGCTTGTACGACAAGTTGAATTGGCTTCATTGTGGGATGGAGTTCAGATACTTTTGGTCTTGGAATATCCCATACATCCCCTTGCTTTCTATCTTTAAGTGGGTGTAATCGTGCTTGTCCCTCTTTCCATCCATACCAAATCGGCTCATACTTTGTGTGATAATCTTTTCTCGAAAGTACGATACTATCTTTATTCCAAATGATTGTTGATGACCAATGGTAGCCATTCTCTGTTAATGTAAGCATGAGATTACCCCATTCTTGAGCGGACATCACAACATAGGTCATACAACCTTCTTTTGAAAATTGATTCATAACTTGAAAAGCCTGATTCATAAACTCTTTAAAATCTTCTGTCGGCATAAAATCATTTTTTATTGTTCGTGGTTTATACCCTTGAGGATTCCCCTCTTTAATAGCACCGTAGTTAACATTCCACGGAGGATCGGTAAATACCATGCTTGCTTTTTCTCCATCCATTAATATTGTTACATCATCTACTTTCGTACTGTCACCGCATACTAATCGATGTTTACCAAGTAACCAGACATCACCTTTTTGAGATATCGGATTTTCTGGAAGTTCAATCTCAAAATCATCTGCTTCTGCATGATCATTTTCATCCTTCAAGCTATCCAACAATTCCTCTGCTTCAGAAAAATCAAAGCCAGTAAGTTCTAGATTATAATCAGCCAACTTCAATTCTTCTAATTCCTGTGCTAATAATTCATAGTCCCACTCAGCAATTTCAGCTGTCTTATTATCAGCGATTCGAAATGCTTTTATTTGTTCAGGTGTTAAATCATCTACTTTTATTGTAGGTACTTCCGTAATTCCTAGTTTCTTTGCCGCTAACAACCTTGTATGCCCAGCAATAATTTCATTGTGTTCGTCCACAATAATCGGATTCTTGAAGCCAAATTCTTGAATACTTGAAGCAACCTTATCCACTGCCTTCTCATTATGTCGAGCGTTTTTTGTATAAGGAATTAATACTTCAACATGTTGCATTTCTATTTGCATCATTCTACCTCCTCTATAAAACAAAAAGAGCCTCTCATTAAAGAGAAGCCCATTCCTCATTGGTCATATTTAATTGTTTTAGTTGGCTCTGAATAAGTGGTTCAGCCAATTTTATTACTGCATCTGTATCAACTTGTTCAATAAATGTGGCAATATCCACCTTACCACGTTGTTTATATCCTTCTGCCAATATTTCTTTTACTTCTTCCAACATTACTTTAAAATCTTCCATATTTCATATTCTCCTTTATAGTTCAATTAATATATCTTGATATTGTCGTTGCCAGTGATCAGTTTTTGTTAATTTCCACTCTTCAGAAACCTTTACAACCGTTTCAAACTTTGCTTCACCAACAGATTCTAATATCACTTCTTTATCCGTTACTTTTTTGATGATTCCTTCAAGCGTAGTATTATCTACAAAGTCATTATTTTCCTCCATCGTTAATTGAACAAACACATCATCACTAGTAAATTTTAATTCTTTCAATAATGATAAGATGTCCGTTAACTTGTTAGAGTCTATAAAAGGAAGTCGTTTCATCCAATGCTGAACAAAATTATCCTCGTCATATGCCATCAAACGGTACACTCGAATATGATTATTTAATGCTTTATTGAAAAAATAAATCATCCCCATTTCTTCATCTACGGTTACATACATGCCTAGTTTATGTTGGATGCTGATTTCTTCTAATTGGTCTTGTAATTGCTCAGGGTCAGATACTAATTTCTCATCATACAAAACCGATATTAATTGCATACCATCATTACTGTATGTGTAATTGTCCATATGCAAATTAATATTAGACCAATCAATCACATTATGGATTTCAGAAGGTATGAGCTGATGAAACTCCTTTACCTTTGATTTTGCAAATCGTTTCACTTGTGATAACTTTTGTCTACTGTTCATTTATAATCCTCCATTCTAATTTTGAGCATAAAAAAAGAACCACTATAGGAGTGGCTCTGTGCAATCTATTGTATATAAAAGTTTCCAAGATGAGTTTCATTTTATTTTTACTCCATGTAAAATACCAATGCATAAAACAGTTGATACATAAGGTTCTTATCGATGGGTTTCCACGTTTCCTATTTAAATAATTCCTTACACAGTATTGCAAAATATTATATAGTACATTTTATTATTAATTTCAAATTCCTTAAGAGTAAGAAAATTAGGAAACTAGGAAACCAATTCGTTAAAATACTGATATTAATAGCTTTACACGGTTTCCAATCTTGTTAGAGGATTTGGATAAATTGAAACTTAATAGGAAACAGGAAACTTTTATGCTTTAATTCCAAACCAAAAAGGTACTGAGTTCTCTCCCTTTTTCGCCTTCTTCCAATGGATTTTATCTTTAAATTTTGATTCAACCTGCTTATTAAATGCTATTGCCGATTCTGATTTATAACCATTTTCTTTACACCAATTGACATAAATATTGTGTAACTCTTTTCTTTCAATTTTATATGGCGTTTGGCTAATTGGATCATTTCCAATCACACACTCTTCTTCAATAAACAACATTATCACATCTGATTCCTTTTGATATGATTTTACTTGGTCAGTAATTGTCTCTGAAGCTGTGAATTGTCCTTGTTGATCGAGTCGTTGCAATCCTGCTAATGCATAATTAAATAAAGTTGATAATGCTTCAGGTGTCGTTAATTTTTGAATTAATTTTGTATCTCTTTCTTTTTCAGTAAATATTCTTGTAAATGGAAATACCATCATTCTTCTAAAAAAACCGTTTGAATTGTCATTAGTTTTAGGTAATTCATTGGCACTGAATAGTAATTTACAAAACGGTTCAAAATCAAATGGGTCTTTCCCCTTTTTTTCAGCATTTAATCCTTCTCCACTAGCAATAACCTTTAAGTTTCCTGTTGAAGTAAGCATATTATTAGGTATGTCAGTAAAACAATTTAATACTTTTCCATACAATTCTGCAATTTTAAATCTTGACCGATCTCCTTCTAAATCTTGTAATTTAACTTTGGAGATATTCGATTTACCTAACATTGCTTCAATTGTATTTATTAATACTGACTTCCCATTGCTCCCAGTTCCAGTAAATAGAAAGATTTTTTCATATTCTGTAGTTGGAGTTAAAAAATATCCTATCATTTCAAACAACGTCAGATGCGTGTCTTTTTCAAGGACAGAATTAATAAAATCCATAACAATAGGGTCATTTGCTTTCGGATCATATGTTATCGGGAATTGAATTGTACTTAGCCTATCTGGAGTATGTTCGACTAACTCTCCTGTCTTCCAATTTAATAATCCATTTTTAAGGTTTATATAATCATCAAAATTATTCACATCTGTTTTTTGAGTATATGTATAGGACTCTATATAATGCCTGACTTCATTTACTCGATTTTTTCTATATTCATCATCAAGTAATTTAGTGGATATTTGTCTTAAGTATGCTTCCCCGTCATTAACATAAACACCATTATCATACCTGTATAAATAAGTTCCATCATAAAAAGCCTGCATACGGTTTTCTAAAATATCCTTACCATACCAAATAGGCTGAAACTTTTTACTATTGCCCATTATTTCAAAATATTGTTCATAATTCGGAGCAGCTTGTTTTCTAACATTTTTACTATCAGGTAAATCCTCCCCTGACAATTCTCTCCATGATGGGGTATCATCATTTTTAAAAATATCTGAAATATCAATAACATTACTACTGTCGTTATCTTTATTTTTACTACGATAGTATTCTGCTTCTGTTTGCATGAACTGTTCATATTCCTCAGCCAATCTCTCCCAATATGCTGGATCATTAGCCCTTGCTTCCTCTAAAGCTATAGCATTTTTTAACTCCCATTCGGAAAATTCATCTACTTGTTTATTAAAGTATTCCCTTTCCCATTCCGACATATATTTTTCATCATTATATACCCACCACGTTTTTCCTCCATTATAGGAAAATTCAAGACGATACGGATAATTAAAGTCAACCCTATATTCCTTTTCCAAGTCTTCCTTATTAATTGCTATCCAATCGCCATTTAGAAAGGCTTCAATTACAGATGTTTTCATATTTTTTCTAATACCAACCATTTGTCCATCAACTTTAAACGAGTTATTAAAATATTTAAAGCTATCATCATTTTTTCTTAAAGCATTAGCCATCTTGTTTCGACCTCCCTTTAACTATTGTTCTATTAGATTTTTATATTCGTTATACTTACTCATTACTTCCCTAATTTCTGCAGAATCCTTAAAGATGTAAATTTTTCGATTACTATCCTTCAAGTCTACTTTTTCATCAACTTTATGAAAGCGATTAAACATTAACCATCCTGCCATTCTTGATTGAGTAATAACGATTGTTTGATTGTTCATTTTTACTGACCTCCTTAGTGAAATAATTTTCAGAATAATTAAAACCTCAACTATTCCACCGCAGGGGGCGGTTAGCCCCCGATACTTTTACAAGGAGTTCAAATAAACAGTTAAACTTTTAGTGTTTATCTTTTCTACTGACACTTTAAAAGACTGACCGATGTAATTTTCCAACATAATCTTCTTCTCTAAATTCGTATAGCTTTCCTGTGCAATGCCACAAATATACTCATTACCTAAATAAATACCAAGATAATTACCATTCATATTTAAAGAAATGATTTGATGGTTAATTCGCTCCGAAACTGAATATCCATCTGTAATATTTCCTAATAATCGACATTTATAATTTTTTAACGGCTCTATAGATGACTCCTCGTTCGTTTTCTTAATTACATCACTACTCAGTGTTTCTACATTTGTTTTTCTTTGATGATCGTAATCGATAAAATGATAACCTATTTGGTTAAACAAACGGTAATTACCATCTGCTAGTTTAGTTTCGAATTGAACATCATCAATGCTGGCAGAACAATTTACCACACTTACTATTCCTTCATATTCTTTTTCAAGTCCATTTAACTGTGGCACTTCTACAATATCTACTTTTATTTCATCTTCGTGCGTTTTTAAGTTCTCCATTATTCCTTCTGGAGCCATAATCCAAGGGAAAATATAGGACTTCGTTCGACTCACTAGCTTAGAATTTTCAGAGCTTTGTTTACTATAACGATACTCAATATACGTACAAATTGTTGCTAGAACACTTTCGTTATCACAAACAGCTACACATTTCTTTCTTGTTTTTTCATATAGATCCTTATACTGTTTATTGATGTGTTCCAATTGATCTCTTTCTTTATCTGACATTCGCAACTTATTTATTTGTTTCTCTTCTTTCCATAACTCCCCTTTTGCCTTGGCATAGTCATTATAAATAGGTGCAATTTTCTTTGTTAATTCAAAAAATGATTTTTGATCCACTTTGCTCATATCGGTAATCAATTCCATCGTATCTATATCGAGATATTCAGTAATAAACACTTTTTTCTCTTCTTGCTTTTTCAGCCATTTATCTAATGACATCGCTAATCGATTTAACGGACTTTTTATTTTTAAATACTTATATTCTTCTCCACCATAAATAAATTTTTGAAAGAAAGGCTTCTTATTGGCAACTTCTAATAAAATTGCTGGAATGGTTGGATTCGTTCCTTTTTTTACAGAATCGATGAACTCTGCTTGTAGTTGTTTACACGTTGCAATTTCTAATTCTCGATCTCTTAAGTTTCCTTCTTCTAAAGCAAGAGTTTGAAAATAAGTTCCAATATTCGTAACTAATGCAGTTTCATTCGATAAGTTTTTCAATTCAAATTCAATAATAGAATCCAGATTATATGGTTTAGCATTAGCAGTTGTCTTATCATCAATATTCACAATGACAAAATCTTCAATAACAGACTCATAAATCAATGGTTCATTCGTTAACAACACTTTATCTCCATCAAAATCACATCCACTTAATTGAGCCATTGTTAAATCCTTGCCAGCGTTAAACTGAATGACATTATTTAAATGTTCAACGTATCGATTATTTGATGAAACAAAATTCGCTTTCTTTACTTCATGCCAACTAGTGAGTGGATTCCTCATCATGACATATTGACCGCTTTTCCCATTGCAGTAAAATTCATCTGATTGAAGAAATCCTACTACTTTCTCTTTATCGTTATATGTAATCCATTCAGCTAAAGCAACACAGTCTCCCGTGACAAATTTATAATCTCCTTTTACAGGAACACGACCAATGGCTAACTCTTTAAATGACCGTAAAATTTGTCTTCTTAAAAATACTTGAACTCTCGGATCAAATATCATTCGTTCATTAATATCGATTGCTTTAGCTATGTCTGTATGGAATACGTCTTCTTCATTTCCTTCATGTTTAATCATATTCAGAAATGCTTTCACACTTGCAACATCACCGTGATGTAAAATATCAAGATACAGTTGGGCAATATCTGTATTTAAAGCTGTTAATTTCTCATAATCTATATCTAGTGAATTAATAAATTGATAAGTTAAAGGTGTATATAAATCAGTCAATTTAGCTGACTTTGCATAGTTTGCAATGCCAATATACCGATGCCCATAATTTTCAATCAGTTTCATGTATTCATCCATGTTAGAAAACAGCCATTTTTGTTTAACATCTTCACCTAACGCTTCTAATTTTGCTTTAAAGCAACTTTCTGTCATGATGATATCTAAGTTGGTAATATCGATGAGATTGTCCCATAAGTCGATAATATGAGTAACCTCTTTTTCTTTAAACCATGACTTCAAATCATAGGTAATCATAAGACCTTTAATATAGGGCATACGGATTTGAAAGGCGTTACTTGTGTATTTTAACTTCAATTTTTTTGATAATTTTCGAGCATACTCAAAACTAATGAATCCCTGTCCATCAAAAGGAGTAATTTCATTTTCATGATTTTCTAATAGCTTAACGTCATATCCAACATTAAACTTTGAAATAATATTAGGAATTTCCTCTGTTTGTTCTTCCTTATAAACAGGATAACGTTTGTTTTCCTTTTTAATCACTTTGTGACCCTCTGGCTTATCCAACTCTTCTACTTTCACTCTTCTGCCTTCACGTTCCCACGCAGATTTTGATTTCGCATTTTCACCAACATATAGAGGAGTGTTGCTTAGAAAATCACGGGATTCTTTGATTTCATCCCATTTTTCTACAAACGCCTCTTTTCGTGCCACCTCTTCTTGCTCAAGTTTAGCAAAAACCTGATATTCTTCTTGGTCTTCTTCACGTAACTCAAACTTTGAAACAACTTTAACATCAGCAACTAAAGACGTTTCAAAATCCTTTACAATGCAAATTCTTGGTAAGTCTTTTACTAAATTGATGCTGCTAAGTGTTAAACCTATGGCTGTTTCATATTTTGATATCACTGTCTCATTTGGCTGTTTCCCAAGAGTGATGGTTTCTTTTAATTTTGTATGAAGATCTGAGCACACAAATAAAGTACGCTGGTTCATTGCCATACTGCTCGATTTTCCAAAGCGAATATAGTGAATGTTATCAATATCAACACCGTCACTCATGATCTTTTTATATCTCAATACTTGGTCATCATCTTTTTCATCAATGGAATTAGCGTTTAAGATAAACAACTCCGGAAGCGTATTTTTAGCACCTTCACTTGTATCGTAGGTTTTATTTAACAATCGATAAAGTGTTTCATACAAAATATTTTCACTGTTTTGATGTTCTATTGCTGCATCAGACGGAAAAGTTAAGACACCATTGTCATCCTTAACATCAGTAAACTTATATTGTCTAATGTGAAATTGTCTTCGCTTTAATGCCACTTTATGAACCCCCTACCGCCAATATTAAGAATAAAAAAATAACTGAAAGGTAAAAACCCTCCAGTTTAATAGTAGCATATTATATTTGTATAATTGCAAATATTTGTATTTAGTCAAGAGATTGTAATGCTTCAATCAACTTGTCTACCTCTTCATTACTCAACGTAACACCCTTGCCCATCTTTTCATGATTTGGAGCCCAGTCACGGATGTCGTATTTCGGTTCACGACCGTTCCAACTAATAAGGTTAAGTTCTTTTGTCCATCCCTTTGGTGATTCTGATAGAACTGCGATTTGTTTTGTGATTTCGAATTTGATTTCTGCCATTTCTCCACATTGTCCTTTCCATTTTAGATTTATTAAATCTTACCCCCTACTCCCTTAAACTTATCTACAAATGCAGAGATTTTCTGAAAAACGCTCTGTTTTTTAGTTAAATATTGTGGATTAAGAGGACTCATTTTAGGAAGAATTTCATTAAGTTCCGTTCCATTTTCACTGGCATATTCTCTTTTTAATGAATTTAAAATATATCTTTTTGCAGCCTCTTCATTGAGTTTTTCAGTATTAATCAATTCTTCTGCTTCACGTTTTTGCTCAGTTTGGGCAAATGAGAAGAAGGCATCAATAATACTTGCTTTATCTTGAATACTATCTAAATCAGCTTGGTTGATAAAATCGACTACTAAGCTTTCTTTCGCACGGTTTCCTACGCTAGAACGAATGATGCGACGAACTTCTTCAACCAAGGATGCTTTATCTTTTACTTTTTTGTTATGGTCAAAAATAAGTTCAAGAATATAATCTAAATTAATCTCTTGGGATTTTAAAAGATCTACTTCAAATACAACATCATCCCAATCTATAGAGGAATTATCTTTTTCTTTTCCAGATTTTTCACGACGAAGCCAATCACGAATATCGTTATATGAAGATCGATAATCTTGAATAGCTCTTTCTTCTAACACTTGAATCTCTTGCATAACAGCTAAATCTTCATCTGTTACATAGTGAGTAGACTTAAATTCTTCTAAAGCTTTGGGGTCAGTCATATCTACTGTTTGTAAAGCTTTTAAACCTGAAAATTCATCATAGTTCTGTAGGATGTTTTCAATACGCAAATATTCACCAAATAGTTTAGCAAATTCTTTCTTATCCTTTTCAGTAACAATCTCATCAACATTAGGGAAACGTTCCTTTAATTCTTTTACTACGTCTACATAACCACGACGTTCTTCACCCGTTGCAACATCAGTGAATCCTTCCATATACTCTTTGTAACTTTTTTCCAAAACCACATTTTTAGTGTTTTTATCACCAAAAAGAGTAATGGCGTCTATGGTTGCTTGTTCTAGGTCTCTAAAAGTAACAATATTCCCAAAGGTTTTGGTGGAATCATAAATACGATTTGTTCTCGAAAAAGCTTGCATTAAACCATGATACCTAAGATTTTTATCAACAAATAAAGTATTTAATGTAGGTGCATCAAAACCAGTTAGAAACATTCCAACAACAATCAACAAATCAATCTCTCTGTCTTTTACTCGTTTAGCAAGGTCACGATAATAATTTTGAAATTCCTTACTATCTACGCCATAATTGGTTTTAAACATGGCATTATAGTCTTTAATGGCTAAACTTAAAAACTCTTTTGCACTACTATCCATTGCTGAAGGTTCAAAAGTTTCATCAAGAATTTCACCTATAGCATTTTGCTCTTCATTAGCAGCAAAGGAGAAAATTGTCGCAATCTTAAGGGGTCTATTACTTCCCTTTTGTAAGTTATTTAATGATTCATAGTAGAGTTTGGCTGCATCAACACTACTCACAGCAAACATGGCGTTAAATCCTTTTCCATTCGCATTTAAACGATGGGTTTTTACCTTAAAATTATTAAGAATATATTGAGAAATTTCTTTAATCCGTTCAGGATGCAGTAAAGCTTCTTTATTTTCTGCTGCAGATAGCTTTTTCTCGTCCTGTTCTTTTTCAATCGTTTTGAACTTGGGACGTACATCGTTATAATCTACTTTGAATTTTAAAACTTTTTCATCTCTAATGGCATCCGTAATGACATAAGAGTGTAACTCTCGACCAAAGACAGAAGCAGTCGTTTCAGAACCTAACGCATTTTGCGGGAAGATAGGCGTACCTGTAAATCCAAATTGATAGAACTTCTTAAACTTTTTATTGATATTTTTTTGAGCTTCACCAAATTGTGAACGGTGAGCTTCATCAAAAATAAATACCACTTGCTTATTATATATAGGTAACTCTGTTTCGCTTTTAATTAGGTTATTCAGTTTTTGAATGGTCGTCACAATAATTTTATTATCATCTTTTTCAATATTACGCTTTAATCCTGCGGTACTTTCTGAACCATTAACACTATCAGGAGAAAAACGCTGATACTCTTTCATCGTCTGAAAATCTAGGTCTTTCCGATCTACAACAAAAAATACTTTATCTATAAAATCCAGTTCAGTAGCCAAACGAGCTGCTTTAAAACTCGTAAGTGTTTTCCCTGAACCTGTTGTATGCCATATATATCCGCCACTTTCAGTGGTTCGCCATTTTTTGGCTAGATATGAACTTTCAATTTTCCATAAAATTCTTTCTGTAGCGGCAATTTGATAAGGACGCATGATCAGCAGGTTATCGCTGACATCAAAAACGGAATATTTCAGTAGAACATTCAATAAAGTATTTTTCTGAAAAAATGTAGCGGTAAAATCTTTTAAATCTTTAATCAGGGTATTATCCGATTTTGCCCAATTCATAGTGAAATCAAAACTATTTTTATCACGTTTAGTCGTATTAGCAAAATAACGGCTATCAGTCCCATTAGAAATCACAAAAATCTGTAAATATTTAAACAGAGAGTTTTCGGAATTAAAGCTTTCTTTGCTGTATCGGTGAACCTGGTTAAATGCTTCACGAATGGCAATCCCACGCTTTTTAAGCTCTACTTGTACTAAAGGTAAGCCATTGACTAAAATGGTAACATCATATCTATTGGCTTGCGTTCCTTTTTGTTCAAATTGCGAAATTACCTGCACTTTATTGTTGGCAATATTCTTTTTGTCTACTAGGTAAATGTTTTGAATATGCCCATCATCAAAAACAAAGTCATAAATATAATCGTTATGAATTTTACGGGTTTTATCAATGTGGTTATCACTCGGTTTATCTAAAAACTGCCCACAAAATCTAATCCATTCTGCTTCTGAAAATTGTACATTATTAAGGTTCTGCAGTTGCACTCGGACATTAGCAAGCATTTTTTCAGGAGTAGTTAAACTTGGTAGATACTCATAACCTTGATTTACTAAATCTTGAATCAGTTCTCGTTCTAAATCAGCTTCTGTTTGATAGCCAACTCCTTGTTGGTCTATTTTCGTATATTTATCCAAAACTATAAAGTTATTTGATTCTGCGATGGGTTTGAAATCTGCCATTTTTACACCTCCTCTTTTGGAAAGCTAAGAAGCATATTACGGTAATATTCGTATTGTTTTTGACGCAACTCTATTTCACGAGGCAAACCCTCAGTGATTGAGTTAGTTAAAGCCTCAAATTTGTCTAAAATAGATACTATCCGCCTTTTTTGTAAAGGTAAAGGATTAGGAACCATGATGCCATTCAAATTCTTCTTATTTAATTTAGGTTGAGCCGCCCCCGATATATAGGGAGTTAAATCAATATGATTTAAATAAAATTCAACAAATCTACGGTCTTCATAAGTCTTAAATTTAAGCACATGAGCATGATTATTTACCCATATTTTCCCACTTGCACTAAATGCAATTGGTGTATTTCTGGCAACCAAGTTTGCCCCATCTTCCGAAACAAGCAAAAAATCCCCTTCAAAAATATAATCTTTTACATAATCAACAATACCAGATGCTCCATAATATGGAATATCACCAAACGTTCTTAAACCACTAGTAATCGGTTTACGCATTGAGTCAAGATTTTCGGCAAGTTCCCCCAACGTCTTCCATTCAACTTCTCCCTCTTCAAAGGTCAACAACTTATCACGATAATACTCATATTGCTTTTTACGTGCTGTAAGCTCTGCTGTAAGCTCTGCTGTAAGCTCTGCTGTAAGCTCTGTGAAGGCGTCCAAAATACGGACGATTTCTACTTGTACTTTTAGAGGAGGGATGGGGATTTGGATTTTTTTAAATCTTGCTTTAGATATGTTAAAACGCGTAACACCACTAGCTGTCTTCGCAATTTCAGTACGCATAAAACGACTGCGAAATAAATGTTTTGAAAATTGTGGTATTATCTGAATATCATCGTTAAACCTTACCCCAAATGAAAAACTATTTAAATAGACTTTATATTCAAACTTTGTTGTAACAGAGGAAGACATCCCTGCTTCTTCTGCCGTCTCTGATGAGCCTGTAAACAAAATATCACCATATTTTACTTCATGTTGGTTTTCTGAATCGGACACTTTTACAGATTCCAGCTTATCAAAATTTATTTCTATATTATCAAATACGTTTTTATACGAAATGTATAAGGCGTTTCCATTATCAAAGTCTTCCTTCTTTTTGCCTGAAAGACCTCCATAGAGTTCAGCCACCTCCCCTAACTGCTTCCACTCAACTTCAATCCCATCAAGCAACTTCTCCAAAAAATTCGGCTTAATCATGATTCAATCACCTCAATAATGTCATCAATTTCAGCACGAAGTTGGTCTATCTTTGCTACAGTCGTTTTTATTTCTGCATTCAACTCATTGATATCTATTACTTCCCTTGTGTCTTTTGCTTCCACATAGGAGCTCACAGATAGGTTGTAATCATTTTGAACGATTGCATCATAATCAACAGATTTTGCAACATGTTCAACATCTTCTTTGTTGTCAAATATTTCCATAATTTTCTCAATGTGTTCATCTGTAAGTATGTTATTATTCGTTGCTTTTTTATAGAAATCTACTCCACTTGCATCAATAAATTGAGTTTTATTATCGGTTTTATGTTTAGAAAGAACCAAGATATTAACCGCTATTGGAGTCCCATAAAAAAGGTTAGGTGCTAATGAAATAACCGTTTCAACAAAGTTATTATCAATCAGATACTTTCTAATTTTTTGTTCTGCACCACCACGGTAAAAAATACCTGGGAAACAAACGATAGCAGCACGACCTTTGCTTGAAAGGTAACTAAGGGCATGAAGTACAAAAGCAAAATCAGCTTTGGACTTTGGAGCTAAAACCCCTGCAGGGGCAAATCTTTCATCATTAATAAGGGTTGGGTCATCACTTCCAATCCACTTTACTGAATAGGGTGGATTAGATACTATAGCATCAAAAGGTTTTTCATCACCAAAGTGAGGGTCTAATAGCGTATTTCCTAATGCAATATTAAACTTATCATAGTTTATATTGTGTAAAAACATATTCATACGAGCAAGGTTATATGTTGTATGGTTAATCTCCTGCCCATAAAAACCATCTTCAATAATATGAGCATCAAACTGTTTTTTTGCTTGTAATAAAAGTGAACCAGAACCAGATGCTGGGTCATAAATTTTATTAATAGTTGTTTGCTTGTGTATTGCTAATTGAGCAATAAGCTTAGACACGCTCTGCGGTGTAAAAAATTCTCCTCCAGATTTACCAGCATTGGCAGCATAATTAGAGATTAAAAACTCATAGGCATCACCAAAAATGTCAATTTCACTATCTTCAAAATCACCAAAATTAAGCCCTTCAACTCCTTTAATGACTGCAGCTAAACGACTGTTTTTATCTTTCACTGTATTTCCCAATCTATTGCTTGTCGTGTCAAAATCGGCAAATAATCCTTTAATATCTAGTTCAGATGGATAACCATTTGCTGAACTTTCAATTGCTGAAAATATGGCAGCTAAATCTGTATTCAAGCTTTCATTTGTGTTGGCAGTTTTCGCAATATTAGCAAACAGCTGACTCGGATATATGAAATACCCTTTTGTTTTAATGGCATCCTCTTTGATTTCTTCCGTTATAATATCATCAGGAAGTTCTGCATACTTGACACTTTCGTCTCCAGCTTCAATATAACTAGAAAAGTTCTCGCTTATAAATCGATAAAAAAGCGTTCCTAAAACATATTGTTTAAAATCCCATCCATCTACTGAGCCACGGACATCATTGGCTATTTTCCAGATTTGAGATTGTAATTCGGCACGTTGTGCTGTACTTGACATTTGTATACCTCCAATTTTTCTTCTTATTCATTGATTATAGAAGCACTTCTAAATAGGTTTGAAGTTTCCTTCCACCTATAAAACTTCATGCAAGATCACTCCGTAATACCAGCCTAATAGTTCTTTGGACTTATTCCACAATTTAACTGGAAATTCCTTTATTCGACAAATCGTTTACACTATTATACACCATCTTGAAGACATATTGATGTCAGAGAGTATATGTTCTGGCATAAAAAAAACTGGAGGACATCACATCCAACCAGCGCTTATTATTGTTATCTCTTATTGAATTCCGCTTCGTAATCTTCTTTCAAATATAGCTTTACCACGCACTCCACATGCACCGTATGAGGGAATAAATCCACTGGTTGAACGTCTTTTAATACATAACCAAATTGCTCAAGTTCTTTTATATCAGTCGCGAATGTATCTGGATTACATGATACATAGACAATACGTTGTGGTTTGGAACGGCCAATTCTTCTCATTACTTTTCCGCCTGCACCTGAACGTGGTGGGTCAAGTAAAAGTAATTCAGGACTGCCAAATGTTTCTAACACTTCGTCGATTCCTTTTCTTGCATCTTTCGCTAAGAAGTATGTGTTGTCTATTCCATTATCTGCCGCATTTCGTTTTGCTGATTCTATCGAAGTTTCAACGATTTCAATTCCGGCTAATTCCCCTACTCTTGCTGCAAATGGAAGTGAGAATGTACCAACACCACAGAATAGATCAATCATCTTTTCCGATTTCTTCGGTTGACCAATTTCAATCGCTAAATCTACTAATTTTTGAGCTTGAGTAGGATTTGTTTGGAAGAATGTATCAAACCAAAGACGGAAACGATAGCCACTCATTTCATCATATATAAAGTCACGTCCATCTAAGACATGAGTTTTTTCTGATTGAGTACGATCAGCCCAAGCTGTATTTTCAAGCCATAATAAGCTCTTTACTTGCGGGAATTTCTCTTGAATACGTTTAACTAGATCATTAGCAGCATTTTCAACAGGTGGTTCTGTTGCAAATAATGCAAGCATGATTTCACCCGTAGCAAAGGATTGTCTTACCATTAAATGACGTAGTAAACCTTCGTGAGCGTCTTTATCATAACCTGACAATTCGTGAGCTTTTGCCCAATCTGCTACTTCCATTGCTGCTTCAACCATTTCTTTACCCGCGATTAAACAAGTTTCAAGGGAAATAACTTTTCGGAAGTTTCCTTGTTCATGTAAACCTAATGAACCATCTTTAGAGAAAGTGAACTCCATTTTATTTCGATAATGCCATGGATTATCCATTCCAATCGTATCGCGTACTAAATTCGGATCAAATCCTTGTGATTCTATAGCATGCTTCACATGATTTGTTTTTTGTTTCAATTGACCTTGATAGTCCCAATGCTGCCATACACATCCACCACATTTCTCAAAATGAGGACATGGTGCTGCAATTCTTTCCGGATTCGATTCTAAAACTTCCTCTAGGATAGCTTTTCTTCTTCTACGTTCAGGATTATCCACCGTAACTTGTACAGTTTCACCAGGAAGTGTTTGTGGAATAGTGAGACGTAATTTTTTTGAAACGCCTTTTTCATTCTCACGCCATATTACCGCGCGTCCAGAACCCTTTTCATCTAATCGATTTATATCAACAACTAATGTTTCACCTTTAGTAATCGTCAATTCTGTTTCCTCCTACATACTTATCTATAATTAAACTCTCACATAAGTAAGATCATAAGCGTTATCCATTAATTTCACACATTTTACTATTATAACTTAGAAGTACTATGAATAGAAAGTATAGATTCTTAGTAGTTTACAGAACTTTTAAAGCTTATTTTGAGGCAGCCAAATATTCCAATAGGAGAAAAAGCAAATTAATATGTATAAAAATGAGAATTATAAATAATAAATGAACCCCATTAGATAGTTCATCCACTACTCTAACGGGATTCATAATTTGTATTATAAAACTTCACAAAATTTCCTCTTTATGCTAATATTTTCTTAAATAACGGTCTTGTAGCTCAGCTGGGAGAGCATCACGTCGACAACGTGGGGGTCGCAGGTTCGAGCCCTGTCGAGACCATAAAATACTTAAAACGTTGGTATATCAATAATACTAACGTTTTTATTTTCTTCAAAATAATGGAACATGCCTATATATTGTCATACTATGTTTTTAACGAATTGAATAGAGAAGTCGAAGGGTATAGAACCAATAATATAACCAATATAGATACCAGTGGGACTTAAAAAAGATGACCCCTGTTCAATACAGAAATCATCTTGCATAAACCTCTCTTCCTTTTCCAGTAATCATTGAGCAAGTCTTAAACTAAGAGATTCACAGTATATAAATGATATTTAATCAATTATTTCGTGTGTTTCGACCAAAAAAGTACTGATTTCTTCAATAAAAGTACTAGCATGCGCCATAGTTTTTTGACCATTTTCCGAACCAAAAGCTTCTTCTAAACTTTTAACATCTTCAAACCACAGTTCTACTATCCCATCAATCTTTGAATCTATAAGCAAGTTTGATGTTTTTCGCATATCATCATTTGAGATTATATGATTTTGGATATACCCTTTAACATTAGGCATTGCTTTCAAGTATTCAGAATGAACTTCTGCCCATTCATATTGAAAGGTTTTTTTATCTACATCTGGTCTTCGTTTCAGTAGAGACATTCTTTTAATAAGCGGTTTGTCATTAATAACCGGAATAACAATATTTTGTTTTACTGTCACTAAACTTAACTGCCCGATAAACTTCTTTTCATCTTTATCGATTAATTCTACTATTTCTGAAGAGAAACCTTCTTGCATATCCTCTAAATTAGAGAACCAAAGTTGTGAAAAACCATCAACTATATGGCTACTTCTCCGATACTCAATTCCAAGTTGTGCAGAGTTAACTACATGATTTTGGTGGTATTTTAGAAGATTAGGAATTTTAGCTGCAATGGGAGCATGTACCTCTAGCCAATATTTTTTAAATTGTTCAATAGAAATGTTATCTAGTTTTTTTAATATCCCCATTCTAGTAATCACTAAGTTCATCACCCCCTATAATTTTTATTGTGCAGAATAACCACCGTCTATCACTAATTCACTTCCGGTTACATATTTTGATTCATCAGAAGCTAGATAAAGTGCTCCATTTGCAATATCCTCAGGTTGACCAAGTTCAGGCCAAGGGACATATACTTTCAGTGGGTGTACACCATTTTTTACAATCTCATTAGACATTGCAGTTTCAATTACACCTGGATGAATCGAGTTAACTCTAATATAATTTTTACTTAAATCAATAGCCGCTGCTTTAGTCATAAGTCTTATAGCACCTTTAGAAGAGTGATATGCTATTGATCCTTTGCTGCCTACCAACCCATAGATCGATGAAATATTAATTATTGAACCACCTCCACTTTCTTTCATCAGTGCTGCTGCGTGTTTCATTCCTAGAAATGTACCTCGAGTATTAACAGCTTGAATTTTTTCAAATTCATCAAGAGTTGTATCCTCAAGACTATTTCTTAAAAGAATACCTGCATTATTAATTAATATATCTAATTTTCCAAATTCTTTTATCGTAAGCTCTATTACATTTTTCCAATCCTCTTCAGTAGAAACATTATGTTTTATAGCAAGCACGGTTCCTCCGAGATCCGAAATTTCCTTCGCTGTCTTAGTTAAGCTCTCTTCGTCAATATCCGTGATAACTACATTTGCCCCATGTTGAGTAAACAGAATAGCTTCTGCTTTTCCTTGTCCATTTGCAGCTCCAGTAATAATGGCAACTTTATTCTCTAACCGTTTCATCAAAATACCTCCCTTTAAGTTATTTACACACACCGTTTTATATGGACATTAACTTTCTTTCCCTGGATACCATCTTTGATATATTGCATTGTTATTAATTGGTAATATTTCAGTCCAAGCCTTTTCATAAGAGTTGGGGAAATCTATATTTTCCTTTAATTGAACAGCTGCTCTTAACGGCCAGTAAGGATCTCTTAAAAGTTCTCTAGCAATAAAAATTAAATCTCCTCTTTTATTATTTAATATTTCTTCTGCTAAGAGGGCATTTGTAATCAAGCCGACAGCTCCCGTATCAATATTTACTTCTCGTTTAATTTTCTCGGCAAATTTTACTTGATAACCTGGAAAGACATCAATTTTTGCTGGAACAACTGCACCTGAACTACAATCTATTAAATCTACACCCAGCTCCTTCATCATTTGTGCATAGTAGATGAAATCTTCAATTTTATTACCTTCAGGATGATATTCTGAAGCTGATATTCTAACAAATAATGGTCCATTCCATATGCTATTAATTTCTTCTATAATTTCTTTTAGAAAACGAAAGCGATTTTCTCTACTTCCACCATATTCATCAGTTCTTTTGTTCGATAAAGGAGATAAAAATTGATTTATTAAATATCCATGGGCTGCGTGAATCTCAATTACATCAAAACCTGCTTCCTGAGACCTTATTGCACCATTTTTAAAGTCATTTATTGTTCTTTTTATATCTTCATATGACATTTCTATTGGTAATTTCATACCCTCTTTATAACGAATTGAGGATGGTGCATAAACTGAACCTTCAACAATAGCCTTTCGACCAGCGTGTGAAAGCTGAATACCTATTTTGGAGCCACCATTATGTACAGCGTCTACAATAGATTTTAAACCCTGTACATGTAAATTATCCCAAATCCCTAGGTCAAATACTGATATTCTCCCTTGTGGATCGACCGAAGTTGACTCTAAAAAGATTAAACCTACTTGTCCAAATGCTCTCGATGCATAATGAATTTTATGAAACTCTGTGACTCTACCATCTTTTTCTGAAGAAGCGTACATACACATTGGAGACATAACAATTCTATTTTTAAGAATAATATTTTTAACTTGATAATTAGAAAAAAGCATTCCCATATCTATTCACCTCTCTCAGTTATAAAACTATTAACTAAAGACACTTGGTAACCATAATGCAATACCTGGGAAAATCATTGTTAAAACAAGAACAATTATTATTATAATGATGAAAGGTACAACCCCTTTATATATATCCGACATAGGGATTGAATCTTTTACAACTCCCTTTGTATAGAATAATGAGTGACCAAAAGGTGGTGTAAGGAATGATGTTTGTAATAATAAGGCAATAATTGTAACCAACCACACCATGTCAAAACTATATGTCTTCAATATAGGCATGAAAACTGGGAAAATAATCATAACGATACCAACCCAATCTATAAACATCCCTAAAATAAATACAATGATTAACATGAAAATTAATGTTTCCCACTGTCCGAATCCCATAGACTCAACGAAACTTTCAATGACCTTGGCTCCATTTAATCCAAGGAACATTGAAGAAAATGCAGTAGCACCGACCATTATTATTAAAACCATTGCAGTAGTTTTAGCAGTGTCATAAACTGCTTCACTAAGCATTTTGAAAGAGAATTTTCTGTAACAGATTGTCATAATTAAAGCGACAAATGCCCCTACACCTGCAGCTTCAGTTGGTGTTGCAATACCTGTATAAATCGTTCCAAGTACAGCCATTATTAAAATTAATGGCGGAACTAAGTTTTTCAATATTCCAAATACACGATCTTTAAACGGTACAGCCTTAATTTCTTCCTTAGTTAAAGCTGGTCCATATTCAGGATTTTTCCAACAAATATATAACACATATAAACCATAAAAAAACGCTAAAATTAAACCTGGGATAATAGTTGATTTAAATAAAGATCCCACAGATACTTGTGCCTGTGCTCCCATAACAATTAACATGATACTTGGCGGAATTAGTATACCTAATGTACCCCCAGCTGCGATTACACCTGTTGATAATCGTTTATCGTATCCATACTTCATTAAAACAGGGATTCCTAAAACGCCCATCGTCAGAACTGAAGCACCTACTACACCCGTTGTTGCAGCAAAAACGGTTGATACAACTACTATTGCTAGGGCAATTCCCCCACGAAGTCCACCTAAAACATAACGCAATGATTCAAAAAGTCCTTCTGCAATTTTAGAACTTCCTAATAAGTTTGCCATGAATGTAAACAAGGGAATTGCAACTAATGTATAATTGTTCATAGTTGCATATATTCCATTTACGAAAATATTTACTGTCTGTGGACCCCAACCTATTAATCCAAAAATTAAAGCAACTCCACCAAGAACAAATGCTATTGCATGACCAGTCATAAGTCCTATTATTAATCCGACAAAAAGTAAAAGAGCCATTATTTCTGCCATTACGCTTTTGCCTCCTCAACTAAGATTTGAACTTTTTTCAAAAGCTCGGATATCCCTTGAAGCAACAATAATCCAAATGCCAGTGGTACAACAGTTTTTGTTATATATACTGGTGCTCCAAATAAGGAAGAGGAAGTTTCTAAAATACTCCAAGAATCTAGAGCATTTCCAAAACCGACAGAAAAGACAAAAATGACAAATGGGAAAAAGAATATAGTATAAGTGAATATATCCATAATTGCCTGTGTTTTTCGCGATAGTCTACTATATAATAAATCTACAGATACCAAACTTTTATGAAGAAGGGCATAAGCAGCAACAAGCATAAAATGAAAACCAAATACTATCGTGATTACTTCATATGTCCAAATTGTCGGAGAGTTAAAAACTCTCCGGCTTATTACTTCAAATACTATAAGAAAAGTTAATAGTATTATTGACCAAGAACAAATTTTCCCAACCCAATCGCTAATTTTATCTATAACAATTATGAAATTATTAATAATTTGCAAACCAAACATTCCCCCCCTCTACCATAATCTTTATCCACCTCTTTTACTTAACAGGTGGAACAGAATTATAGTTTTAAAATATAATTTTAGTTAATCAATCAACTAAAGTTTCAACATTTGAACCGAATCCCCACGGTCCTAAAACGTCTCTGTAATCTGCGTATTCATTCATGAATTGTTTTTGACTATTTAATACCATTTCAAAATCTGGATTTTCATTAGCTAACTCTTCTTGAATTTCTTTAACTTTTTCAATAACTAACTGAACCTCACTATCTGACAATTTAGTAGTTTGAATAGTTCCAGAGTCTTTCATTTCAGCTGCTGCCTGCGCATCAAGGTATAATTCATTAAATGTTGTTTCAAGCATTGTCGTTTTTGCCGCTACCTCAACAACAGTTTTCAAATCATCAGGAAGTTCATCCCATGCTTTTTTGTTTATCATTACGCCAGTTACTGAAGATGTCTGATGCCAGGATGGTGTAGAAACATACTTAGTAACCTCGTCAAAATTCATAGCTTTATCCCCTGCTGGCCCACTAAATTCAAGTGCATCGATTACTCCTCTTTGAATTGATTCATATAATTCGCTTGCTGGAATATTAACTGGATTTGCTCCAAATTCTTTTATCAAACGTTCTTGAACAGTTCCTACGAACCGAATATTTAATCCTTTTAAATCCTCTAAAGATTCAATTGGTTTATTTGAGCGAATCCCTGATTCTGTAGCAATCAAATTGTAAGGGATATAAACAAGCCCATGTTGACCATAAATTTCGTTATACATTTGTCTACCTTCCCCTGCTTGAATCCACATACCATAGTCAAATACACTCATTCCAGCCGCACTCGTACCCAATAAACTAAATGCTGGATTTAATCCAGACCATGTTCCTGGCCAGTCTCCCCCTGCTTGGATAGTTCCGCTACTAACCGTTTCTAACAATTGCGGACTTTGTACTAGTTCTCCTGCTTGGTGCAATGTAATATTTAGCCTTCCGTTACTTAACTGGTTTACTAATTCTACAAATCTCTCATCTCGGAGAAACTGGATAGATCCGTTTGTATAGGTACTTGACATTCTCCACGATATTGGATCTGTTGAATCCGAGGATTCGTTATTTTCTGAAAGTGGCTCTTGACTATTCAAGCATCCGGATAATAGTAAAAGTAAACTTAAAAATCCTACAAACAATAAAAATTGTTTCTTTTTCACTAACTTTTCCTCCCCTTTGTAACTACCTTAATTAGATTTTTTCATTAATAAAACAATTTCTCCCTCTGATACTAGTTCATCCCTTTGATTTATCACATAGACATTTCTTGTTAAAACACCTCTATCTGGTTTTGAAGTTTCCTTTTTGTCTCTTACAACAAATTTTGCATAAATTGTATCACCGGGAATTACTCCCTTTTTAAATTTCCAATTAATCTCTAACAAACCAAGCGTTGATCCATTAACATTTCCCATTTGGGATTGAAGTCCAGTTATAACTGCAACAGAAAGAAGTCCATGAGCGACTCTTGTTTTATATGGTGTTTGTTGTGCATACACCTCATCTACATGCAAAGGGTTGTAGTCACCTGATAATCCAGCAAATTGAACCATATCTGTTTCAGTAACTGTCCTACGTGGACTAATCATTTCATCTCCAATTGAAAAGTCATCAAAATACATTTCCATATACAATACACTCCAATACAGTTCTCTAAATACTGAGTATTCGATAAATAAATCGGAAACTATGTTAAGGTATTTAATACATAAATTAACAAATATAGTTAAAAACTACTTATTTACCCGTCCAAATAGGTTGGCGCTTGTCTTTAAACGCTTTTAATCCTTCATTGTAATCATTCGTTCTACTCAAAATAACAACTTGATCCCTTAAGTAATTTAAAGCTTTCTCATATTCCATATCTTGAATCATATTTAACGCTTCTCTTCCTTGAATTAGAGCAACAGGATTCTTTCCTGCTAACTTTTCTGCAATTTTATATACATTTTCTGTAAATATATCATCAGAATAAACATCATTAACTAATCCTAACTCTACTGCCTTTTGTGCATTAATGCGGTCACCTGAATACATTAATTCAAAAGTTTTCTTACTACCAATTGTTCTAACTAGTGGCGCGCTTATCATCATTCCCCACAATCCAACATTAATTTCTGGTGCTCCAAATTGTGCAGATTCTTTTGCATATACAAGATCACAAGCAACTGCCAGACCAAGACCACCAGCCAATGCGTAACCATTAATTGCTCCGATTACTGGTTTTTTGATGTTATATAAAGCCTTCAAACAATTCTGATATTTAGTGACATGTTCCTTAAAACTCATCACACTATCATTGCTGTCCATTCCACCTAAATCTGCTCCTGAGCAAAAGGATTTATCACCAGCACCTGTTAAAACAACAACTTTCACATCACT
Organism: Ureibacillus massiliensis 4400831 = CIP 108448 = CCUG 49529; assembly: GCF_000772965.1. Classification (GTDB taxonomy): domain Bacteria; phylum Bacillota; class Bacilli; order Bacillales_A; family Planococcaceae; genus Ureibacillus; species Ureibacillus massiliensis. Next base: position 10,890 of record NZ_JPVQ01000024.1, on the reverse strand, counting down.
TGCAGCTGATAATTTTTCGCAAGCGTTTACAAAACCAAGCATCATGTCACTAGAAAGTGCATTATGGACTTCAGGTCTATTTAAAATTAAGGTTGCAACTCCATTTTTTATTTCTACAATAATGTGGTTATTTTCCACTCTACAAACCTCCAATTATTGTTATACTATTCCACCTTAATACTAAGAAAATATCAAGTTGGAATATTTAAAGACTATTTATGAGATAATGATAAGTAATTATTGATAAAGCTAGTTGTCGTATTACCCTTATTAAATTCTGGATGTCTAATAATCTCTTTTAAAATCGGGATATTAGATTTAATACCTTCTATTTCATATTCATCTAATGCTCGAGCTAGTTTCTCAATTGATTCTTCTCTAAGATTGGAGGTAACAATTAATTTTCCAATCATCGGATCATAAAACGGAGATACATCCAGTCCTTCTTCAATAGCTAGTTCATGTCGAATATTTTCACCAGTTGGTAGCTGTAATTTTGTAACCTTTCCTGGGGATGGGTAAAACGTAACAGGATCTTCTGCATAAATACGTACCTCTATTGAATGTCCCTTTAACTCAACTTCAGATTGTTGTATATTAAGTAGCTCCCCAAAAGCGATTCTAATTTGTTGTTCAACTAGATCTAATCCTGTAATTTCTTCAGTAATCGGGTGTTCTACTTGTAATCTTGTATTCATTTCTAAGAAATAGTAGTTCTTTTCATCATCTACTATAAATTCTACTGTTCCAGCATTGCTGTACCCTATTGATTTAGCAGCTTTTACTGCTGTTTCACCCATATTCTTTCTCGTTTGGTTATCAACAAATTTTGAAGGTGCTTCTTCTACTACCTTTTGATGACGCCTCTGAATAGAACATTCTCGTTCACCAAGAAAAACCGTATTTCCTTTGTGATCTGCAAGTATTTGAATTTCGATATGGCGCGGATTTTCAATAAGTTTTTCAAGAAACATTGCGCCATTTCCAAAAAAACTTTCTGCGCGTTTTCGATTACCATCAAATAACTTTTCTAAATCATTCATATTTTGAATTACTTGCATTCCGATTCCACCGCCGCCAGCAGATGCTTTTAGCATTAAAGGAAATCCAATTGTTTCTGCAACTTCTTTAGCTTTTTCAAGCTCAAAAAGCGGAGTGCTATTACCAGGCACAATTGGTACTCCTGCCGCTTCCATAGCTAATCTAGCTTGAAGTTTATCACCCATTTTTTCAATGACTTCTGGAGTCGGACCTATAAAAACAAAGCCATTTTCTTCGCAAACTTTTGCAAATAAGCTGTTTTCTGATAGGAAACCATATCCAGGATGAATAGCATCAACCTTCGCTCTTTTTGCTACTTCTATTATTTTCTCCACATTTAGATAACTTTCATTTACTCGCGGTTTACCAATCAAATAAGCTTCACATGCTAACTTTACATGAGGTGCATTTGCATCTGCTTCTGAGTATACGGCGACTGTCTCTATACCCATTGAATGACAAGTTCTGATAATTCGAGATGCAATTTCCCCTCGATTTGCAATCAAAATTTTTTTAAACATTTAATCACCTTTCTATCTGAGTGACATTATTTTAATTTTATTATGACGTCATCCTCATTTACGAAGTCACCTTCATTTACTAAAATTGCTTCTACTTCACCTTCAAATGAGGATTCGACTGGTATTTCCATTTTCATTGACTCTAAAATCACAACTGTATCATTTTTATTTACTTGATCACCTATATTGACATTAATTTTCCATACACTGCCTGACATATTTGATAAAATTTCCATTGATAATCATTCCTTTTAACGTTTTTATAAAATCTAATAATTCATTAAATATAGAATATTCAGAATAAGATAGCTGTAATTAACATTAAAATAATGTTTGAAGTTTTTCTTTTTCTTCGAAATAGATTTCTTTAAGTTTATATTTTTGAATTTTTCCATTTGCTGTCATTGGAAGATCGGAGTGTTCGACTAATTTGATATATTTCGGGACTTTATATCTTGCTAGATTTTTCATGGCATGGTCAAATACTTCTTTATCCGTCAATGTTTCATTAACTTCTGGTACAATCCAAGCCATACCAACTTCGCCCATAATCTCATCTGGTACACCAATTACATAGGCTTGACTAATTTTTTCGTGCATTGTTAGGATATCTTCAATTTCTTTCGGGGCTACATTTTCAGCACCTATTCGATAAATTTCTTTAATTCGACCGGCTAAAGAAATATAACTATTATCGTCAATAACAGCTATATCTCCAGTTTTCAACCATCCATCTTCGTCAAATGCTTTTGCGGTATCTTCAGGCTTTTTATAATATCCATTTGTAACTAATGGACCTCTGCAAACAAGTTCTCCTGCTTTTCCAATAGGACAATCTTCACCAGTCTCTAGATCTTTTACTTTAAATTGGATATTATTACCACACAATTCTTTAATTCCTAAATGTCCCCCAGGAATAACATGACCTACATATTTACTAAGAAATGAGATATCATCTTCTGGAGACGTCTGTAATACTCCTGCTGCACACTCTGTCATTCCGTATCCCGTTATTAGTTCGTTGATATTAAATACAGCTTTAAGATCTTTCCATAATGCGATTGATACTTCCGCACCAGCACAATACATTGCTGAAAATTTCAAATTTCTACGTGGTTTTGCACGTTGCTCATGAAGAATTTTAATTGCGATTGTAGGTACACAGAGGATATCATCAGCTTCTTTAGCCTCCATAAGGTCTAATGCTTCCGATTCATTGAAGTTAATTTGTGTTATTAATGTTCCACCTACCATTGATACAGCAATAATACCCTCGATATATCCAAAACAATGATAAAACGGAATCGGAACAAAAATTCTTCTACTCTCTTGATATCCACGGTTAATACAACTACCAAATGCACTACGCCAAATCATATTGTGTGTTATAAGCGCACCTTTAGGAAAAGATGTTGTACCAGAAGTGTACATTATGTCAGTGATATCGTTTACATTTTGTTCTGGTAAATCTTTAAGCATATTTCCAGCCTGTTCACTTTCTATTGAAGATATCAAATCATTGAAATCAATAGTTCCAGGGTATTTTTTTCCTTGAGGTGAAAATACAATGATTTTCTTAAGTTTAGGAAATTCTATAGAGCTTTCACCCTGAAACACTTCTGGGCAAAGTTCCTTTAACATCGAAATAAAATCCGTAGAGTTCCATACATCAAGTGTAATTACATAAGAAGAATCTGATTGATTAATCAAATAACTAAATTCTTCTTTCTTTAATCTGTAATTTAATGGAACTAATACTCCGCCAGCTACTGCAACACCAAGCTTAGAAACTATAAATTCGCCATAATTTGGTGAAATTAATGCAACATGTTCTCCTTTTTGTAAACCAATGCTAAATAATGCTGCACCAAGTTGTTTACTTTGAACCATGACATCCTTGTATGTCAAAGTTTTATTCTCATCTATAATAAAATCGTTATCTTTGTATTGATCAGCCATTTTAAAGAAAAATTTGTGAATAGGTTCAGGAAGCCAATTTTTGCTTTTACTTAAAAACGACTTTCTTCTATCATTTAGAGAAATCATAGTTCATCCAACCTTATTAAGTATTTTATCTATCCTCTTCTAATTACGGTTTTCTTTGTAGAAATATTTTCTAAAATATCTCTATTCGCGCAATAAAGTTCAAATCGACTTATTAGGTCTTTCCTTAATCTATCACCAGGTACAACATCATCAATATATAATTGTGATGCTGCACTCCAGACGTTTATGTCATCGTTATATTTTTCCCTTTGCTCATTGATATATTGTTGTCTTTCTTCAGGATCTTCAATTGCTTGTATTTTATTGAAATACATAGCATTTACCGCAGCTTCAGGACCCATGACCGCCGGTTGTGCTTGTGGTAGTGCAATACAAGCATCTGGTTGCATAGAAGCTCCAGACATTACCACGTAACCTGCACCATATGCTTTTCTAACAATTACGCTAATTCGTGGTACTGTAGCATTTGCTACCGTTGATAACATACGAGCTCCACGACGAATAATAGCTTTCTTTTCAACGGTGCTACCTACCATAAATCCTGGTAAATCGACTAAGAACAATAGAGGAATATTGTACGCATCACATAATGAAATAAAATGTGCTGCCTTTTCAGCAGATTCAGGGAATAATACCCCCCCTTTTATTTTTGCTTGGTTTGCAACAATCCCAATTGCTCTTCCACCAATACGAGAAAAACCAGTGATAATTTCTTTTGCATATTCTTTTTTAAATTCAAAGAAAGAATCTTTATCCACTAATTGCTCAATTACGGGGTACATATCCATTGGTACACGTTGATTACTCGGTACTAAATCTTCAATCTTTTTACCTACTACCGGTTCAATAGGTTCAATTAATGGTACTTTTTCTTCCCAATTTTGAGGCATATAGTTTAAATATTTTTTCGCAGCATCCAATGCCTCTTTCTCTGTTTCGACTAACTTATCGCCTAAGCCACTTACGGTATTGTGCATACGGGCTCCCCCCATATCTTCCATGGATACCTTTTCCCCTGTCGCCATTTCGGCCATACGAGGTGATCCTAAATAAACACTCGCATTTTTATCAACCATGACAACAAAATCACATAAGGCTGGTAAATATGCACTTCCGGCAGGCGATGGTCCAAATACTAACGCAATTTGTGGAATTTTCCCAGAAAGTCTAGCGGTATTGTAAAAAATATTCCCTGCATGGCGACGATCGATAAAAGTATCAAATTGTTCATTTAATCGTGCACCAGCCGAATCAATCATGTAGATTAACGGAATTTTACGTCTGCTAGCTAATTCTTGCATACGCATAATCTTTTCAATCGTTTTAATTCCCCATGTTCCTGCTTTTACTGTCATATCGTTAGCAATAATGGCAACAGGTTTACCATTAATCTTAGCAACTAATGTGACCACCGCATCTGACGGTAAAAAGTCCTCTTCTTTTACCCGTGCAAACAATCCATCTTCTATTTCAAAGCTGTCCTCATCGATTAAATACTTGATTCGGTCACGGACGAACATCTTTCCTGCTTCTTTTAGTTTTTTGTAGTACGAACGGTTGTCAGACGTTTTGAGTTCTGCTATTTTTTCATACACTTCTGCATCTATACCCATTGCCTGGTTGACAGCTGTCATAATAAATCCCCCTTCTTAATTAGTAATTGATTGTTTAAAACGTTCCGCTTGTAACATATATTTAGAGATAATTTCTTTCGTCATAGAAATTAATACATTCCCCTCATTGTAGCTAAACGCTGTTTGATTTAATAATGCTCTAGCAGCTTCTACTCTCTGCTAAAATATCGGGTAACTTGCTGATTGAGATACGTTTATCGAATTTCTCATGCTCTGTTAAATAAGTAATGGTAAATCTACACAACGTGGTGCACCGTCTACACAGGCATTAACTTGAATAATTCTTTCACTATTTAATTGTCACATTAGTTGTTAAAACCATTTCCATCTATTCCTAGTAAGGCATCATCCGGAAGGAAGATATCTTTAAATAAGCATTCAGTTAAAGAAATAAGATTAAGTTTATATTTATTGTTAACTAGTGGCACGTTGACGATAGGAATCGAGAGTCCCACCTTTCGCTACTTTACTTGAGAGATCACGCCCTAAAATATGTTCTATTTCTCGAGTTACATCAATTAATTTATCTAAATCTATGCCAGTTGAGATTCCTAACTCATGACACATATGCACTAAATCTTCTGTGGCTATATTTCCAGCTGCTCCTTTTGCACCACTAAATGGACAACCACCTAATCCTCCTACAGACGAATCAAATTGTGTAATTCCCATTTTTAATGCCACATAAGCATTGGCTATTCCCATACCTCGTGTATCGTGTAAGTGCATTACAATATTTTTATCTGGCCATTTATCTTGTAGCAGGGCTACTAATTTTTCAGTTGTAACTGGGTTTGCCCAACCTACTGTATCGCCTAAAAGAATGTTACTTGGTTGAATCCCAAACTCATTCGTTTTTTCAAATGAACGACTAATTAAGTTCACTACCTGTTTAGGATTTTTGTCCCCTTCATATGTGCAACCAAACGCTGTCATGACAGCCAGGGTAGTTATAGGGACATTATAGTCATTTAACGTTTGAATACGTTTTTCCATTTCATTAAATGTTTCTTCAATAGATAGATTTGTATTTTTTTTAGAGAATGTTTCACTTGCTGTAATACTTAAAACGCCATCTAAGTCAAACTTACCTGTTGCTTGAGCACGTTCAATTCCTTTTGCATTTAAATATAAACATTCATATTTAATATTAGGGAATTTCTTAAAGCCCGCTGCTACTTGTTCCGCATCTGCCATTTTAGGTACCCATTTAGGGCTAACAAACGAAGTAACTTCAATGATAGGAATATTGCATTCAGACAATAAATCAATAATGCGGATTTTATTCTCGGTTGCAACATGGGTTTCTTCGATTTGCATCCCTTCTCGTGGCCCTACTTCTCGGATTTTTACATACTTTGGAAAACTCAAGTGTATACCCACCTTTACAATTTTCGTAATTTTCTGATATTAAATTTGCTATTAATCTAAGTTCACGACAATATTTTTAGGATTTCGCGCAGTTAAAAACTCAACTGACTCTGTTTCACTTAAATTTCTTTCAATATGCGGAAGATATGGAGGAACCCTTAAAAAATCTCCTGGTGTTATATCGGAATATTTCTCATAATTATCCCCGTGTAATATACGTGTATTGCCACTTACAATAAATCCCGCTGTTTCCGCTTCACCATGATGGTGTGCACCTGAATCTTTTGCTGGCGCACCTGAAACACGACCAATCCATAAATTAGGTGCTTGAACTGCTGTTTTTCTAGGCAAATTATCTGTTTGATTTGTTGAGTCATTTAATTCTGTTTCTCTCACAATTAATACTTCTAAATCTTCATTTATACCTGAAGGATTAACTACAGAATCACTTTCCGTAATTTTTACTAGTTTATAATAAGGAGCCATCGTTGTAACAATTGTTACTTTACTAGTACTCTCATTTTCAAGTTTATAAGGCTCATATGGTGGGAAATATATGAAATCACCTTTACCTAGCTCCACAAATTTTTGATAACCTTCACCATAATAAAACTTCACTACTCCTTCTAACACATAGTGTACTGTATCTGAATTTTCATGATGTTGAGGAGTAGAAGCTGCTTTTGACTCAACAATTAAATAACCCATCCAAATTTTTTCGCCTTCTGAACCTGTTTTCCATACAATCCCATTAACACTGTTTACTTCATCTACTTTTATCGAATTTTTTGGATATAACATAAATTTACTGTAATCTACTTTAAAAGACATATTTTCACCTCATTTATAATTTTAGGAAATTAAACTTTTTGTTCCACTATTAGATTTTTAATACTACCAATTTTTGAAATTGATACTTCTACTACATCGCCCTGTTTTAACAAAAGTGGAGGGTTTCGTTTTGCACCTATTCCAGAAGGTGTCCCAGTCAAAATAATATCACCAGGCATAAGTGTCATACCTTTGGAAATCTCCGAAACTATTTGTCTTATTGGAAAAATCATAAGACTTGTATTGCTAGACTGAACAACATCACCATTGACCTTGCAACTAATATCCAAATTTTGAATATCTTCAATCTCATCCTTTGTGACAATCCAAGGACCTAAAGGACAAGACTTATCCATACTTTTCCCTAAAAACCATTGACCGCCATGTGCATTTTGTACATCTCTTGCACTTAAATCATTAGCACATGCATAACCAAAAATATAATCCATAGCTTTTTCTTCGGAAACTTGCTTACCTTTTTTTCCTATAACAATCGCAAGTTCTGCTTCATAATCGAACTGACTTGTAAATTTAGTAGAGTACGGTATTTCTTCATATGGTCCTGCAATTGACTCTGTAGCTTTTGTAAAAACAGTTGGCTTATCAGGTAAGTTAATATCTTGTCTGGTACGTTCTTCAAAATGTTTTAAGTAATTCCAACCCACACAGATAATATTCCGCCTCAATTTCGGAATTGGTGATAACAAATTCTTTTTCTCAAATGATCTAAAATGTGTCTTCGATGCTAACTTACTACGAATACGTTGAATCGCTTCATCACCCTGATCAATGATTGTTAATACATTTGGAAATTCATCTGAAATATCTATAATTTTGTCTTCTTGCACTACTCCAACACAAATTTTATTTTCTTCTAGATAGGTAATAATTTTCATTTAATCCTAATTCACTCTCCTTATATTCAAAATCACAATCTTTGTATATTTTGTATTTCCTTCATCTTTGACTCATCTATTTTTTCATAAAATTCTTTTTGAGCAATTCGTAAAATTTCTCTTCCAGCTCTTGCCTTATGTTTCAGCATTTTTTCTTCAGCAATCACACTATTTTTTTGCACAAGTGCATGATAAATATCTTCATGCTCTTGTAATGATATCTTTACATGTTCCATATTACTTTTAAAAACAGATGGATAGCGATTTGTATTATTCCATAAATCTTTAATCGTCTTTACTAGAAGCGGATTTTTACATTTATTATATATTTTCATATGAAATTCAATATTTTTCTGTTCATACAAAGAATAATTATCTTGTTCAATTGCATTATTAGATTCACCTATTATTTCATGAAGCTCTTCTAGATCTGATTCATTTAAATGATCAACAGCCAATCTAGTTGCAAGGCCTTCCAACTCAATCCGTAATTCAAAGATATTTTTTATATCTTCTTTTGATAAACTACTCACTACTGCACCGATATGTGGCTTGAATTCAATCAGACCATCGGATTTTAATTGGTTGTAAGCTTCACGAACAGGGATTTCACTACTACTAAATCTTTTCGCTATATGAGTAATTACTAATTTTTCATTAAATTCATAAAAACCTTCATAAATTTCTTTTTTCAAAGTTTCATAAATAATATCTTTTTTTGTTCTATAACCTTTCAAAATAATCACCACCAATCTATATCTTTTTGGAATTTTTTAAAATTTATGGAATGTATATCATATATGATATATGATATATAAAAAAGAAATTTAAGGTTTAAACAAAATGTAATCGCTTTCTCAATATTTATCAGTGAACTTTTGGGATATAAACGATTACGATTTTGTATATTCACCTACCAAGATTTCTGAATATAAAAAATAATCAAATACTTGAGTTTCTGATTTGATTATAAATCCTAATAAACATTTCTGGAATTACCAATAATTCATATAGATATAACCTAATGGAATATAAGGTGAGTATAAGTAGCAATTTTAGTTTACTTTAAATATCTCTTGTATCTTAATTTACGTTTAAATAAACATTTTTGTTTTCTCTTAAATATTCATAAATAACACTTTAAATTAACGTTTAATAATGTAAAGAAACAGTAAAAAGTTTAAAAAATTGATGATTATAAACAGTTACGATTTAATAATTCACTGGAATTTCAATTAAATTTAAAATAATCTCAACAAATAAATATTGATAATAATAAGGGGGACATAAAATGGATTTATTAAAACTGAAATACTTTTACACTGTAGCAAAGTATGAAAACGTCTCATCTGCTTCTAAAGAATTATTAATTTCCCAATCTGCTTTAAGTAAGGCGATTCGAACTTTAGAAGATGAATTACGAATGGATTTGTTTTATAGAAGTGGTAAACGCATTTCATTGAATAAAAACGGAGAGTTTTTGTTTACAAGGGTAAAACAAATTTTTAAAGAATTACAATACTTAGAAAAGGCATTAATAGAGCATCGAGAAGAGGACAACGGAAGCTTGTCTATAATTACAACCCTACCATATATATTTACAAATTTAGTAGATTCCTTTATGGAAAAATATCCGAATATCCATTACCAACAAGTCTCACTTTCAAAGGAGAATCTCTACAACTTTATCGAAAATGGACGATACGATATTTGTATTTCGGCAAGTGAATTTACACATCCAAATATTAAATGGATACCTTTGTTTGAAGAGGAAATATTCCTCACAGTACCTTCGACTTTCCCAATTTCAAATTTTAATGAAATTGATTTGCAACATTTTAAAGATACGCCATTTATTGGTTTGTCAACCAATTATTCCTATCGTCAGTTTACCGATAGTCTGTGTTTAAGATATAATTTCGTTCCAAAATATCGTGTTGAGGTTGAGGAAGCTACAACTATTTTACAACTAATAAAAAATGGAAAAGGGGTTTCGTTTACTCCACATACAGCAATCGATTTATCAGAAGAAAAGTTAAAACATTTACGTATTAAAAACGGACCTTTTACACGTAAAATTGGTCTACTACAACATAACAACACATATCAAGCAAAAATTATTAATAAATTTATTGAACATTGCCATGCATATTTTAAAGACATTATAAAAGTACAGAGTAAGTGATTTTTCATTAAGTATATTTTTCATTTTTTCTTGAATATATATATATCTAAATTTGATCGTGCTAAATGTTTATATTTTTACTTTAATTTATTTTACTGAAATTCTAAATTTTTGGTTTAGAGGAAATTATCGCAATTCGAATGCGAATAATATAGATCAGTTGTTTACTCTTTTGTCCGCAATTTTCCACAGATTTATTTTTTGTTTTGAACTTACTTAACTGTGAAGATTTTTAACGTTATAAAAAAACCTATTAAAACAGATTTATTTAAATTCTTCTTTACTCTATTTATTTATATCGATAGATTCGACAACATTAGGCTCGGGAGACCATATAGCCGAAAGCCTTTGTTAGTGTGTTTTGCAACAGAAAAGTGCAGAGAATTGCAACGAAAAATACAGAG
>NZ_JPVQ01000033.1 GCF_000772965.1 Ureibacillus massiliensis 4400831 = CIP 108448 = CCUG 49529 | reverse complement strand
GTTTAAACTTATTTGTGAAAAACTGTTTAATTTTACTTGACGGTTACAAATGTCGATGGAAAGGCTTTAGAGGCATCTTTTCGCTTTCCAATTAATCTAGCAATTTTATCAAATGGCTCAATCTTGATTTCAGACCAAGAAAATCATTCAATTCGTCAACTGAAAGACGGTAATGTGTCAACATATGCTGGAATGCCATTATTAACGGACGAATTTGGTAATCCAGAAGGGGCTTTACACGATGCTCAAAAAGATAGTGCTATGTTCTCATCTCCTTCTGGTATCGATGTTGATTCATCAGGAAATATATATATAGCGGACACCGAGAACCATGTGATTCGTAAAATTTTATCAAATGGAAATGTGATTACATTAGCCGGTGATAGTTTGCCAGGTCTTATTGATGATAAAGCAGAGAATGCTAGATTCTATTACCCACAAGATATTGCGGTTGCAAAAGATGGAACAATATATGTAGCAGACACATTAAATCACGTCATTAGAAAAATTGATAATGAAGGAAATGTCACTACGTTAAATGCAACTTCAATGCGACCTGTGGAAGTAGTTGCAGGTGTTATTGAAAGTGCAGGGGAATTTAAAGATGGAAAGTTATCCGAAGCAAAATTTAATGAACCTACGAGTCTTGTAATAGATTCGAAAGGGAATTTATATGTAAGTGACACAGGTAATCAAGCGATTCGATATATAGATTTCACAAATAATGTCGTCACGACAGTTGCTGGTAAAGTAACGCTAGGAAATAAAAACTATATGCAGATCCTGGATATCAGGATGGAGCAGCCCTTGAAGCAAAATTTGCATCTCCTAGAGGACTAGCCTTAACTAATGAAGGGGGACTTTTGATTGCAGATAGTGCAAATCATACCATTCGTTATTTGTTAGACGGAAAAGTAACAACGATTATTGAAGGATTACGGTTCCCCACAGATGTGGGTAATACTAGTGATGGATCAATTGTAGTTGTAGACAGCTATAATAATCAGATTATTAAAATAAATAAAAAATATTGAGAGGAGGGTTGGTTTTGATTATAAAAAGGAGCAAATTATATTGTACTTTAGTTGCTTTGATATGCTCCCAATTAGGTAGACAGATGAAAAAATAAAAATTTCATCTTACCTAATTGGGGGTATTTTTTATGTCCTAGCTTCTTAATATTTATTTTCTAATCTGTGATTTTAACTTATAATACTTATTCCCGCAAAACACTGCTAACAGTAAGCTAAAACATGTAATGATAAATACAACTTGCACTGCGTTTTCACCTAATAGTTGCACGGCAAAGTTGCTTAAAATAGCCGGTAATGCAAAAAAACATATGCCAAAAAAAATAGCCGCAATTAAATAGATTTTCGCCTTTTTATCTAAGATTAATGGATCATTTGTATTGGTCAATAAAATCCCCCCTGTTACATGTAATATAAACTCACATGCTATAATCCATTATAATATAAAAATTTTAAAGATTGTGAAAAATAAAGAGTTTTGATCCACATAATAATAAGCAATGAAAATAATAAAATTAAAACCTTTTTAAATCTATATAAATTGTATTTTATCTTTTGACTCTTTTAACAGCGTTAAAATAATATTACGCATATTTACAAGCTTTACTACAATACTAATTTTCATAGATGTGAGCATATCAGACTAAGTAACTAAGAAATCAATGTTAAAATAAAAGCAATTAAATTGTTGAAAGGTTGGGGCGGTTTTGGACAAATATAGAATTGATCCAAAAAAAGGATTGGAATTTGGAATTTATACATTGGGAGATCATATTACAAATCCTAATACAGGCGAGAGGATTTCTGCTCAACAAAGAATTCACGAAATAATAGAGTTAGCCAAACTTGCTGAGCAAGCTGGAATAGATTTTTTTAGTGTAGGGGAGAGCCATCAAGAATATTTTACAACTCAAGCTCATTCAGTAGTCCTAGCTGCCATTGCACAAGCCACAAATAAAATTAAAATTTCTAGCTCTTCAACGATTATAAGTACACTAGATCCAGTACGAGTTTATGAGGATTTTGCGACAATTGATTTAATTTCAAACGGAAGAGCTGAAATAATCGCAGGTCGTGCTTCTCGAGTGGGATTGTTTAGTTTATTAGGCTATAGCTTACGAGATTATGAGGAGTTATTTGAAGAAAAGTTTGATTTATTATTAAAAATCAATGAAGAGGAAGTAGTAAATTGGAGTGGAGAATTTAGAGCTCCATTAAGGGATGCGCAAATTTTACCACGCCCATTAAACGGATCTCTTCCTATTTGGCGAGCAGTTGGAGGTCCCCCTGCAAGTGCTATTAAAGCAGGTCGTGCTGGAGTACCAATGCAGTTAGCAATGCTTGGTGGTCCTGCAACAAGCTTTAAATATTCCATTGATGCTTACAGAGAATCTTTACAGGACAATGGATTTGATCCTAATGACTTCCCAGTGGCAACAGCGGGATTTTTCTATGCAGCAGAGACAACACAACAAGCGCTTAGAGAGTACTATCCTTTTATAAATGAAGGAATGAAATTAACGAACGGGCGAGGTTTCCCTAAACAGCATTTTGCGCAAGGTGCTGATACTCGAGATGTGATGAATATCGGAAGTCCTCAACAAATAATAGAGAAAATCCTTTATCAATACGAACTATTTGGCCATCAACGTTATATTGGACAAATGGATTTTGGTGGCGTTCCATTTGAAAACTTAATGAAAAACATCGAATTAATTGGAAATGAAATTTTGCCAGCCATAAGAAAGTATACTGCAAAGCAGGGGGAATAAATGTGAATATTGTGGGATTATCAGGCTCAAAAGTGGGGTCAAAAACACGTACTGCGATGAATTATATGATGAAAGCTTTGAATGAAAAATATCCTGATGTGAATGTGACTTTAATCGACTTAGCTGAGTATGATGTTCAGTTTAGTGATGGGCGAAATTATTTAGAATACGAAGGGGATACAGGGTTTGTAACTCGGAAGATTATGGAAGCCGATGCAATTATTATTGGTACACCGATATTTCAAGCATCAATCCCTGCTACATTAAAAAATATTTTTGACTTACTACCTGTCAATGCATTTCTCGACAAAGTAGTAAGTATGCTTGTCACTGCTGGATCACCAAAGCATTATTTAATCGCAGAGCAGCAATTAAAGCCGATCCTTTCTTATATGAAAGCTCAAATCGTACAAACTTATGTATTTATAGAAGAAAAAGATTTTAATCGTAAAGAAATCGTCAATGATGATATCCTCTTTCGCATTGACCGCTTAGTAGAGGATACAGTTTTATTAACAGAAACGTATACAAAACTAAGAGAAGAAAAAGAAGCAAAATACGATTTTTAAAAGAAAAAGCCAAATCTAAAAGGAAGTTGTATCTTCACTCTTTAGATTTGGCTCATTTTTTATTGTCGAATTTGCCCATTTCCGTAAATAAAATATTTTGTAGAAGTCAATGCAGGTAATCCCATTGGGCCGCGTGCATGTAATTTTTGTGTACTTATACCAATTTCAGCTCCATACCCAAATTCAAATCCGTCTGTGAACCTTGTAGATGCGTTATAGTAAACCGCAGCAGCATCAACATTTTTTAAGAATAATTCTGCATTTAAAATATCCTCTGTGATGATTGCCTCTGAATGTTTTGTGCCAAATGTATTTACATGTTCGATTGCTTCATTAACATTTTCTACTACTTTGACACTCATCTTTAAATCTAAAAACTCTGTTGCAAAATCCTCTTCCGTTGCCAAGGTTGCTGTAGAATTCATCTTACAAACCTCTTCATCGCCGATAATAGTAATTCCAGCTTTTTGTAAGTCGTTGAGGATAGCTTCACCCTTTTCCTTAAACCAATCATATTGAATAAGTAAACTTTCTGCTGAGTTACAAACAGAAGGGCGCTGTGTTTTGGCATTGATTAAAATATCATGTGCCATATCATACTTTGCATTGTAGTCGATGAATATATGGCAATTACCTGCGCCAGTTTCTAAAACAGGTACTGTGGATTCTTTCACCACAAGATCTATTAAAGCTTTTCCACCACGAGGTATTAACACATCTAAATAATCATTTAAACGAAATAATTCCTTCGCTGTTTCATGGCTCGTGTCTTCTATTAATTGTACGGCATCAATTGGAAGAGAAGTATTTTCTAATGCGCGGTGAATCGTTTTTACAAGCGCAATATTTGAATGCTTTGCTGAAGAACTGCCTCTTAAAATAACTGCATTACCTGTTTTTAAACATAACGTTGCTGCATCAATGGTTACATTCGGTCTTGCCTCATAAATCATCCCAATGACACCAATCGGAACACGACGTTTTTCGATTTTGAGACCATTTTCTTTTGTCATCGATTCTAAAAGATCTCCAACTGGATCTTGTAATGCGATGAGCTCGTGGATAGCCTGAGCCATAGCTTTGAGACGATCTTCATTTAATAGTATTCGATCGAGAAGGGATTCTTGTAAGCCTTTTTCTTTTCCGGAAATAATATCTTTATTATTCTCTGATAATATTAACTCTTGGTCTTTTAGCAGTTGATCTGCTATTTTCTTTAATGCGATATTCTTTTCAGCAGAAGTTTTGTTGCTTATTATAAGACTCGCTTGTTTTGCTGCTTTTCCTTTTAATCGTACTTCACTTTCAATCGTTAACTTTGACATATTAGACCTCCTAGTTTTAAATTTTTAGCCATCTGTCCCGATGAATTACGACACTAGTGTTTGTATGTAATTCATTTGTTCGTTTTCCCAATGCAAGTGAAAGCTCTTTACTTGAATAGTGAACTTCACCTCTTCCTAATAGAGTATCATTCCAATAAACTTCAACCACATCACCTTTATAAAAGGTACCATCTATTTTATAAATTCCTGCTGGTAAAAGGCTTTTACCATTGGAAAGTAAGGCATCCTTCGCACCTTCATCAATGTATAATTTTCCAGAAATTTCAGTTAATGAAAGCCATTGTTTTTTATTTGGCAGGATGTATTGTTTTTCGTTACTGATATAAGTTCCATCGCCATTACCATAAAGTATATCTGTTAGCTTGTTTTGTCCGACGCCTTTCCCAATAAAAACCTTCACACCAGAGGTAAGGGCGGTGCGAGCAGCTTGTAGTTTAGACTGCATACCACCAGTACCGACGTTAGATCCTGCACCTTGAGCAAGCTGTAACATTTCATCAGTAATTTCTGATAGGTGATGAATGCGTGTTGCAAATGGATTTTTATTCGGATTGTCATTATAAAAACCATTAATATCCGTTAAGATTATTAATTGGTCTGCATGGACAAGACCGCTTACTAAAGCAGATAACATATCATTATCGCCAAAAGTTAATTCTTCAACAGATACAGTATCGTTTTCATTAATGATCGGTATGATAGAGCGTTCAAGTAATTCTGTGAAAGTAGCATAAGCATTTTTATATCGCTCTTTTTTTGAAAAATCCGTGCGAGTTAATAATACTTGGGCAGTAGTAATTGCGTGAGATTCAAACCCTTCCGCGTAAAGTTGAATAAGCAAGCTTTGCCCAACTGCTGCTGCTGCCTGTTTGCCTTTTAGTGTAACAGGTCTTGAAGGATAACCTAGTTTACGAAAACCTGCTGCAACCGCGCCAGACGATACAAGTAAAACGTCATGATCTAGTTTTTTCAACGTTGAGATGGCATCAATATGATCCTGTAATTTTTCATGGTCAATTTCGCCTTTTGTATTTGTAAGGGAACTACTACCAATTTTTACGACAATACGTTTTTTATCCATCACATTGCCTCCTAATAACAAAAAAACTCTTTCCACCCTATAAAAATAGGGCGAAAAGAGTAGTTTCTTTCCGTGGTACCACCTAAATTGGATTTAACAAATAAATCCCACTTCATCCTCATAACGCAGAGCGGCGTCTAGTTTTTCTAGAAGCTAGCGAAGCAGGTTCTGCAGTCCATTTTGTACGATGTCTTTCAGCCGATGAACATCGCTCTCTTTTCAAATGGGTTCCACATACTGGTCTTCGTTACGCTGATTGCCATATTTGATTTTAATATGCAATAAATTTAGTGCACTGTCAACCAGTAATGTTAATAATTGAAAAAGAATTCAAAATATTAGATAATATATCAACAATGTTTCTATGAAACTACTTATAAAGCATTGTTACAGAAAGGGAACAACGGAGGGGTATAATGGGAATTAAAAAAATCGAGCACACAGCAATAATTGCCAAAAATTTAGAGGAATCTATTGAATTCTATGAAAACGTTTTAAACTTTCAATTAAGAACTACAGCGAATATCGGACATCGTAAAATAGCCTTTTTATTTGTAAAAGATCATCCAGAGGTGGAAATAGAGCTGATCGAAGAACTAGATGACGTAGATGAACCGTATTCAAATGGAGTGATTGAACATTTAGCATTTGCAGTAGAGGATATTGAAGAAACGATTAGCGATTTAAAGTCAAATGGGGTTCAATTTTTAACAGAAGCACCTAGCTTAACGGCATTTGGTAAAAAGAATATTTTATGTAAAGGAATCAATAGGGAATTATTACAATTAATAGAAGTGTAAAATTTTAGAACTACCACTGAATATAAAATTGTGATAATAGCATCTATTGATAATGACACTTTTTACATTTATTGGAGTAATTTTTTTAAAATCACTCTATTGTCCCTTAAATCACAGAAGAAGTTTCAGATGATAAGTACATTTTATTTCAATATACATGGAGAACAACTTCTTTCCTAAAAAGGAGGACTTTTAACTCAATACGAATTTTAAATAACTTATTTGTGATTATGCAAATGTCATTGTACACAGGAAATTAGTTTTTAATCGGTAATAGAAAACTTAAAAACCTAATAAGTATTTCCGTAATGGGAAAGTTGATAATTAGAGAAAAAATTGACATTTAGTAGAATAATATTGTATTCTCTGGTTAAGGAAGTTTGAAAGTTTATATATTCACAAGTTTTTAATAGTAAGAGAAATTTAACCTCTTCTTACGCAACCTTTTAAGACTTAGTCCATCATTGTAATCAACAAGTAAACCATACTTTGTTAATTACAATGCTTGTACTAAGTCTTTTTAATTTTTTAAGTGGATTGTGACTGAGTATATTAAAGCGTTGATGAATATCATTCTTAATCGTCCGGAAGTATATAATGTTTTAATACGAGGTTAATGCAAGAGCTACATGATACTTTAGGTGCCAATGTGAAAATGCGTCAATCTGAAGATTTTAAACGCGGTGTCTAATCATTTCTTAAAAAATAAATAAGGGGGACAGGCGAATGTTTAAAAAAATACTTGTAGCTAATCGTGGTGCCATCGCTGCGAGAATCATTCGAACATTAAAGAATATGAATATTGCTGTCGTTGCCATTTATTCAGAGGCAGATCAGCACCTACCATATTTAAAGCTTGCTGATGAAACCTATGAATTAAAAGGATCCATTGCAAAGGATACTTATTTAAATCAAGACCGAATTATCGAGATAGTAAAAATGAGTGGGGTAGATGGTGTCCACCCGGGATATGGTTTTTTAGCGGAAAATAGTGAGTTTTCTAAACGGTTAGAAGAGATGGGTGTTAAATTTATCGGTCCTTCAACAAAATGGATTAATTTAATGGCGGATAAAAATCAAGCTCGTCAAATAATGGCCAATTACAGTATGCCGCTAGGTAAAGGATCTTCGATATTACCAGATGATGAAGAAGAAGTAAAAAAGATTGCCGCAGAAATTGGTTATCCAGTACTTGTTAAGCCAGCTAATGGTGGTGGTGGTATTGGCATGTTACCCGTTTATGAAGAATCTAAACTGATCAGTACGGTAGAGCGAGCAAAAAATACATCCGAAAAATATTTTTCAGATAGCAATGTTTATTTAGAAAGTTATTTTGAGGATCCAAGACATATTGAATTTCAAATTTTAGCTGATGCAGAAGGTAACGTCATACATTTGTATGAGCGTGATTGTTCAATACAACGTCGTCATCAAAAAATAATTGAAGAATCTCCTGCACCAAACATAAGTTTTAAAGAGATTGAGAAAATTGGTGAGCAAGTTCAACAGTCGATTCAACAAATTGGTTATGACAATGTTGGCACTGTTGAATTACTTCGAGGAAAAGACGGAAATTATAGTTTCCTAGAGATGAACACTCGACTTCAGGTGGAACATGCGGTCACTGAAGAAATAATCGGAATTGATTTAGTAAAGGCACAAATCGAATCAGCAGCAAAAATACCTTTACGACAAACTTCCAGGCAAAATTGAAAAAAATGGTCATGCTATTGAAGTACGACTATATGCGGAAGATCCAATTACCTTTTATCCTTCCCCAGGAACATTGAAAACTTATGTACTTCCTAAGGTTGAAAATGTTCGAGTAGAAACCGGATTTGAAGAAGGAAATGTTATTTCACCTTTTTACGATCCGATGATTGCGAAAATTATTGTACATGAAGCAACGAGAGAAAAATGTATTGAAGTATTATCAAATTATTTGAAACTAGTTCAAATCGAAGGGGTTAAAACGAATATTCCGTTTTTAATCTATACATTAAATTCACCCGAGTTTATAGCGGGAAATATCTCGACAAATTTAGCTAGTACTCTAGCTAAAAGAATGAAAGATGAAAATAAATTAACAAAATAAAAATAAAAAGTGAGGGAAAAAGTATGGCTTTAGAAGTGCAAACTCAAATGACAGGATCAGTGTGGAAAATTGTAGTGGAAGTTGGTCAGCAAGTTGAGGAAGATCAAGAGTTAATCATATTAGAATCTATGAAAATGGAAATTCCAATCGTAGCACCTGAAGATGGTGTAGTAAAACAAATTTTGGTAAAAGAAAATGATTTCGTTTCTGAAGGTGATGTAGTCATTATTTTAGAAGAAATATAATTCAGGGTTCATAATGTTGTAGCTATTGTTTATTAAAACCCTCAAATTTGTTGAGGGTTTTAATATGTTTATATAAATAATTTATTTCATAAGTAAGAAGGGAATTTTATTGTTTTTAGTGAATAATAAAATGGTACTAAAATTATTTTTATATAAGGAGTCATTAAAATGGAATACAAAAGAATAACGAATATTACCGATCCATTGTTTTCAAAATTGCACAAATTATTAGGTGAGGTATTCCCACCTGAAGAAGTATTAGAATTTGATCTTTGGAAAGAGCCGTTAGAAGATCCAGGAATTCGAGTTTTTGTTGCAGTTCATGAAGGGGAAGTCGTTGGTGCAACAGAATATCGTTATTATCCCCAATGGAATATTGCTATGACCGATTTCACAATAATTGGCAGACCTGGACTTTCGATTGGTCGCTTCTTAGCACAAAATCGTGAAAATGATTTACAAACCCTTGCCAAAGAAAATGGAAAAGTGCTATTTGGCATGTTTGCAGAAATTTATAATCCATATGAAAAAGAGGATTTTGACTTTGGTGGAGTAAAACCAATGAATCCTTTTGTTCGTCGGGAAGTTCTTTCACATCTTGGTTATAAGAAAATCGATTTCCCATATGTTCACCCTTCATGGAAAAATGATGGTGAAGCTGTAAAAGGACTAGATTTTTGTTTTATGCCAATTGATGAAAATGTGACTGAAATTCCAACAAGTTTAGTGGCAGATTTTCTAAAGGAATATTATTCTGTCTTACCAAATAAACCGCAGGAATGGATCCAAATGATTGCAGATTTACAATTAAAAGAAACGGTTCGTTTACTTCCAATTTAATTTGTTTTTTGTATCACCTAAAAATAATTGGATGGGAAATTATTTTATTAAAATAATGCTTATTATTCTTAAATAATACATTTCCTATCCAAGTTGTTACAAATGAAGTGGTGAAATATTCAAATAATTAGTATAATAGTGAAGATATCGTTTAATACGATTTGGATGCGAGGTTTCATTGGAAGGTTCGATTTTTTCATGCATACATAAATCCTATTAAACTATTTTTTCAGAACATTTACACTAATTTGACGGAGGGGTATTCATGTTAGATATTAAAACAGAGTTCACAACAAATCCAAAAAATAAACCTGCTGTAGAAGCACTTGGATTTGGTCAATATTTTACGGATCATATGTTCATTGTTGAGTATACAGAAGGTAAAGGATGGCATGATGCACGTATCATTCCTTATCAACCAATTCAAATTGATCCATCGGCAATGGTATTCCATTATGGCCAGGCGGTATTTGAAGGATTAAAGGCTTATAAAACAGTTGACGGAAAAGTTTTATTATTCCGTCCAGATCGTAACTTTGCACGTTTAAATAATTCAAATGAACGTATGGTTATTCCAGCAATTGATGAAGCATTTGCTTTGGAAGCATTAAAACAATTAGTAACAATTGATCGAGAGTGGGTTCCAGATGCACCGGGTACATCTTTGTATATTAGACCATTTATTATTGGTACAGAAGCGAACTTAGGCGTTCATCCATCTAAATCATATAAATTTATCATCATCATGTCTCCATCGGGTTCTTATTATAAAGAGGGCATCAATCCTGTTAAAATCATGGTAGAACAAAAATATGTTCGTGCTGTAGCAGGTGGTACAGGTGAAGCAAAAACAGCTGGAAACTATGCAAGTGCTCTTAAAGGGCAAGAAATTGCAACAGCGGAAGGCTATTCTCAAACTTTATGGTTAGATGGTAAAGAAAAGAAATATGTAGAAGAAGTAGGAAGTATGAATATCTTCTTCAAAATTAACGGTAAAGTTGTTACACCAGCTTTAAACGGAAGCATTTTACCAGGGATTACACGTGATTCTATGATTCAAGTGTTAAAATCAAAAAATATTCCAGTTGAAGAGCGTCGAATTACTATTGATGAAGTAGTAGAAGCAAACAAGAACGGAACTTTAGAGGAAGTATTCGGTACAGGTACTGCTGCTGTTATTTCTCCAGTAGGGGAATTGAAATACTTAGACGAAAAAATCATCATTAATGATGGTAAAATAGGTGAAGTATCACAAATGCTATACGATACATTAACAGGTATTCAAAATGGAACAATCGAAGATACATTTGGTTGGACAATAAAACTATAATTAAAACAATAAAGGATTGGCCTCATAGTCATATTAATATGACTTCGAGGTCAATCCTATTTTTTTACATCTAAAAATAACTTTCAAAATTAGTTATGGATTAGTATGAATAGAATCGGACTACACTTATGACCGAAATGATATTATAGGTTACTATGATGTTAGCTGTCATTAAAAATACTTGAAAGGTTTGGAGTGTAAATATGAAGTTAACAAATAACACAATTTTAATCACAGGTGGAGCAACAGGAATTGGGCTTGCCTTTGCTGAACAATTTTTACAGGAGGATAACGAAGTCATTGTTGTAGGCCGTAGGGAAGAAAAACTTAAAGAAGCAAAAGAAAGATTCCCAAAACTACACACAAAAGTTTGTGATATATCGAAGGAGAAGGACCGTCTTGAACTTTTCGAATGGGTTACAAAAGAGTTTCCAAAAGTGAATGTTTTAATTAATAACGCGGGAATTCAGCAAAGGGTTAATTTATTAAAATCAACCAATGATTGGAGGTATTACCAAAATGAAATCGCCATAAATGTTGAAGGCCCAATTCATTTATCTATGCTCATGATTCCACATTTTATGACACAAAATGAAGCAACCATTATAAACATCACTTCTGGACTAGCATTACAGCCAGGTGTATGGGTTCCCATTTATAGTGCGACAAAAGCAGCAATGCACTCCTTTACAATCTCGTTACGTCAACAGCTTGCTGATTCGAAGGTAGAAGTAATCGAAGTATTTCCGCCAGCTGTAAATACAGATTTAGGTGGTGTTGGTCTACATACTTTCGGGGCACCATTAAAAGATTTTATTGAAGGTATTTTCGAAGGAATTAGAAACGGACAATTGGAAATTGGCTACGGGGGTACAGAAAAACGTTTAACTGCTTCAAAAGATGAAATTGAACAGGGAGTAACAAATTCGTGGAAAAGTTTTTTAAATAACAATCCAGATTTCCAAAATTAAATATTGTAAAGATTAAAATAGAATAAAACAATTGAGCGGTTTTCCTAAAAAGGAAGATTGCTCTTTTTTATACTCAGTATGCTATTAGTGAAGTTATTCAGACCTTATTAATAAGAAGTTTGTCTCTTATTCCATCGAAATAATTAATAACTAATTTTTCCTCGCTTGTTTATTTTATAAAAAATTGTTCAATACTCATATAAGTCAAACTCTAACTACTAGGAGGTTTCAACATGGAGAATGAAAAAAAGGGTGTTTCCCGTCGTGATTTTATGAAAACAACAGGTATCGCAACTGGTACGTTAGTTGGAGGAGGAATTATTGGAGGACTGATTGGTTACAACGTAAATCGGGACACCGTTACTGATGAAACTACAGGGAATCAGCAAGGAGGGGGACAAGGGCAAGATCACCCAACCAATGTTGGTCTTAAATTTTTCACGTCTATGACTCAGTTCAATATTCTATCTGCAGCAACTGAGCGCATTTTTCCTGAAGATGATTTAGGACCAGGCGCAATTGGACTAGGGGTTCCATACTTCATTGATAACCAATTAGCGGGCTCCTATGGTATGAATGCAAAAGAATATATGCAAGGCCCATTTGAAGATGGGGCAACAACACAGGGGTATCAAAGTAGGCTAACGAGAGCAGAAATTTTTAGTCAAGGAATTGCAAAGCTTGATGAAGAAGCTTTCAGCCGTTTTGATAAAAGCTTTTCAGAGATTGAGCCAGAACAAATGGATGAAATTTTAACAGCATTCCAAAAAGGTGAAGTATCAATGCAGGCAGTAACGTCTGATTTCTTCTTTAAATTACTTCGTCAAGCAACATTGGAAGGGGCATATGCTGATCCAATTTACAATGGTAACCGCAATATGGAAGGCTGGAAAATGAAAGGATTCCCAGGTCACCAATTTAGCTATATTGGACAAATAGAAAGTGAAGAGTTTGTTGAAATTGAGCCAAAATCAATTAGCAGTATGACACATTAAGAATGGGGGAGTAATATATGGCTACTACTTTAGATAAAGTTGATGTTGTAACAGTTGGAGTTGGTTGGACTGGCGGTATTGTTGCTGCTGAATGTTCAAAGGCTGGTTTGAAAGTACGTGGTTTGGAGCGTGGTGCAGAGCGAGGAACAAAAGATTATGGAATGGTTCATGATGAATTCCGCTATGCGATTCGTTATGAATTATTTCAGGATTTATCCAAAGAGTCGATTACGTTCAGAAATAATCGTGAAATGAAAGCACTTCCAATGCGTATGATGGGTTCATTCCTTTTAGGGGAAGGGCTAGGTGGTTCTGGAACCCACTGGAATGGTCATAACTGGCGATTCTTACCGTATGATTTTGAAATTAAATCAATGACAGATGAGAAATATGGTGCAGATAAACTAGGAGCAGATTATACCTATCAGGATTGGGGTATCACATATGAGGAACTCGAACCCTATTTCAATAAATTCGAGTATACTGCTGGTATTTCCGGTGAAGATACGAATCCATTCTGGGGTAAGCGATCTGAGCCATTCCCAACGCCGCCGATGAAAAAGACACCGATTCTTCAGCGTTTTGAACAGGCTGCTACAAATTTAGGTTATCATCCATTTATGATGCCATCAGCTAATTTGTCAGAGTCCTATACAAATCCAGATGGTGCAACAGTTGCTGCATGTCAATACTGTGGATTCTGCGAAAGATTCGGCTGTGAATATGGTGCAAAGTCTTCTGCGGAAGTAACAGTTGTACCTACAGCATTAGGTACAGGAAATTTTGATATTCGCTTCAACTCGAATGTGGTGGAAGTATTAAAACAAGGTGATATGGTAACGGGCGTAAGGTTTTTCGATACTGTGACGGGTGAGGAGTTCATTCAGCCTGCAGAGGTTGTAGTATTGACTTCCTATGTCTTAAACAATGCTAAATTATTAATGGTTTCAAATATTGGTGAACAGTATGATCCCGCGACTGGTAGAGGCACTCTTGGACGAAACTATTGTTATCAAATTTTACCTGGTGCAACTGGATTCTTTGATGAACAATTCAATACATTCATGGGGGCAGGAGCATTAGGAATGACGATTGATGATTATAATGGTGATTCCTTTGACCATTCAGATGTTGATTTTATTCATGGAGCGAGTCTTTCAATCACTCAAACAGGGCAACGTCCAATCGCATTCAATCCAGTGCCACCTGATACGCCAGCTTGGGGTGCAGAATTTAAGAAAGCTTCCATTGAGTATTATACTCGCACACTGAGTATTGGTGGACAAGGGGCATCCATTCCACATAAGGAAAACTTTATGTCACTTGATCCAACATATAAAGATGCTTACGGGTTACCATTGTTGCAATTAACTTATAACTTTACTGAACAAGACCGAGCTCTCCATAAATTTCTTTCGGAAAAATCTGCTGAAATTATGAAAGAAATGGGAGCAAAAATAGTAGCTGCATCAAACCCACTAACAGACTATGATATTGTTCCGTATCAAACAACGCACAATACAGGTGGTACAGTAATGGGAAGTGATCCAGCAATAAGTGTTGTAAATAACTACTTACAACATTGGGATGCGGAGAATCTTTTCGTAGTTGGGGCTGGAAACTTTGCTCACAATAGTGGCTATAACCCGACAGGAACTGTAGGTGCCCTTGCATATCGTTGTGCAGAAGGAATAATCAATTACAGTAAAACTGGTGGTAGTCTCGTTTAATTAATAGGAGGAGTTTATAATGGGTGGTTTTGGTTCTATCGGCGTTCCAGGGTTAATTATTATATTGGTTATCGTCTTAATCATTTTTGGTCCAAAAAAACTTCCCGAAATTGGTGGTGCGATAGGTAAAACATTATCCGAATTCAAGAAGTCTACTCGTGAAGCGATAAATGATGATGAAGATGAAAAAAAGCCCGCTTTAAAGGAAATCAAAAAGACCGAAGAGGCATAGTAGGTGATTTAGATGGATCCTTATGGCTACAACAATTTAAGTCCACTGGATAAAAAAAAGAGGCAGGAATCACTTAAAGAGGTGGAGGAGCCAGCGAAAGAAAGTAAAGAACTAATTGAAAAACAAGAGGTAGAAAATAAAGACTTAGAACGTACAAAGGAAGAAGACAATCAGGAATCATGGATTGAACATATAACCGAGCTAAGAAAACAACTGATTAAAAGCGCACTTGTTTTTATCACTTTCTTAATTATCGCATTCTCCACAATTAATTATTGGTTTCCATATGTTTCAAGGGGCCATCATCTAATTATATTAGGCCCCTTGGAAGTGATTAAGTCTTATACCTCCATTTCGGTTACTTTATCGTTAGGGTTATCGCTACCTTTTATATGTAATTTCCTTTGGCAATTTGCTAAACCTGGCTTATATGAAAAGGAACAAAAGTTTATCGGGCTATATTCACCCATTATGCTTGTCCTTTTCGTAGGAGGCTTATCTTTTGGTTATTTCGTAATCAATCCAATGAGTTATCAATTCTTAGTAGGCTTAGGTGAAATGAATTTTGATGTAATGGTAACAGCAACAGATTATGTTAATTTTCTTATTATGACTACTATACCAATTGGTCTACTTTTTGAGTTGCCGATAGTGGCACTATTTCTTTCATCAATTGGTTTATTAACCGCTAATTCAATGAAAAAAATAAGAAAGATGTCATATCTTATTATGGCAATTGTTTCAGCTCTTATTACACCACCTGATTTTATAAGCCAATTACTAATTTTGATACCAATGATAGGTTTGTATGAAATAAGTATCCTCATTGTTCGGAAAATGGAGATTAAGAGAACATCGTTAGCACACCAATAATAAAGAATTGCACGTAATGTTGCTCAGACTGTAAACAAAAAAAAATTGTTTACAGTCTTTTTTTACACTACATATTAATAGTGCCTTCGTTCCTTTACCCACAATTCATACATTTGGAAGGGTATGTGAGGAAAAGAAAATAAAAAGACAAAATCCCTCGTGAGACGAAACTCTCGAGAGATTTTGTCGACCTCTAAGCACGTAAGGTGTGCTTTTAGTTTAGATTATTAATATGGATAAGCAATTATGAATTAGTTAGATATGAAAATGTATTTATAGTAACTTTTAAATATTTCATACTTCAATCTATAATTAATCATCTTGATTTAATTTCTTTTTTGAAGCATTTGCTTCTTTTACGAAATCATTAACTTGTGTACTTAGATCCTGCACTAATTCTTTAAGTGATTGCTTCTGATCATCGGATAATTTTGTTTTTGCTTTTTCCAGGTCAACACCGTTTTTCTGGAGTACATCACTTACTAATAAATCGATAAGTTTATTAGAAACAGTATTCGGTGATTTAGGATTTTCGCTCACATTTTTCACTCCTTGTCATAAAACGATTTCTCAATATTTTATGCAATGACGAATTAAGAGGCAACCTAAATTAATCGACATTATTTCTTTTTCATCACTTTTATATTAAGAGATAAATTCCCACGCAATTTAGTAATCATTGCGTGGGATTAACATTTAAAATAATATTAGTCTTTGATTCAGTTTATAGTGCTTTGATAATAACTTTTTAAACATTAGCCAATATCTAGTTTTGCAACGATTGCCACAAGAATTTGAAGCATTGCTTGGATGTTCACTGTTAAGTTTGTATCTGTAGTTTCAATTTCTATACCTTTCGACTTCTCAATAATTATTTTTTGAGAATTTTGTTGCTTTGTTTTAATAAATTGTTTAAGGTCCTGAACAACTGCTCTTCCTTGATCGCTATCGCCAATTGTTATACTTATAACTGCTGCGATTGCTGCTTGGATGGCTAATTGTAAAGACACTGCTGCTTGTGTATCTGTAGTGTTTATATCAACATATTCCGAATCCTTTACAATAATCCATTCGGAGGAATGCTGTTTGTTCGATACCTTATTCTCTACTTCCTGTTGCACGTCTTCATCATCATTATTTGGGTTGCCATCCCAATAATCTAATGCTCTCCATTCTGTTTTTGACATACGTTTCACCTCTTTTCAGATTTTCATTTATTATTAAAGAATGTCTAATTTAGCAACTAATGTAACCAACACTTGTAGTAATGCTTGAATGTTTACAGTTAGGTCTGTATCAGTTGTTTCGATGTCAACGTCTTTAGAATTTTTTACAAAGATTTTTTGTTTATTTATTTGTTCTGTATCAAAATGTTGGAAAAATTCTTGTGCTACAGCATTACCTTCCTCTGAATCACCGAGTGTAATACTAATAACAAGCGCAATTGCAAGTTGTAATCCAACTTGAAGAGAAATAGCCGCTTGCGTGTTAGTGGAATGAACGTTTACATTGATAGATTCTTTAATCCAAATAACTTCGTCAGACTCCTGATCGACGAAAGAGGCTAAATTTGCATCCTCCATTACCGAAGCATCATCGTTGTTATTCCAATTCATTACAGCCACTCGATTAGAGGAATTGCATTTTTTACAAGTACAATCACAATCATGTTTTAAATCGTCGCGATACCAATGCTCCATATTTTTGTTCCTCCTTTCACGATAGTTGGTCAAGTTTGAAAAGGTAATTACTCTTGACGACCATATGATATGTACCCGTAAAAAGTTGGTATAGTTAATTTAACTAGTTTTCTAAAACAAAGTAATAAATAAGAAGAAAGCATATTTGATCAGAATTTTGGTGAAAATTATATGGCCTTGACTAACGATTATATTTAAGGAATATAGGTAATTTAATTGGTTTTGAAATTTTAGAAGGGGGACGGTATGTTTGCGAATCGATATAGGAAATGGGATTGACATTATTGGAGATATCCATGCGTGTTTTGAAGAATTTATGGAACTACTGAAAAAGTTAGGCTACAAGGAAAATCAAAATGGATTGTATATACACCCAGATGGTCGAAAGTTTGTTTCATTAGGTGATGTGATGAGTCGAGGGCCTGAATCAATCAAATGTATGTTGTTTTTCTTAGATCATGTTGAAGCAGGGCTGTCATATATGATAGACAGTAATCATGGTTGGAAGATAGCCAGATGGTTAGATGGAAGGAACGTGGAACTTCGACATGGGGATGAATTAGTTGAAAAAGAATTCTATGAATTTGAAAAAAAGAACGGGGTACAAAAAACAAAGGATATTAAAGAGAGATTAAAAAATTTGCTTATGAATGCCCCATCTCATTATATATTTACACATAAAGCTGTAGATAAGGTTGTCTGTGCTCATGCAGGTATACGGGATGATTTTATAGGAAAAGAAAATAAGCGTATTAAAGACTTTTGTCGATATGGTGATGTAGCTGGTATGGATGAAAAGGGAAAGCCGATTCGAAAAGACTGGTTTTTGCAACATCAAGGAGATTTGTGTATTGTTTGGGGTCATGATCCAAAACCTGAGCCACTAATTGTAAATAATTCGATTAATATTGATCAAGGATTAGTTTTTGGAGGGAAATTAACTGCCTATCGTTATCCAGAAAATACATTTGAATTTGTCCATGCCATTAAAAACTATTCAGGTAAGGTTGAAGACAATCCATTAAATAAAAAAGATTAAACAAGACGTTCCTAATTTTACAGGGACTCTTTTTTTGTAGAAATATTGTTGTTGAGGTAATTATATTTTTTTGAGATAAAAAATTTCCTTTTAAGGTTGAATTGATAGATTTGGAACAGTTTTTTTATTTCAATTTTATATTAGAATTTAAGTCTATTTTCTATTAAAAAGCATATTTTTAATAACAAGAAGAAACATTGTAACTTTTTTATAAAAACACAGTCTAATACAATATATTTGCCAATTTGTAAAAGGATAGAGGTGATACGTAAATGGATCGCGATGTTTTAATTCAAGTTGCTTCTGATCATTTAAAAACACTTCGTCTCGAGAATGATTACACTATTGATAAGATGGCTGAAATCATTGGTATTCAAAAGAAAACCCTACTGAAAATCGAAGCTGGGAAAGTATTTGCTAGTTGGACGACAACTATAGCAGTTTGTACATTATTTCGGGATAGTCGTAGTCTAAAAATTCAGTTGGGTGGGGACCCTCTTGAAATGATTGAGCTTGCAGCCATTCAAATTTCTATATGTCCTAAAGAAAAGACTCTCGGTGGAGTTATAATGTGGAAAAATATTCAGAAGCATAAAGGCTATAAACTCCAAAAAAATATTGTAACTCGGCATTTTCGTATCATTGATCATGAAAATTATCGAATCCTCAGTACTTTTAATGAAAAAGTTGCAAAAGAAAAGTGGCGGGATATCGTAAGAACAATAAAGAAGACATTGTTTTTAATGAATATAAAGTCATGAGAAGTTACCTTTCTTTATGCATAAACTAATCTTTCGGAAGAAACCTCAAAACTCCAATATTACTACACTAAAATAATCTCCCATACTTGAAAAAAGCAATAAAAATAGAATAAAAGTTAAAAAATTTGAAAATCTAGGTTTAAACAATATAATTTCGGGTAAATAAAAAATAGACCAATTGGTAAATAAAAAAAATTAAAAACCCAGTTAGTTAGAATATATTTCTAACATAACTGGGAGTCTCTGAATAATAAATATGTAATCTTACGATAATGAATCACCTCATTTTTAAGATTTAAGCTACTTTGTGAGAATAAACATTCAAAAGTGCATCTAGTTCTTGGCTACAAGTGACAACTTCTGGATGTGTGAAACCTAAATCTTGTGCTTTTTTATACATGTCCTTTCGTTTCATTTCAATAGCCACTCTTAACACCTTTTTAAATATAAATTCACTCATACTAATGTTCCTCCACTATTAATTTTGCATATAATATAGGTTTAATTCTATTAATTTTCTTACAGCTTTTTTATTTTATAATAGAGTGTTTAAAAAAAATGTCGGATTGTGTTAAAAAAAACGAAGTTCATAAAATTGTCACAATTTTATGTGATAATTAGGGTAATATAATTATTTGAATTTTGAAAAAATAGATGGAAAATTGGTGAAATCTCGTAAATGATGGATTTTCATTTGGATTAATGGGCTTTCTTAACCATTTAGATTTAATTTATAGAATTCTAATAAAATAAATGTAATAATTCAAAATTTACTTATATTTACTTCCATATTTTTTTAACCTATACTTAATTTGTTTCAATCTATTAATAGAAGGGTAGAGATTAATGGAAGTAAAGCAAATTTTGACAAATGAAGATTTAGAGAAAGCATTTTATATAAGAAAAGAAGTTTTTGTAAAAGAACAGAATGTTCCATTAGAAGATGAATTTGACCAGTACGATCATTTGAATGGTGAATGTGACCATATTTTAGTGGTAGTTGATGAAGCTATAGCTGGTACTGGTCGAATCAGGGTTGTTGATGGAGTTGGTAAGCTTGAAAGAATTTGTATATTACCATCATATCGAAAACTAGGATTAGGCAAAGTAATTGTCGAAAAACTAGAACAGCTAGCTATTGAAAAAGGTATCGAAAAGGTTAAATTACATGGTCAAACACATGCAGAAATGTTTTATAAAAGGTTAGGCTATAAGACTGCTTCAGAAGTATTTATGGAAGATGGAATTCCTCATATTTTGATGATAAAGGAATTTTCAGAAATAAGAAAATGAAACATTTTAATAAGAACATGAACATTTTTGTTCAATACGTTATCGGCATTATCATCCTTACACTTGGAATAGCATTCACCATTCAATCAAAATTTGGAGCATCTCCGTATGATGCTCTTTTAGTAGGTCTTTTTAACACAATTGGACTTTCTGTTGGAAGTTGGGAAGTAATTGTTGCTTTAGTCATTTTAATCTGTAATGCAATATTACAGAAAGCTAGACCAGAGATTTTAGGACTGCTTACAGCAATCATTACGGGGATTGGTATTGATATATGGCTTTTTTTGATAGGGACTTTTTTTAAACCAGAACAGTGGTATTCTGAATTAATTTGCTTTTTGATAGGACTTATTTTAATAGGACTAGGTACAACAATTTATTTGCGAGCAAAGTTTGCTCCAATGCCAGTTGATTTATTAATGTTAGTAATACACGATTTAACAAAATTAAATCTACTATGGTCGAGAACTATTATTTACTTCGTATTTCTTGTATTAGCATTTGTTTTCAATGGTCCTATCGGTATAGGGACTATTTTAACAGTCCTTTTAGGTGGAACAATTATTAATTTCTTTATGACGTTTTTTGATAAGAGAGAGATGAACTTGGATATAAAAAGCAGCACTGAGAATGACTAATGTTTTCTAACCACGGAGTCTGGTACAGACATTAAAATCAAAAAACTAAAAAATTAATAAATCATAAATGGTATCATCCTTCTTTGTTTTAGTCAGTGTTTCAAAAGGGGGATGCTTTTTATTGTCTAAACACATTCTGAATTAATCTTTTATATTCTATTCAACAATGTCCATCGACATATTTTGACATATAATAGTTCAACAAAGAAATTTACAGGTTTTAAGAAATTTCCATGAGGGGGAAGAACATCATGAATGTTGTATTATGGATATTTCAAGTAGCACTGGCATTGTTGTTTATTATGGCTGGGTTAATAAAAGCATTTCAGTATAAAAAAGCAAAAGAGGCAATGGCATGGGTTAGTGATGTTCCGAAGGGCTTAGTTATTTTCACAGGGTATGCGGAACTGTTAGGAGCAATAGGATTAATACTTCCAATGGCATTAGGAACACTAGAATTTCTAACACCAGTTGCTGGATTCGCTTTAGCTCTCATTATGCTATTCGCAGCAATTTTTCATGTTAATCGCAAAGAGTTTGAAACAATTCCAATGATTATTATTCTCTTGTTTATTTCACTCTTCATTGGAATAGGAAGAATGTATTTTTAAAGCTATCGATTAAATAATAGAAAAAGAGACTTCTCAGCAATTTTGAGAAGTCTCTTTGTTTGATTACGCAACTAAAGTTAAATTTGTATACGTAATTACTGAAGGATATTCAGTCTTACTTTGTAAAGCTAGTGCCTCTTCTTTTGTTTCAAATTCAAAAAGGTGAAACGTGTCTTTTTCAAATACTGTTAGTACCCACATCGTAGGGTCGCCTCCTAAAAAATAATTTTTTATATTTTCATGTGTTTTTACGTTTAAGGTAGTAATTTTACTTTGTATAGGATAAAATGGCGGATCCTTTAATACCTTTGAGTGCAACATTTGCCTCTTGTTTATTATTGAATTCAAAAATCCGTACTGATTTTTTTTCAAATACTGTGATTACCCACATATTAGGATCTCCTCCATTAATCTTTTTATGTTATATAACACTTTCTTGAAAATTTATTATAGTGCCAATGTGTTATATATCAACTTAAGACCATTGTACACCTAAAATACTGAAAATAAAATAGCTAGTGAAACAATTCACATATTGTTCATATTGATGACGTTTTCATTTAAAATTCAATAAAATTCAAAAGTTAAGCCTCTATTTTTCCAAAATAAAGGATAAAAAACCGAATGGATATTAATAAATAGTATTTTTTTGCTCATATAAATTTTTGAAATTTCGAGTAGGAATTGTTTAAAATAAGCAAATTTTAGATTTTGGTCTTTAAAATATGTGGAATAAATTATTAATGGTTGGTAAAATTGAACTAATAATGAAACTTTAACCATAAACAATTTGTAGGAGCAGAAGAATGGAAAAATCCGAGATGGAAGTTGTTATTCACACTCCACAAGACTGTGGGAATTCACCTAGAAAGGCAATACTTCTTGAGTTAACAAAAGCTTGTTTGAATAAAGATACATTGTTTATATCAAAGCATATAACAGAGGATATAAAAGTGAATCTTATTGGGCATGGCAAAATTCAAGGGAAGGAGAATTTATTGGCTTTTATTTATCAAAATAACACATATAACATCACGGAAGTAACGATTGAAACAATCATTACTCATGGCACTGCAGCAGCTTTAAATGGATATACTTTAATAAGAAACAAAGGGGGAAGTGCATTTAGTTTAATTTATACATTTACAGATAGTACCAAAAATGTGATGATAAAAGAAATTACTTCATATTTTACAAAAGTTTAAAAACTCATTGAAGTATAGGTGAGAATAGGGAGGTGAGAAATATTTTTCTACCAAATTAAAACCATATTATTACCGATTTCTATCTAAAAATATAGATAAAGTTAGTTAATGATTTAATAAATTAAAATATAGAAGTAGAAACGTGAAATAAATTGAATCATTTTAATGTTATGATAAAGCGACTCGTATGTTACGTGCTCGGTTTATTTTTTTTTATCAATTGGGGTTAGTTTTTCTATTCAAGCAAGTCTTGACGTTTCATCAGTTTCATCACTCTCATATTCATTTTATTATTATTCAAGCCATATGAAAGAACAGTTTGAGTTAAAAGAATTTGGTAATTTAGGATTCATTACGAGAAATTTCCGAGGACAATTACAAAACTGCATTAATCCAGAACATAGAACAATACTGCAAATTTAATATCAATAAAGAAGGTCATTATAACAATCCAGTTATAATGACCTGAAAATGGTGAGCACTATTATTCATTAAATGCTATAGCCCATTATCAAATAACAGTTAGTCTATAAGTTATTGTTTTTAACTAAACGATCATGAGTAGCATTAATAGAGTTTGCTTCAAGTTGCTTCTTCAGTATATTCATATCTGTTTCAATTTGTAGTAGTTTTGGGACAATGTTATTTAATGGTGTTAGTAGTGTAGAGTTTTTAATACTATGTTTTTTTATCGTTTCCATTTCTTCAAACATTTTCAGAATGTCTTCATGTAATTTATCCACATAACTTTTTAACATATTAATCCGGTCACTATATTTTTCAACCTGATTCGTAATTGGTCCGAAGTCTACCTGTACTAAATCTATTGAATCTTGTATTGTTTTTTGAGACGTTTGTATATCAGAAAGTTTTTCTTTTAAATCATTTTGTGAAGAATTGAATTCAAAAATAGTATTATTTAAATCTATATTTGAAGCGTGGAGATCAGAGTATACATTTTGTAATTCTTGAACAGTTAGGCTAACTGTATTTTGAGATGCTTGTAATTCAAATAATGTATTCTTAACCTCAAATAATGAATTTTGCAATTCAGTAATTGTTGCTTTTAACTCATCAATCTCATGGGTATCCAATTGATTGATATTGAAATCGCTATTTAACACTGTTGATTCAGTGAGTGTTGTTTTTAAATCATAATGTGAAGCTTTAACGTCTTCAATATTTGTATGCATCATTTGATGTGAGGTTTGTAGTTCATCCATTGTTTCTTTTATTTCACCTAAAGAAATTTGTAGATCAGCAATGGAAGATTTTACTTCTGTAAATTCTTGAATATTTAATGTAGTAGACGATTTCTGATCTTGAATGGTTGTTACGTGATTTTGACGTTCCTGCAATTCTAATAATGTTGTATTAATATTCTGTTGGGATGCATTTATATCCAATATGGATTTTCTTAGTTCATTGATGACTAATTGCAATTCAACGATGGAATTTTCATTTAATTCGGAAGTATGATTTTCATTATTTACAGGGATAATAATATTTTGAGATTCAAAAGTAGGAGTAGTTTCTACATGCTGAGAATTTTGTAAATTAATAGTAGGGTCATTCAGTTCAATTTGAGAGTTTTCTATCTCTCCTGGTGAATGTTTTTTATTGAGCTGTGAAGACTGTAACTCTCGAATAGAAGCATTCATTTCCATTTGAGCTAATTCAACACTTTCTAATTTCTTCAAAATCTCTTCCAACATTTCTCTTTTTGATGGCATCCACATTTACCCCCTTATTGTTAAACACTCACTAATAAAGACAAGCAATACACTAGTTAGTAAATTCTACCATAGTTTATCCTTTCCTTATAGTGATTTCTATTATACAAAAGAATTTTACAAGTATCTAATTTTATTAACAGAAAATTAAAAATAATAATATTTTTGAAATATTATTTCATTTACGAGTTTAAAAACATATGTTTTCCTTTTTTGGACAAAATAAAATAGAGAATTAGTGAGGTGAGGCTTTTGATTATTGAACGATTGTCCAATTGGAGAGAAGATTTTAATAAACGATTTGAAGAAGATGGCCCATGGGATAGCTGGACATTATATAAAATGACATATGAAATTGAAAAAATGAATTTAATTCCTGAATTTTCGGGCCTACAAGCACCAAAGTTTCTAACAAATCTTCAACTACTACCTCATCAAGTAGAAGCTGCCCAGACAGTAATTGAAAAAATGAACGGTAAAGCAATATTGGCTGATGAAGTAGGACTCGGAAAAACGATAGAAGCAGGTTTGATAATGAAAGAGTATATGATTCGTGGTCTTGTTAAAAAGACATTAATATTGGTACCAGCTTCGTTACAAAATCAATGGGTAACAGAATTGAATGTAAGATTTTTTATCCCGGCAATACCTTATAAAAAAAATACGCCATTAGATCAGTATGATGTAGTAGTAATGAGTATGGATACAGCAAAGAAAAGTCCACATCGAGAAAAAATTTATGAACAGGATTATGACATGATTATCATAGATGAAGCTCATAAATTGAAGAATCATAAAACACAAGTTTATCAATTTGTTCAAAGTTTAAAGAAAAAGTTTTGTTTATTGTTAACTGCAACACCAATTCAAAACGATGTATTTGAAATATTTTATCTTGTTTCTTTATTAAAACCTGGACATTTAGGGAATTTAGAAACATTTCAATCATCATTCTCTGCAACGAAGCACGGTTTAGAGCAGGAAAAGTTTTTAAAGGAGCTTGTGAATCAAGTAATGGTTAGAAACCGAAGACAAGATACTGGAATTGAATGGACAACCCGTAAGGTGAAAACTGTTCCTGTGCAATTTACAGAAGATGAGAGAAAGGTTTACGACAAAATTGTCGAGTTGAAGAATGTTTCTTCTATTTTTACGAGCTCGTTTACGATGGTGACGTTACTAAAGGAAATGTGTAGTAGTAAAGAAGCTACATTTTTAACATTAAATAAAATGAAAGAGAAATGTATAACAAAAGAAGAAATTGATTATATAGAAGAAATTATCGAGATGTTAATGAATCTTGAAGTAAATTCAAAGGCAGAACAGGTTCTTGAAATTATTAAAGAAGCTAATGACAAAGTAATTATATTTACAGAGTATCGTGCAACACAGGCATACTTGCAATGGTATTTAAATACGAAAGGAATTTCTAGTGTTTTATTTAATGGGAAATTTAGTAAAAGTAAACGAGACTGGGTAAAGCAATTATTTAGAGAACGAGATCAAGTATTAATTGCAACCGAATCTGGTGGAGAGGGTATTAACCTTCAATTTTGTCATCATGTCATTAACTATGACTTACCCTGGAATCCAATGAAATTAGAACAAAGAATAGGACGTGTGCATCGTTTAGGTCAAGAGGAAGATGTTCATATATACAATTTGGCTATTGAAGATACAATTGAACAAAAAATATTAGATTTACTTGGAGATAAAATTGATGTTTTCGAAAAAGTGGTAGGAGATTTAGATGACATTCTTACTAAAAAGGCATAAATAAAGTTATTTAAAACAGTTCTTCGCTTTAACAAAGGAGGAAATCACTGTGTTTGCAAACCAAGTTCATGATTATTTAAAGACTTTTTTTACAGAAACAAATTGTGAAATTATTTCAGACGAGGGACATCAACTAACAGTACAGCTAACAATTGATATTGATAAAAAAATAATGAATCGCCCTTTCTATTGGAAATATATTGAAACAACAAATAGTCCCGCAAATCCTGCAAGATTAACATTCATTACAAATCGGTCAAATATTGAGAATCCATTTTTAGGTGAAGTTATCCACTTTGGTTCGCGTAGATTAAACCAAATTTTTAAGGCAACGAAAGAACTTGGTGCATTTGTACAAATGTATGAACAAGTATCGACACAACAAGGAAAAAGCTTTGTGTTAACCCCTTATTTTTGTGTAAATTATAAGGTTTCTTATTATTGTGACAGAACGAAAGAAAGACTTCATTCATTGGGAATTAATTTATTAACTGGTGTAATTGAGGATAATTTTCATGAATCGATAAAGGACTTTAATTTAGTTAATACTAAACCCGAGCATGCCTTTTGTCTTCAGCACATTATTAAACCAAGTAGAGCCTTAGAAAGATTGGATGAAATGATTCAATCCATCGTACAACAAGACGATCACACATGGGCAGAAGAAGCAAAAAGACGATGGGAGAGGGAACAAGAAATCTTAGATTATTTTTATGTAGATGTAGAAGAAAAGCCTGAATCCTATGAAATTGAGAAAAGTGCTTTAGAAGAACGCTTCAGTCCAAGAATTAATGTAGAAATTATAAATGGTGGATTGTTTTATCTATCGTAGTATTGGGGTTGTATTTATCCTTATGAAAATATTGAAGGATAAATGCAACCTTTAATAATATTTTCCAGCACCTGAAGCATATATTAGTTAATAGATAGATTATATGTTTAATAGATTGTGGGGGAGCAATATTGTTAAAGGATGAACTAATAAAGAGAATCAAGACCTTGCAAAAAAAATTAGAAATTGAAAATCTCGACTCCTATATTGTGACTTCCGAAGATAATATTTGGTACTTAACAAATATTACATATAAACCAGAAGAGAGACCTTTTTTTATTATAATTCAACAGAAAAATAAACCGATATTAATTGTCCCAAAACTAGAAGAATCCCATTTGAATAAGATTATTATTGATTGCACGATTCTTTCCTATTGGGAGTACCCTGCAGGTAAGGGAGAAAATTGGTTCGACGTACTGAATGATGTAACTAAACATTTTGAAAGAGTTGGGTTTGAAACTTATATTAAAGTAGATTTATTTGATCACATTCATGTTAAAGAAAAAGTACAAATTGATTTAGTTGATGAAATGAGAAAAGTTAAAAGTGAATTTGAATTACGTCAAATTATT
The DNA here is from genome assembly GCF_000772965.1 of Ureibacillus massiliensis 4400831 = CIP 108448 = CCUG 49529. GTDB lineage: Bacteria > Bacillota > Bacilli > Bacillales_A > Planococcaceae > Ureibacillus > Ureibacillus massiliensis. The sequence continues at coordinate 10,004 of NZ_JPVQ01000033.1, read as the reverse complement.
CAAACAGCACGATACTGTGATAAAGGAATGGGCATGATTTTTGAAAGTGCTTATGAAGGTGCAACAGTGGTAGAGGCATTTTCCTTATCTCGTAATATCCAAACAAAGTTGATTCAGAAAAAAATGTTTGATCCAATTACAACTTCCTTATTAACTGCAGTTTGGCCTGCGCCGACTAGTGCAATGCCTCACAGTATTCCGAATTTATCGGATCGACTAGGTAAAGGACCCAATGTTGCGATGAGTTATTTTCGCATCAATGGATATGCTGCAGAATGCGAACGTACATTTTTTCTAACATCACCAAATGAGGAAGAAAGAGAACACTTTGACAATATGATGCGGGCAAGAAAACTAGCATTAAATTTAATAAAGCCAGGAATGCGAGCTTCTGATATTGATACGGAAGTAAAATATTTCTTAATTAAAAAGGGCTACGCTGAAAATATGCTTCATCGTGTTGGTCATGGAATTGGTTTAGGTAATCACGAAGCACCATGGGTAGCAGAAGGTAGTAAAGATGTGCTGGAAGAAAATATGTTAATATCTGTCGAACCAGGACTGTATTTTGAAGGTGTTGGAGGATATCGACATTCAGATACTGTGTTAATCACAAAAAATGGTTGTGAATTCATTACGCAATTTCCTGATGATATAAGTAGTATGACAAAAACTTCCTTTAATATTTCAAAAATAATAAAAGGAATTATTACACAAAAAATATTAAAGCTTTCGTAATTTGCAGTTTTTTACTTATGTCCCAGCCTCGTTCGAGCCTTCCAAAATGGGAGGCATTTTTTTATTTCAACACATAAGGATTTTTGTTTGTGTTACACAATTTATGGTTAATTTAGTAATAACATCATGAGTAACATCAAAGGAGGATTTGTAGTTTGAGCAGGGTGAAATATTATTCGTTCTTATTATTTATTCAAATCGTTATCGCCATAATTGTATACGTTTCATTCAGCAGCATGCCTGAAGAGGAAATAAACATTGAACAAAATGAAGCGGTGACAACACAAGTTTACTGGTCGTATGAAGACGATACGGGTCCATCAGAATGGGTAACTATTGACCCTGCTTTTTCAGCCTGTGGTAATGGAAGTGAGCAGTCTCCTATAAATATAACGGATGAAATTATAGCTCCAGAAAATAAAAATGTGAAAATAGAAATGAAATATGAACCGACTAAATTTTCGCTCGAAAATAATGGCTTTACAATCCAAATAAATGACTCATCAGGGGAGAACAAGCTTCTTATTGACGATGAGGAATATACACTTGAACAAATCCATTTTCATAATCCGAGTGAACATCAAATAAATGAAGAAGTCTTTAATATGGAAGGTCATTTTTTTCACAAAAATAAAGACGGGAAAATTGCAGTTGTTGGAGTTTTCATTAAAGAGGGGAAAGTCAATACAGAATTAGCAAATTTGTGGTCGGAATTACCTGAAGAAAAAACGAGTAAAGCTATTGAAATCGAGCAGAATGTTAATTTATTAAAATTTTTACCAGATGTAAATAATATTTACTTCTATACCGGTTCTTTAACGACGCCTCCTTGTACAGAAGGAATCACATGGATTCTATTAGAGGAACCAGTTGAAATGTCATCACAGCAAATAGAAGTTTTTGCTGAAATTTATCCACAAAATAATAGACCAGTTCAAGATTTAAACGGCCGTAGTATATATATGATTAATTTAAAATAATAAATGAAACTTCACTAGAAAACTTTCATCAATAAATATCATAAGTCAAAATAAAAGTTTGCCCAACTATTGATCGAGTAGGGCAAGCTTTTTCAATCTGAACTTATATTTCATAGGTTTATAAAATATTTTTCACAACTTCTATTATACGTTTTACATCATTGTCTTTTAATGTTGGATATATGGGTAAAGATACTGTATTTTTTATCCAATAAAACGCATTTTGATAGGTCTGTAAATTTCCTACTAATTCAGATTCTTTAATAGGTATAACAGCTGTGATATTGTTTTTTTGAAGAGCTGAGATCACTTCATCTTGTTTTGATGTATTTAAAATAGCTCTGAATCGAACTGCTCTCGTATTTGGAGGACCATCAATTAATGGTAAACCGGAGGATCGATATTGTTCAAATATTTCTTCACGTCTAGCAATAAATTGGTCCTATAGCTGCCTGTAAGTCAGTCATTTGAAAATTGAAGCGAATCTTTGAATCATTTCGCCTATCAAATAATCGATAGTCCTTTATTTCTTGTATAAGTGATGAGTCTTTTGAAACAATCATCCCACCTTGCCCACCTGAAGTAATTAACTTAGTTGCATAAAAGGAAAAAACACCTATATCTCCTTGTAACCCAACATTAGAACTTTTTACTTTTGCTCCTAGTGATTGTGCACAGTCTTCTATAATTTTTATAGGTTTATTAATTCGATTAATGATTTGAGGTATACCAAACATATTAGGAACAATGGCTATGTCTACATTTTTATCAATCAATTCTAAATCTATATTCGGAGAACTAATTTGACTATCAACTAATAACGAATTAGCACTTGCAAATGTGGTTATATTTCTTAATGCGGAGCATGTATAAGTTGGAAACGCTACATTTTTATCTTTTGCTCCTAAGAAGAGTAAGGAAATATATAACGCAGCAGTCCCACTTGAAACAGCAACAGCACAACCATTTGGTAATCCAAGAAAATCACATAACTCTTCTTCAAACGCTTCAACAGCTTTTCCCTGCGCCACCCAACCAGATCGTATAATATTAATTGCAGCTAAAGCTTCGACTTTTCCAAGAGTAGGACGATTGTGTGGTATTGGCGTATGACTATTCCAATTCCGAGTATTATTCTTATTAATCGTAATCCATCCTCCTAACTACATGGAAGCAAAATTATAAAATATGCGAACGCAGTATATAATATTTTTCTGCATATTCGAGACCGCTTTCTAAACCACGCATTTCTGCCCACTTTTTTACACTTTCTGGTGAAATTAAGTGTTTTGCAGGACGTCTTTGAGATTTATGTTTAAGGAAAGCTTCTATTTTTTTTTCAATGGTCTCGGAAATATCTAAATATAACTCACCTGTATTCCAAAATTTTTTAAATTGCCAAGATATTAATGGATATTCGTATACAGCAATTAATTTGATAAGATGATTGGGGTTCGGTCTTAAGGAAGCGAAACAGGCTTCAAAAAGGACAATATGATCTTGATGATAGCTTGGTAGTGGGATAAAAACTAGTGTAGGTAAAAAACTATCGATAATAGTATCAAGCTTTGAAATAATCTCATTTCTTGGAATTGTATCGAGTAAGGAATCTTTATCTTTATACATTACCTCAAAATTAACACAGCCAAGTACTTCTAAGGCTTCTTTTAGCTCTGATATTCTTGTCTCAGCAAATACTTTTTCTCCGCTATGGGTATGTGTAATGTCACCAACTGCCACAACAACTACCTTCACTTCATTATTAAAGCGGCATGCTTTTTCAATGAGTCCACCACAACCAAGTACCTCATCATCAGCATGAGGTGCAATGATCAATATACGTTCTTTTCCTGATGAAATCAAAATTTCACCTCCTATAGTTTTCAGTGATTGTTTTGTAAATATTCATTGTTCATTTCTCTGTTTACGAATGAGTTCGATTGATTCTGGTCCACAATTAAAAAGTAGGTCTATTATGGATAGATGAGATTCAAAATTCCCAAATCGCTGTGAATAAATTGGATGATTAAAATTTTGGTAATTTAACTCAATTCCGCGGTTTTTAAATTCTTCTGGATTGTTGTATACCTTTGCTCCCACGCCAGATAAATAGATATTGCCCCCTAAATGTGAAACAATGTTAACATTTCTTAAATTTCCATGACCAAAGTCTATTTTAAAATCAGACTCTTTTAAAATTTCAGTAGTAATTGAAAGTAATGAAAGTATGTGTTTAATCAGTGTAGTATTAAGTGAATCAAGATACTTCCATTCTTTTTCAAAGATTTCTTCAAAACCTTCTTTATATAGAGACCAAAAAGGGGTGTTTTTGTAATTGTTTTTAATTATTTTCCAATGTTTTGAACGCCAATTAGTTTCATTTGCAATAAGTAGTTCATTAATAGGTTTTTCTTTATTTTTTAGTGGGACGGATAACATAATGGGTCCTTGAGGTGTTTTTATTTTATTTCGATGAACAAAACCACTTTTAGTATGCAGTGCTTTATCGAGAATAATAAATTTATCAACCTGATCGATTTTATCAAAATAGCCGATCCAAGGTAGGTAATTTGGTTGATGGATTGCAATTTTCATAATCACGCAGCCTTTTTAAATGAATATTGCGATAGTTATAGTTACAGGTCCTGAATTGGCAGTTTAGAATTTTAAATTAAATTATATTATTTAAAAAAATTGTTGCCAGTTCTATTTACTTTGTTCCAGCCCTGTCGTGAACCGTTTACTATTTCAATTAATGTTTTCCAAGTGATATACGTTAGTAACATACGATAAGCTATTCGTTGAACAAAAACCCAACATAATGGCCGCAAGTTCTCCTTTTCGATTCTAAATGCGATGTAAGAGTAGAGGAAGTCAATAAAATAGAAAAGCAACACAAATAAAAAAATCGATAATGATCCATGAACAAATGCAAAAATAAAAGCTATGTCTGCAAGGGGAATTGTTAAAAGAACAAGATAGTTAAATAGTAAACTAGGAACTGCAAAATATTTTAATGCTTTATTATTAGACTGTATAATCGTTTGTCGGTGTTTCCAAATAACTTGAATGATTCCATATGACCAACGGAATCTTTGCTTTAAAAAATCTTTTATATTTTCTGGTATTTCCTCATAAGAAAAAGCTCGATCTTCGTAAATTATTTTATATCCAGCCTCTAATGCTTTAAAGGTTAGATCAGTATCTTCAGCTAAAGTATCATCAGCAAAGCCCCCAGCTTCTATTAGAAAAGATTTTCTCCAAGCGCTATTAGAACCTGGTACAACTGTAATAGAGCCAATTTCTTCAAATCCACGTTTATCTAAATTATTTGATGTTACATATTCGATATGTTGCCATAATGTTAGTTGATTCTTAAGATTTCCAACTTTACAGTTACCTGAAACTGCAGCAACAAGTGGATCAGAAAACGGATTTACTAAATGATTAATCGTACTATTCGTAAATATAGTGTCCGCATCAATAGTAACAATAACATCTCCAATCGCCTTTTCAATACCGAGGTTTAAAGCAGAAGCTTTACCTCCATTTTCCTTATAAATATAACGAACATTACGACACTTAGAAAAATTATTATCAATGATAGAGGCGGTGTTATCCGTTGATCCATCATCAATAATAAGAATTTCTAATGATGGATAATCACATTTTAGGATTGATGTTATTGTTCTTTTTATTACAACTTCTTCATTGTAAATAGGGATAATAACAGAAACGAATGGACGGTATGGTTGAATAATTCGCTGATTTGTCTGTATATATTCTCGAATGATTTTTTTACGATTTAATTGTTTTTTTACAAAGTAAAAAAGTATCAGCATTCTGATAAATCCAAGGGCAATAGCAAAGATTAAATAGGATATAAATATGAATGTACATATCTGTAAAAGATAATCAATGGTTACTCCAAAATAAGGTAATTGTATATAACCATAAAGCTCAAATAAATATAATGCTAAAGATGTGAGGATTATTAAAAAGGTAAATAAAATACAACTTTTAATGATAAGCCCTCTTTTTCCTGTTTTATCTTCAAATATCATCAGATCTCTTCCTTATTTTCCTAGTGACCTATAGTATGCAATTCACTTCTTTCGGACTATGCATTCTCCTAATAATGTAAGGATATTAGAAAAATATAAATGTGAAAAATGTATGATAATTATTTGTTAAAAAATGCAAAATATAATAAAAATCAAGCGAGGAATTTTATTAAAGATGGGATAGGGCTGTATGAACTGGAGGATAAATTGAAATGTGTTAGCGAATGAGTATGGAACATATAAAAAGAACGAATAATACCTTTGTCTTATAATGACTTGATGAATATAAAAAAATAATAGATAATCAAAAAGATGAAAAAGTAATAGATTAGGAGTTGTAAGTAAAAATGGCTTTAAATAATGATAAAAAATTAGAAAATCATGCACGATTGTTAGTAAAATGTCCAGATAAACCAGGAATTGTTTCTGTATTATCGACATTCTTATATAAACATAATGCAAATATCATTGAATCCAGTCAGTATTCTAGTGATCCAGAAAATGGAACATTCTTTATACGAATTGAATACCACTGTGAAAATTTACAAAGTAAAATAAGCGAAATGGAAAATGAATTTGCTCAAATTGCTTCTGATTATGAAATGGACTATAGCTTTTACTATTTAAATAAACGTCAACGCTCTGCTATTTTCTGTTCAAAGGAACTTCATTGTTTGTTGGAGCTGTTATGGGAATGGCAAAATGGCGATTTAGAAACAGATATTGCACTTGTTGTTAGTAACCATGAGGCTGCAAGACAAATTGTGGAGTCTTACGGTATTCCATTCTACTATTTACCAGCGAATAAGGATATCCGTAAACAAGTAGAAGCAGAACAAATTAAATTAATGGATGAATATAATGTAGACTTATTAATTTTAGCGCGGTACATGCAAATTTTAACACCTGAATTTGTAGATCATTTTGAAAATCGAATTATTAACATCCATCATTCATTCTTACCTGCCTTTATCGGTGCGAACCCATATGAACGTGCCCATAAAAGAGGGGTAAAGCTAATCGGAGCAACATCTCACTATGTAACAAATGAATTAGATGAAGGACCAATTATTGAACAGGATGTAGAACGAGTTGATCATCGTGCAGACGTAACAACATTAAGAAAAATTGGTAGTCAAATTGAACGACGCGTATTAACAAAAGCGGTAAAATGGCATTTAGAAAATCGTATAATTGTTGAAGGTAATAAAACAATTGTCTTCCATTAAAAAATAACAACAGCCTCTGCATATAACCCAATGCGGAGGTTTTTTTGTTTGAAGGATTAGAAAAAAATGGTTTTAAAGGTAATTTACATTGAAAAAGATAGAATTATACTGTTAATATAAATGTGAAGCAAAGTGATCAAAGGGGGACTTGAAATGGCTATTGCTGCATTAACAAATCTTATAAACAAAATTGAAAATGATGGAGCTGGTTTAAAGGGGTACGAAAAAGTCATTCAATTTGAGTTTACGGATTTAAGCGAAAAGTATAATGTCCAATTTATGGGGGATAAAGCAACATTAGTGGGGGATCAAGAAAAAATAGCCTGTACTGTACAAATAACAAGCGATAATTTTGAAAAATTAATTTCTGGCGAGTTAAATCCACAAACTGCTTTTTTCTTTGGCAAAATTAAAGCAAAAGGGGACATGGCTCAATTATTGAAGCTAAGCAGCATTTTAGATTATTATCAATAAAATCGAACATAAAGCTCTCTACTTAAATGATGTAGAGTAGCTTTTTTTGATTAAACATATGAATCATTTTCCATTAATAAAATAGGATAAGGCATCCGATAATAATAAAAAGTTATTTCATTTTCAAGTTAAAATCATTTGAAAATCCATCCGAAATTAATTTTCAAAATATTTCGGTGAAATGGATGAAAAATTTTAAAAATTATCATAAAATAGAAGTAACTAAATTTTTGGGAGGAATGCCGATGATAACCGGTCAGTTAGAGCGAGCTTTTCAATTAGCTGAAAAACATAAGCTCGACGTAAGCACGATTTTGGATTTAAGTATGATTATTAGAAAAGAAATTAATTCATCTTCTAGGGTGGAAGAAAAAGTTCTTCAACAACTAATTACCATTTTAGAAAATAATAAAACATTTTTACGGGAGGCTACTTAACAATTGGATAAACAAGTTGAACTATATGGTGATATAGACTCATTTGACTAAAGGCGCTGCTCAAAACTAAGAAATTCGAGCAGCGCCTTGTAAATTTTATGTAACTTTATCTCAGACACACAATAATATTTGTCTTTCAAATAAATGTTTCCTCGCAATACAACGGTCTATAATTTTAAATCCTTCTTCTTGAATTTTATCATCAATATTTTCAATCGTTACAATAACAACTCGATCTGCAATCCGTCGTGCATGCTTAATAATGTCAAACTGATCCTCTTGGGAAATATGGGTAGCTAGGTTATATGGTAAATCAATAATCGCTACATCATAGTACTCTGTTATTTCAGAAATGGGACCTTTTGAGACATTACCTTCAAGACCAAAATAAGCAATATTCTCCCTAGATCCATCGCAAACTATCGGATTGATATCTCTTCCAACAATATTGATGCCCATGGATAATGCCTCAACTAAAACGGTTCCAATACCACATAACGGATCAATTACACGTATACCTTTCGGATGAGGTACTGCAATATTTGCAATAGCTCGTGCCATTCTTGTATTGAGTGCAGTTGAGTAGCTTCTTGGTTTATGCATATGATGTCGCCAAATGGATTCGCTTTTCTCGTGTTTTCCGAAATACCAACGATCATTAAGTTGTAAAATACCTAAGACGATTTCTGGATTTTCTAAATCTGGTTCACCTTCAATTAGGAGTCCAAGCTCACGTTCTATTACTTGACGTTCCTGATGTGGGATTTTCTTCGTTTCACCTAGATCCATTTTATTTAAACAGAACACTTTATAGGTTTTCGCACTTGGTTTAAATGCTTGTACTTGCTTTTTAATTTCTGCAAGGTCATTGCCTTCATAATAAACTTCAAGGCGATCTTGAATAAAGGGGCTACGACTTGGATCAATTTCGATTTCACTTATAATATGATTTAACAGAGTGTCTTTTTCGAAAAATGCTCTCATTTCCATTCTACATAGATCAAACTCATTTATATGGTGAACATAAGTATAGATAAATTTCTGTTTTGTATTATTCAATCTGGTTTCATCCTTTAGATTTACTGTTGCTGCTCGATTGTTTGTGTTAATCCAAGCAAAAAGTTATAGGTAATTTCGATAACTTCACTAATAGTTAGCTCTTCTTTAAAGCCTTCGATAAAGTCTAAGGGAATATTTAAATCCCATAATCCATCTTCATTTGAAAACATAGCACTATAATTTTTGATGCTATCACCATGTAGGTTGTTCTCAAGATATCCTTTTATTGTACCAGAATGTTTCTTCTGAACTTTGAAACCAAGAAGTACCATGTATGTTTTAAAAACATCATCTAATTCAAGTGTAATAGCATCGGTTTTGATTGGATCAAAGGCAGGGGATTCTATATAAAGAAATTCATTTAAATTTTGTTTTAAATGTTTTACAGGAGTAGTCAAAAAGGCTGCCGCCTCTTGTGAAATTACTTCTTCTGTTTCCTTATTACAGCGTTCAATATATAAATCTTCAAGTAAAAGTTTCATTTTGAAACCTCCTCGTATATTAGTAGTAAGAGCTCTTTCCGATAGAATTTCCAGTTGATCCGGACAGCTGGGGGATCTGTTGGATTTCCTATAGGAAGTGGTCGCCAAATGGCTCCCTCACTCTTTTTATGTTTTACCTGTTTGACCCCGGTTTTACCGAGGGAGTCAAAAGGCAATAACCAAATATTTATTCCATTTTAATTTTCATAAAAGTAATGCTGGCAGGTGCTTACCTGTTTATTTGAGGTACCCATTTTTATCAACCAATTTCATAATGTCAGGGCGAAGGATGGAGAAAGCTCCATTTTAGTACTTCGTCCTTTTTATTTAGCGAAAATTATTCACTCATGACAGGTGTCCATGCGACAATGGAACAGACAAGGTATTCGCAGGAAATAGCTTTTCCTCCTTGCAGGCACTTTGTGTACTGCTTAATTAGCCTGCTACCCATCGTTCATTATTGAAGGTCTAACCACTGGCTGCGACCATGCTGGAGAAGAGAGTGTAGCGCTCATTGATGGTCTTCCCACTTGGATTGCTG
>NZ_JPVQ01000044.1 GCF_000772965.1 Ureibacillus massiliensis 4400831 = CIP 108448 = CCUG 49529 | reverse complement strand
TGAGTGTATCTTGATTAATTCCACCTTAGGAGGTGATTGGCATGTCACAAATGCTAGTCGGTATCGACGTGAGTTTGCGCTCCCATCATGTCCATTTCATGCATGGCGAGGGACACACACTCGCTGATTTTTCTGTTTCGAATGATGTAGAAGGTGCGGACACCTTAATTCAAAAAGTTTCACGAACAGCGGAAAAAAATCAGCTTCACGAATTAAAAATTGGGATGGAGTCGACTGATCAATATAGTTGGCACCTAGCCCATTACTTAAAGAAACAACTACATAGGGTTTTACCCCATGTTCAAACAGCGATTTATATGTTAAATGCACGAAAAGTAGCTCGTTTTAAAAAGGGTTACGACACGTTACCGAAAAACGACCGAGTGGACGCCTGGGTAATTGCGGATCATCTACGCTTTGGACGATTGCCGCATGAAATGCAAGAAACTCTTATTTACGATGCATTACGTCGTTTAACACGAACTAGATTTCATTTAACACATGAAATTGCACGCAATAAAACATACATGTTAAATCAACTATACTTAAAATTTAGTGGCTTACGCCAAGACAATCCGTTCTCGGACACATTTGGTGCGACAAGTGTCGCTGTAATCGAAGAACTAGATCCAGAGATCATCGCGGAAATGCCATTAGAAGAACTCGTTGAGTTTCTACAAGAGAAAGGCAAAAATCGCTTCGCTGAGCCAGAAGAGATTGCTAAATATCTCAAAAAGCTCGCTCGTAACTCTTATAGATTAGATAAAGTGATGGCCGATCCAGTCAACTTATCCTTATCTGTGATTTTGAGTACAATTCAGCACATGGAAAGCCAAGTAAAGCGTTTAGATAAAGAGATCGAACGCATGATGAAAGGCATTCCTCAAACATTAACATCGGTAAAAGGCATCGGTCCCGTGTACGCAGCGGGTTTAATCGCAGAGATTGGTGATATTCATCGTTTTGATGATCATCATGCTTTAGCAAAATACGCAGGTTTAGTATGGACACAGTATCAGTCAGGCGAATATGAAGCCCAAGACACCAGTCGCGAGCGAACCGGAAATAAGTATTTACGCTATTATCTTGTACAAGCATCAGACGCCATACGAAAACATGACACCGAATATAAAGCCTTTTATCAAAAGAAATTTAAAGAAGTAACCAAACATCAACACAAACGCGCTCTCGTCTTAACCGCTAGGAAACTTGTACGGCTCGTGCATTCGCTACTACGCACGAAACAACTGTACATCCCAAAAGAAGAAAGGTGAGAATAACGAATACATTCTCGATTTCTTTAAGCAATTTTTGGACTTCCAGTTTTTAACTTTTTAAAGTTAAAAACCGTGAGGTTTATTTAAGTGCGCTTAAAAACTAAAATATAGGCGTTGGATGCTTAAAGAATTTCCAATTTTAATGTTATTTCTGGTTGACATTTCACCACTGTGCTCATTAATATTATGTAAATTTAATATGTGCTTTAAAATTTTATCATAGTTCTAGAGATAACTGCTATTATAATCCTGTTCTCCATATATGACATTGTGTTATTGGTTTTAGCTCGTAAAAAGGTTTTATTTCTTTCATATTTTGGTGAACAGTAGGAAAGGGGAAAAGTAGTTGTATAGTAATAGAAAGTATTATATAATGAAATTAGAATACAAGCGATTCAAAGTAAAAAACCGTTTCCGTTAAGTGCTGGTAATACTTAATTTGTGGGGACGGTTTTTTATTATTTATATAAAAAAGGTGATTTGAGATTACATAAAAAGAGCTGTTGAGAAAGTTATTCCCAACAGCTTAAAAATTCATTATAAAGAATCAATAAAACGCTTAATACGATTTACCGCTTCTTGCAGTTCTTCTAAAGAGGAAGCATATGAGCAGCGAATATGTCCTTCGCCACTTTCCCCAAATACATCGCCAGGTACTACGGCTACGTTTTCTTTCATTAACAATTGTTCAGCAAATTGTTGTGAAGTTAAACCAGTCGATTTAATAGAAGGGAAGGCGTAAAAAGCTCCGCCAGGTATATGGCATTCTAATCCAATTTCATTGAATGATTGGACAATATAATTTCGGCGGCGGCGATAGCTTTTAACCATTTCCTCTACTTCAGGACGTCCATTTTTTAATGCTTCAATTGCAGCATATTGAGACATAGTGGATGCACACATTAAAGCATATTGATGAACCTTTAGCATAGCGCTTGAAATTTCAATTGGCGCACATACAAAACCAAGGCGCCAGCCAGTCATTGCGAAGCCTTTAGAAAACCCATTTACTAAAATTGTTCTTTCGCGCATGCCTTCAATAGCAGCCATGCTCGTGTAATCTTCATCATAGGATAATTCTGCATAAATTTCATCAGCGATTATTAATAAATCATGTTGAATTGCTATTTTCGCAATAGCTTCCAATTCTTGTTTGTTTAACATTGTACCAGTCGGATTGTTTGGAGAACATAGCATAATCGCTTTAGTTTTTGACGATATTACTTGTTCTAATTGATTAGGTAGTATTTTGAAGTCATTTTCTTTTAATGCTTGAACTTGAACAGCTACACCACCAGCAAGTTCAACCATTGGTACATAAGACACAAAGCAAGGTTCAACAACAATTACTTCGTCCCCTGGATCTAAAATGGTTCTCATTGCTAAATCGATTGCAGAGCTTGCACCAACAGTCACAATAATTTCATCAGTGGGGGAGTAGTTAACATCAAATTGACTGTTCATGTAATATGAAATTTCTTCTCGTAACTCGAGTAAACCAGCGTTTGGTGTATAAGCTGTAAATCCGCGCTCAAGGGAATTAATCGCAGCTTCACGAATATTCCAGGGTGTGACGAAATCAGGCTCACCAACACCTAAAGAAATGACACCCTCCATACCAGCAGCTAAATCGAAAAAACGTCGAATTCCTGATGGTTTCAAGTCAGTTACCATTTTTGATATAAATTGTCGTTTTGTTGCTTTCATTAAGGTGACACCACAATTCTTTTATCTTTTTTCTCTGGTTCGAAAATAATGCCGTCATGTTTATATTTTTTCAATATAAAGTGCGTTGTTGTTGAAAGAACAGAATCAAGAGTAGAAAGCTTTTGTGATACAAAGTTTGCAATCTCATTCATTGATTTACCTTCCACAATTACAGATAAATCGTAAGTACCTGACATTAAATAGACCGAATTTACCTCATTGAAACGATAAATTCTTTCAGCAATCTCATCAAAGCCTACACCACGTTTTGGAGTTACTTTTACATCGATCATTGCGCGAACACCAGGATGTTCCTCAACCTTAGTCCAGTCTACAATCGAAATATATTTTACGATAATTTTATTATCTTCAAGTTTTTTGATTGATTGTTCTGTTTCTTCCGCTGTTAAACCAACCATCTTGGCTAAATCATTTATTGCAATGCGCGAATCTTTTTCAAGAATTTCAACAATTTCCATTTCTTTTACTGTTAATTTCATGGAAAGACCTCCATATGTAATGAATATTTATAAAACTATGACTCTAATAATATCCCTGAAAGTGAAGCAATTCAAGGTGTACTTCTACTTTCTTACTTATTTTTTTAAAAAAATTTTGAATCCTTTAAAATTTACTTATTGTAATCATTTTTTTGCTACTATTTTCCTAATAAAAAACAAGGACCTATAAAGAATTAGGCCCTTGTTAGGATTATTATGCATTTTAGATTGTTGCAAAATAAGGTGTTTGTCCTTGACGGAAGTATGTGAGAAGGGTGCCTTCTTTCGGAACAATATTTCCTTCCTCAAATGCATTGAAGTCGATGGCAAAAGGAATAAGCAAGGAGTGTTTAAAGAACTCTTTCTCACTTAGTTCAAATTGTGTAAAGTCTTCACCTGCTATAGTAGGTGAATCTTTTAATAAGTTATAGATTGCTTTTTGTTTTTCACGATTTACCCGTTCTTCCCACCATAATTTTCGTGGCTGGAATTGTTGTTTCGATAAATAATCAAGCTGCATTAGGCTACGAACAATTTTCATGTTTACGTTCGATACAGTAGATAAAAACTCTTCTAGCCTCTTAAATAAATCCTCTAATTGATGCCCAATTCGAGACCAGCCTTTTTCTTCCCAATACGTACCGAAATTTTGGAAGAAATCAAATGGTGTTTCAAATACTTCCGTTACCAAATATTCAATTGTATAATCCATACGGTGATCGTTCCAATATTTTTCTAATACATCTTCTGCCTGCTTAATACGAATAATTTCGTCAAAGGTAAGGACGTTGTTTGAAAAAATTTCATATGGTGCGATATCTACATAAGTATAGCCATATCGAGATGCTTCTACTCGAAGTCCTGTTCCTCGTAATAGCTTTAAGAACCCAAGCTGTAATTCTTCTGGACGCATTTTAAACACATCATTAAATGTTTTACGGAAGCTCTCATAATCCTCTTCAGGTAGACCAGCGATTAAGTCTAGATGTTGATCGATTTTTCCGCCTTCTTTAACCATGGTTACAGTTCGTTTTAGTTTCTCAAAGTTTTGACGGCGTTTAACGAGTTCATTCGTTAAATCGTTCGTTGATTGAACACCAATTTCGAAACGGAATAACCCTTTTGGAGCATTATCGTTTAGGAATTGAATAACTTCTGGACGCATAATATCTGCAGTAATTTCAAATTGGAATACAACACCAGGCTTATGCTCATCAATTAAAAATTGAAACATTTCCATTGCATAGCTGCGGCTTATGTTAAAGGTACGGTCAACGAATTTAATTGTTTTTGCACCATTGTCCATTAAATAACGAATGTCATCCTTAATCTTTTCCCGATTAAAATAACGAACCCCAACTTCAATGGAAGATAGACAAAATTGACAGCTAAATGGGCAGCCGCGACTCGTTTCAATATATTGAATTCGTTTTCCAAGATGAGGGCGGTCTTCTTCGAAACGGTATGGGCTAGCAATTTCACGTAAATCGATTTTTTTCGGCTGAGGATGAATTTTTACTTTCCCATCAAGTAAATAACAAATCCCTGGTACTTCATCTAGGGAAATTTCTTCATTAAAATACTTTAGTAATTCTTTAAATGAAAATTCACCTTCACCCATAACGATGTAATCAACTTCGCCTTCTAATCGACGCAGCCAATCATGAACATCATAGGAAACTTCAGGTCCACCTAAAATGATTTTCGTTTGGGGTGAAACAGTCTTTAACATTTTGATTACTCTAATCGTTTCTTCAATGTTCCAGATGTAACAGCTAAAGCCGACGACATCAGGCTTGTGTTGATAAAGATCAGTTACAATGTTAAAGGTTGGATCTTTGATGGTATATTCAACGATTTTTGGATCGAAATCAGGAAGAGCTGCTGCTTTTAAATAACGTATTGCTAAGTTTGTATGGATATACTTGGCGTTTAATGTTGTTAAAACAATATTCATGAATGAAACTCCTTTATTTACACGTACTATCTAACTATATGATTTTAGCAGTTAGTATGAAATCTCGCTACTTCAATGTGTCCTCACACTTATAAAATGAATTCCTTATGTATAAAACGTACGAACGCATATTGCGACGTACGTTAGTTTTGCTATATATGAGCTTTTTTCGCTAAGTTTGTAATATAATCAAAAAATTCATCATGATTCACATCATAGACAAGTTGAACCGGTCGACCGTTAGGATTAAGTTCGGTTCTTCCTTGACTTTGTCCACTAGTAATTACGGTACTCTTCACTTCCATTTTCTTAA
Source organism: Ureibacillus massiliensis 4400831 = CIP 108448 = CCUG 49529 (assembly GCF_000772965.1). GTDB lineage: Bacteria > Bacillota > Bacilli > Bacillales_A > Planococcaceae > Ureibacillus > Ureibacillus massiliensis. The sequence goes on along the minus strand of NZ_JPVQ01000044.1, from coordinate 17,561 downwards.
CCAACTCAGGATAACCAATTGTTGCAGTTGTTAACACATCCCATAAATAATAGGTTGAATTAGTTTCAAAGTGTTCAAGGGGAGGAACCACAGCATAGCATTGACCTAAAAATTCTATACCTAAATATTGTCTTTGTTTTGCCCACATTTTACGAATGTCATTTGTTAAAGGTACTTTTTTTGTACTTTCCAATGCAACTAAATCAATGGGTATGTTCGTATTCCAAACAATGGCAACGGCCTTTGGATCCCAAAAGGCATTCCATTCAGCTGTACCATCATGTTCGGGTTCTTCTACATTGCCTTTTTCAAGAAAGCTTCCACCCATCCAAACAAGCTTTTCAATCTTTTCTACAATCTCTGGCGTTAAATACAACGCACGTGCTAAATCTGTTAAGGGACCTACAAAAAGTAATGTGATTTTATGTTTCGATGCTTTCAACGTTTCAACTAAATGAAGGTGTGCTGGTTTGTTTACAACACCTGTTTTTAAATCAAACTCATTCAGTACTGGGAATGCGTCTACGTGAAACGCATGCATACGCCATTCTTTAGGGAAGGGGTTAACAGGTCTGGAACTTGATAATGCAACTTCAATTTTCTTTCCATGACCGAAACGATCTATAATTTTCCGACTTGCATATTGTGCGGGTTCTAAATAACTGTCTGCTGGAGTGACACCAACACCCACTAGCTCAACTTCATCCATTTGTAATAGTAAAAACAAAGAAATTAAATCATCTACTCCACCATCATGGTTTAAATACACATATTTTTTCACTAAGCCCACTCCAATTCAAAAAATTACATATACATATTTTCCAACTTATTTACATCATACAAAAAATCTAGAAGGTTTTATGTTGGTTTTATTGAATTATTTTAATTTAGATTTTGTATTAATATTAAAAGCTTTTTAATGTAGGATTTTTAAGGTAGTAAAACATAAAGAGGTGAGAAAATGGTAAAAGTATTTGTTTATGGAACATTACTTAAAGGTGAAGAAAACGCTCATTACTTAAATAATGCGATCTGTATAGAAGGGCATTGTTGGATTTTCGCGAAACTATTTGATACAGGTTACGGCTATCCAGCAATTACATTAGCCTCAAATGATCGAACTTATGGTGAATTGTATGAAGTATCAGAAAAGGATTTACCTTTATTAGATGAACTTGAAGATTATAAGGAAGGTGCACCAAACAACCTATATGAACGAGTATTACAAGAGATTCATACAGAAAAAGGGACCATTAATGCATTTGTCTACTTTGCCAATCAAGATGATCTCCTTAAAAGGGAAATCCCAGATGGTGATTGGCCAAAATATAGAAAACTATTGAAATAATCGGAATATAAGAATGATTTAATAAAGAAAACTAGAATAGTATGACAGTTAAGGAAGCAAAAATATATTGTATTTAACGATTATACAAGTTATATTAACTTTACATCACAAATATTACTTTTTAATAATATTTTATTTCGTCCACGCAAGAGAGATTTGAAGTACTTTACTCTCTTGTTTTTTACGAGATATAAAATTAAATATTTCGTTTCATTTGTCTTTTGAATATTGTCAATCATTTTAGACAACATAGAGGTGAACTTAAATGACAATGAAAAAAGCTTACATTCTATTAACAGATACAGGTACAGTATTAACAAGATGTATTAAATTATTTACGAAAAAGCCTTATAACCATGCGTCTCTTGCGTTAGATATAGATTTAAATGAAGTTTATAGCTTTGGAAGAAAATCTGCTAGCAATCCATTTAACGGTGGATTTGTTAAAGAAGATATGAATACGAAAATATTTCAACAAGCAAATTGTGCGTTATATTCATTTGAAGTGACGGAAAAACAATATAATGATATAAAACAGTTCATTAAATCATTTGAAAATCAAAAAGAAGATTATAATTATAATATATTAGGTTTATTTGGATTTATTTTTAATAAACCTATTGGTAGAAAAAATTCTTACTTTTGTTCACAGTTTGTAGCAACAGTTTTAAAGGAAAATGAAGTTGCTCAGTTTGAGAAAACTCCAGCTTTAATAGCTCCACATGATTTCCAGCAAATATCTAATTTTCAATTAGTATTTGAAGGTAACTTAAAAAATTATTTAAATGATACAACGGAATTAGCTTTCAATCTAGTCGCATCTTAATATTAGTTTAAACTATTACGAATTCATACATTCATACAATTCAGATATTATATCGATACAGTCAACCAGGATAACTCCTGGTTTTTTTATTTTTTAAAAGTATTTGAATCTATAGCTCATGTATAATAAAAAGAAAGGAATCTGCTAAAAGAATGGAGAAACAAGATTTTGAACGAAAAGTACTTTGATGAATTATTGAATGTACATACAGAATCAAGCAAATCTGATGTAAATAATTCAGTCTATTATCATCCCTACGAACCGACACCATACGAAGCTTTAGAACTTTTATTTCAACATTACACGATGAATTCACATGATCATGTGGTTGATTTTGGATGTGGAAAAGGGCGCCTTAATTTTTACATTGACCATCAAATTGGATGTTCTGTTACAGGAATTGAAATGAATCCAAGTTTTTATCAAGACGCAATACAAAACAAAAAGAGTTATTTGAAAAAAAAGAGGAAGAAAACGGAAGCAATACAATTCCTTTGTTGCAAAGCTGAAGAATACAATATTCAGGAGCTAGATAATCGTTTCTATTTTTTTAATCCGTTTACGATTCCAATATTTATGAAGGTTGTTCATAATATTTTACGGTCATTTGAAAATAACAACCGTGAAATAGATTTAATCCTTTACTATGCATCAGATGATTATCGATATTTCTTAGAATTTCAAACTCCCTTTGAATGTGTCAATGAAATTTCTTTACCAGGAATTTATGATAAAAATACTTATGAAAGATTTTTAATTTATAGAGCAAAGTAAATGTTTGAGCGATCAAAAATGAACTAGGAGGTATATCTTATGACTAATCCAAATCGTTGCAAATGGGTAAATAAAGAACCTTTATATATTGCTTACCATGATCATGAATGGGGGAAGCCTGTTTATGATGACCGACATTTATTCGAAATGCTGTGTTTAGAAGGAGCACAAGCCGGTTTAAGCTGGTGGACAATTTTACAAAAAAGAGAGAATTATCGAAAGGCATTTGACAACTTTGAAGCAGAAAAAATTGTTCAATATTCAGAAGAAAAAATACAATCATTAATTGAAAATGCAGGAATCGTTCGAAATAAATTAAAAATTCGAAGTGTGGTCACCAATGCAAATGCTTTTTTGCGTATACGAGAGGAGTATGGCTCATTTTCAAATTATATATGGAATTTTGTAGATCATACACCTATAGTTAATCGATGGGAGTCAGTAACGGATGTGCCTGTAACGACAGAAATTAGCGATAGAATGAGTAAACAACTAAAAAAAGATGGATTTAAATTTGTAGGCAGTACAATTTGCTACTCATATATGCAGGCAGTGGGAATGGTAAATGACCATACACTTGATTGTTTTTGCCATCCAGTAAACGAGAAGGAATAATGTCGCTATTATTCTTCCTACATAACATGAACAATACAAAAATGTTCGTAAATGAAGCGAACCTATCATCTTTATCAGAAAAAATAAAATATTGCAAGATTAATAACAAAGTGCAATAATTACATATGTTATTGAGTTACCGATATTGATTTAAGTAGCGTTTATTAAATTCGGTACATGATTAGATCGTAAAGTCTTGCCTTTTTAGAGTAGTGTTTTCCACTGCTCTTTTTTCATTGAGATGGTGCAGAAATTATAAATTGTTTGTAAGGAGAAGATGAACACCATGAATAAACAAGAAAGTGGTTACAGATGGTTTGTTTTTGGATTTGTTTTATTTACTTATTTTGTAATAGTTAGTCAAAGAACTGCACCAGGACTCATTACTGATCAATTAATGAATGATTTTCAAGTTTCGGCAGCAGTAATTGGTTTAATGACGAGTATCCAATTTTTAGCCTACGTAGGACTTCAAATACCAGTTGGATTATTAGCAGACCGATATGGGCCAAATCTATTATTAATTTTTGGTACACTTCTTGCAGGGATTGGGAGTTTATTATACAGTTTTGCAGGCAATGAGTATATTTTAATTTTTTCACGATTCCTAGTGGGAGTGGGCGACTCCACTATTTTTATTAATTTTGTATTAATTTTAAGTCAATGGTTTAAACCAAATGATTTTGTGAAGCTGATAGGAATTGTTTCTATGTTTGCTGGTTTGGGCTCATTAACTGCAACACTTCCATACTCGTTATGGATTTCCTATGCAGGATGGAATTCACTATTTATGACGATAGGGGTATTGCTAGTTTTCACCTCTTTTTTACTCTACTTTATTCTTATTGCAAAACCCAATAAGCTATTTGAGGAATTACCTAGTACTTCGATTAATTCAAATCAAGAAAAGGAGAGTGTTTGGAAAATTCTTCGACGTGTGGTTTCAACACGACAAGCATGGGCGACATTTTTATGTCATTTTGGCGTTGTAGGAACGTACGTCGGATTTATTGGGTCATGGGGTGTTCCATTTGGAATTCAAGTATTAGGAATGTCTCGATCCATGGCTAGCCAATTAATCATGTATGGTCTAATCGGTGCCATAGTAGGTGCTCCAATTATTAGTTGGATTGCAAGTAGACTTGGTTCAATTAAAAAAATGTATTTGATTGTCCATATTGTAGTTGTAATAAGTTGGCTAGGACTGTTCCTTTCTGGCATAAATCCATCCATTGCTTGGATCATAATTTTATTTATCATCATAGGATTTGGTAATGGCGCAAGTTCTTTAACATTTGTAGTTGTACGAGAATCTTTCCCTGCAAAAGAAGTAGGTGTTGTTACAGGCTTTGCCAATATGGGTGGTTTTTTAAGTGCAGTTTTATTACCAATAATATTTGGGAAAGTACTCGATTTATTTTCACAAGAAGATATCCATTTTGGTTATCATTACGGTCTAATGATTCCTGCTATATTCTCAGTATTTGGCTTAATCGGAGCAATATTGATTAAAAAGACAAATATGAAAGAAGTAATAAATGCATAATGGGGATGTCTCAAAAGTAGGGAAGTGCAATTCTGTGAATTGTACTTCTTTGCTTTCTTACATTGCTTATGAATTTTAAGAATAATTTTTCTCAATACACACAGTTTAAAAAGTATTGGAAATGAAATTCTTTCGCTTTATTAATTCTTATTATTAAAGTTCGAATTTTAAAAGGGTGATGATAATATGAACTTCTTTCGTGGAGATGCACATAAAATTTATCTACGTTTAAAGAAAAACCCAAACAACATAAGAGAATCTAAATACTTAAAAGATTTTGAGGAAGTACGTGAATTTTATAAAACGATAGAAAGCGATGTATTGAAGCTCATTTTCTATCGACTGATTAAAGAAAAAAATGGATCTGGGATGATTCCGATTTATGTATCCTCGATACCTTTTTTATTTTTGATTTTATCTCAAAATTTACAAAAGATACTATCATCAGGTAGAAATTGGTTAATTTTTATTTTGATATATCTATTAGGCATTACTTTTTGCTTATTCTTACATTTTCGTGAAAAAGCATGGGCGGCTTCACATATTGAAATTATTCAGGACATATTGAAAGAAAGAAATGAACAAGTTGTTGAAAAGATAATTGACTAATTTAATTAAGACGAAAACAACTTTCACAGATGGACGGATAAATTTTTTCCTAATAATTAAATTTGTCTATTTTGTGAACGTCTCTCATGTGTTATATTATGGTTATACATTAAAAAAGGGGAAGTGTATGAGGGATGTTCAAATTATTTTCTAGCTTTTCAGCAGTTCTGTTCGTCATCGGTACACTATTATTTTGTTCAAGTTTCTTTGTAAACGTTTCCATGTGGTTTGGTATTGAATTAATCAAAGGCGGAGTATTCCTGTTTCTTATCGGAATGTTTCTACAATCGATGCACGAGTTTGAAAGAAATAAGAGCATAAATGAATAAATAAAAAAGCTTGAGAACTCGTTCTCAAGCTTTACTTTTACATATCCCAGATCAAAATTAACAACGAACCAAATACAGTAACGAGAGCAATAATGACTCCGTATAGTATGTTTGTATAAATGGATTTGCTATCTTTCGACTCTCCGGCGTGCATAAATACAACAAGTTGTAAAAATGCCTGAATAAAAGCTGTTACTAATAGTATTGTCATACCAACTGCAAATGTCATTTCAGTAAAATGAACTAAAAGGGCAACAGCTGTAAGGATTAATGAAAAGACAAAACCCATTACTTGTTTAGCAGGGAATAACTCTTTCAAATTACATCATTCCTTTCAAATAGATGAAGCTGAAAATGAAAATCCAAACTACATCTAAGAAATGCCAGTAAAGAGAGAAAATAAATGATTTATTCGCTGTTTCAGGCGTTAGTCCACGTTTTTTCACTTGGAGTATTATAAAGGTACCCCAGAATAACCCCAAAGTTACGTGACCACCATGTGTACCTAAAGTTGTAAGAAGTGCAGCTGTAAATGCACTAGTTTGATACGTAGCACCGACATGGTAGTAATGCGTAAATTCATAAATCTCTACTCCTAGGAAGGCTAGACCTAGTAAAAGGGTAATTGTAAAGAACGTTAGCATTGCATTTTTACGACCAAGTCGCATAGCGTGCACACCAAGACCTATTGTAAAACTACTTGTTAATAAAAGAAGTGTTTCAAATAATACTGGTGTGATTTCAAAAATTTCTCCCGGTGTTGGACCTGAACCTGTACGTCCCTCTAGTGTGAAATAAGCTGTGAAAAGTGTTGCAAAAAGCATAATTTCAGCACCAAGGAAAATCCAAAACCCTAATATATTTAGTTGATTTTGATCTGTACCATATTCAAGAGGCTGTGAATGATCAATTTTCATTACTTTGCACCTCCCAGTTTACTTTCAGTTTCTTCGATTTCTTCTACTGAGATATAACGTCCGTGATCTTTTTCAAATGAACGGAGCGCCATACAAACAAAGATTCCAATGAGTGAAATGACTGCCGGTATCCATAAAGCAAATATGAATGAGAAACCAGCGATGAAGAAAATCATCCCCATGATAAATGGAACACCGCTATTATTTGGCATATGGATTTTTTCGATATCACCTTTAAATAATTGGTGACCTTTTTTCTTCATGTCCCAGAACGCTTCACTTGAAGCCACCTGTGGTACTCTTGCAAAATTGTATTCAGGTACTGGTGTATGTGTTGCCCATTCTAGAGAGCGAGCATCCCAAGGGTCACTTCCAATATTTCTTGGTGAGTTTTTAAAGCTGTAGTAAATATTATAAACGATTGTTAAAAATGCAATGGCCATTAATGCTGCACCGAAGAATGCTACTAAATTTAAAGGTCCAAAGCCTGTTGCTTCAGAGTAAGTATACATACGTCTTGCTTGCCCATCTAAACCAGTAATGTACATCGGGAAGAAGGCGAGTACGAAACCAACCGTTAATAACCAGAAGCCCCATTTACCAATACGTTCATTTAACATAAAGCCAAAGAATTTTGGCCAGTAATAAGTTAAACCAGCAAGCATGGCAAATACTACACCTGGAATAATCGTGTTATGGAAATGAGCAACAAGGAACATTGTATTATGATACTGATAGTCCGCTGCTGACATAGCTAGCATAACACCTGTCACCCCACCAATTGTGAAAAGTGGAATAAAGCCGACTGAATAAAGCATCGGTACGGTAAAACGAATTTTTCCTTTCCACAATGTAAACAGCCAGTTAAAGATTTTAACGCCGGTCGGAACAGCAATCGCCATTGTCGTAATGGAGAATATACTGTTTGTCAATGCGCCTTGGCCCATTGTAAAGAAGTGGTGTGTCCATACTAAGAACGATAATAGGGAAATCAGAACCATTGATGCAACCATTGATTTATATCCATAAAGATTTCGACCAGAGAAGGTTGAAATAATTTCACTATATAAACCAAATGCCGGCAAGATTAAAATGTATACTTCAGGATGTCCCCAAATCCAGAAAAAGTTTGCCCATAGCATATCCATACCGCCATTTGTCGTTGTAAAGAAGTTTGTGCCAAATAAACGGTCAGTTGTACCCATTAATAGAGCAACTGTTAACACAGGGAATGCAAAGACGATAATGATATTGGCAATAAATGCAGACCATGTAAACATTGGCATTTTCATTAAAGTCATGCCTGGTGCACGCATTTTTAAAATAGTAGTCATCATATTAATCCCAGTCATAAGGGAACCGATACCAGAGATTTGAATCGCAATCATATAATAATTCGTTCCAACAGATTCGCTAAAGTCATTACCTGCAAGAGGGAAGTAAGAAGTCCATCCTGCATCAGGTGATCCACCGATAACGAAGGAAATATTAAACAACATTGCACCAGCAAAGAATAACCAAAAGCTCAGTGCATTTAAGCGTGGAAACGCAACATCACGCGCTCCAATTTGTAAAGGTACAACTAAGTTCATGAAGGCGAAGATAAAAGGCATCGCCATAAAGATAATCATTACAACACCGTGTGTCGTAAATATTTCATTGTAATGTTGTGCGTCTAATAGCTTAGCATCAGGTGTTGAAAGCTGAGCACGCATCATAATGGCGTCAGCACCACCACGGAAAAGCATTAGGATGGCGGAGAATAAATACATAATCCCGATTTTTTTATGGTCAACAGTTGTTAACCATTCACGCCATAAATAACCCCATTTTTTGAAATATGTTAATCCGACAAGTATTCCAATTGAGACTAATCCGATAGCAACCATTGATGCATAGATCGCAGGGCTTGGATGTGGTATGGCAAAACGTTCAAAGAATTCCATCCTGTATTACTCCTTTCAAGAGAAAATAGAAAATCTATGAATCTAGCATTTTTTGTAAATTAATGACCGCTGTGGTCCATATGTTCTTCTGTCATATCATGGGATTCAGACTTGTTTTCGCTATGCTCACTATGATCTGTTTCTGAATCATTATTTGAATCATCAGCATGATGATGTTCTGGAGCAGGGCTAAAGTCTAAATGTGTACCAGTAAAAGTCATTTGACCAAGATGACCAGGCTCTAACAACTTCTCGAATTCACTTTCTGTAAGCGGTTTCGCTGTCTCGTGAACCTCGTCTACCCATTTGTCAAAATCAGATTGTGTCATTGCAGTTACATTGAAAGTATTTTCTGCAAAACCTTTACCACTAAAGTTTGCATTACGCCCCATAAATTCACCTGGTACATCAGCAGCTAAGTGTAAGGTTGTGACCATATCGGACATTGCGTATTTTTGACCACCAAGTTGTGGAATCCAGAAACTTGTAATTGGTCCATAAGAATAAAGTTTAAATTCAATTGGTCTATCGGTAGGAATATACAAATAGTTCACCGTTTCAATATCTTGTTCAGGATAACTAAAGTGCCATTTCCAGTCTGAAGAAGAAGCATAAATAATTAATGGTTCTTGATCTTCATAACCAACTGGAGTTGATTCAACAATATAGTTACTTTGTACAGAGACAAAAGAAAGAAATGCAACAATGATTACAGGAATACCAACACAGATTGCTTCTATCCATGGGTTTCCTTCAATATGAGGTGGTTCATAATCCTCGCTTTGTTTTGAAGCACGAAATTTAATTAACATATAAGCTAATAACACCATTACTACAATAACAATGACAGCCATGACTCCTATTGATAATAAGATGTCATTTGCCTGTCTTTCAGCTTGTGGACCTTTTGGATCTAATACTAATAAAGGTTCACAGCCTGCTAGAAAAACAGCAAGTGTCGTTAATGTAGCTAAAAGTAACCACTTTATTTTCATATAGATACTCCTTTCAACTCCGATACAGAAAGAACATCCTTTACGTGATATTCCTCAAATCTGTAACTACATAATAATGAATTTATTTAAAGAAGAATAGGTTAACACTATGCTAATAGTGTTAAATTCATAAATCGTTCAAGATTTGTGCAAAAAGTTGTCGCAATTAATGAAGGAAACTACTTTTCTTGAAATTAATTACCATTATGGATACAAACTGGTGACGCGAAGGAACACAATATGTGAAAAAATGGCGGCTAATGGGAATATAGATGTTTTTTTGGGGGGGTTTATTTATGTTAAAATAAATTTGGAGAATATTAGAAATATATGTAAGATTAAAAGGTTTGTTAGTTTAAAAATCTTAGTAGAGAGAAGGAGTGATTAGCAATTAAAAGTATATTGAAATCATGGATAGCCTGGGTTGGTGCTGTGATAGTTACGTTAATCGCTATAAGTTTTTGGAAAAATGAAGATGTTGATTGGGATCTTATGATTATTTTAAGTATAGCTGGCTTAATAGGCACTGTTATTGGAAAGGGAATAAGAAAGTTAAACGACATGCTGTATAACTAATTTTTATTAAAATAAAGCTAATGAAATTGGTATAGAGTTATTTGGATAATGTTATAGGAAAGAAAAAAACATTAATTAAATAAACCCTGCTTAAAATCAAAGCAGGGTTAGGGAAAAATTAAGTATATCACTAGAAAAATAATACATAATAATGATGTTATTCGTTAATTTTATTATCCTGATATTTAATTTTCTTTAATGCTTCTTCGTAATTTAGTTCCTGAGAAATTTCAGCATGATTATTAACTTTTTTTGGTTTTTTCTGTTTTTTGAACGTTGTACTTGACTTTTCCGCCATGATTATCACCTCATAGTTTAATTTGTTCAAATTAAACATAATCATACATATAGCCTCGTTCAATTCACGCTTGAAATGAGTTAAGGACTTTGAAAAGATTACTTGAAAATTGAAACCTTTTTTAATACTAAACAAACAGGGATAGCAATAATAATACCTAATATATTTTGTACAAGGTCACCAGGAATCGATGCAACTGGTGCAATCCAATTTCCATATAAAATACCTTCACCAACATAATAAACAGCAATCATAAATGGAATGGAAATAATCATTCCAATCAAATTAAGTACAATACTACTTCCATTTTTGTTATTCATCCATGCAAATTTACCGACGATATATCCTTGTATACCACGAGCGACAAAGGTAATTGGAGCCCATAAAGTCCAACCAGAAAATAAGTCAAATAAACCCATCCCAATTGCACCAGCTAGTGCACCTTTTTTAGGTCCAAAAAGGATCGAAGCTATAAAAAGCATTCCAGTACCAAGATGTACTAATCCGCCATTAGCTGTAATAGGTAATTTAATGTTTAAAAAGAGTGTAGCCACAAATACAAGCGCTATTAGCAAAGCTGTAATTATTAAATCAAATGTTTGTGTACGTGTTTTTGAATAACTTACCGTTTTATTCATCTTGTTTAACCATCCTTATTATTTGAATTTACTGATTAGATTAGCAAAGGTCTGGTGCTGTTAAAAGTGCCAAAAACATAAAATATATAGTGGTCAGATAGCTAAGAACAAATACTACTGTGTGACGATTTAAATATATTAAAAAATCTTTTCTATTAATTTAGAAAATTATTCAAAACTTCAATGTTATAATAAGAATACTTACTTATATAAGATATGAAGTTTATTATTGGATGTGAAAATATGAAGTATAATGGTAGATTGACGGCATTCATATTAGTACTGATTACAAATGGGTTATATATAGGCTATTATTATATTCGTGATGGGTATGTTGGGAAAATCGAAATTATAGGATTACCTATATTACTAATCTTGTCATGGTCGGTTGGTAAACAATACGATAAAGTGAAGTATCTAGAGGAACAAGATAAACAGAAAAGTTTAGAATTGTATAGAAGTAAAGAGTTGTTCCAAGCAATTTATGAAAATTCCCCTATTGGTATTGCGTTAATGGATGAGAATTATAAACTTGTCATGTCTAATAAAAAACTTCAAGAAATGCTCGGCTATTCAGATACTGAATTGAATAATATGACATTTCTAGAATTCACTCATCCTGATAAGGAAAAAGCAAACTTAAGTTTAATGAATGATTTGCTAGAAAGGAAAATTGAACGGTATATAATAGAAAAAAAATATTCTCGTAAAAATGGAGAAGTGGTTTGGGCAAGTGTTACAACTGCACTTGTTCCTTTTATTAATGACGGCACAACCTTTGTTATTTCAATGGTGGACGATATAACCCATAAAAAAATCGCTGAAGAACGGTTAAAAGAAGCATATGAAGAGATGGAATCGCGTTCAAAGATTGATGGACTAACTGGAATCTCTAATCGAGGTTATTTTGATGAATATTACGATAGAGAATATCGTCAAGCTGTACGACAATTGAACCCTCTTTCCTTAATTATGCTTGATATTGACTTCTTTAAGGAATATAACGATTCATACGGTCATATAGAAGGGGATAAATGTCTGAAACTTGTTGCGAATACATTAGTTCAAGCCGTTAGTCGTCCAAAAGATTTAGTTGCTCGATTCGGTGGAGAGGAATTTGTCATTTTATTGCCAGATACTGATTTGCAAGGAGCGTTGGTTGTAGCGGAAAATTTACGTGTATTAATTGACAGTTTAGACATACCACATAAAGGGTCCAAGCATTATCAAAAATTGACTTTAAGCTTAGGTGTTTCGACATTAAATCAAATTTCTCCATCTTCAGCAGAAGAAATTATCATGGAAGCGGATAAAGCTTTATACAAAGCAAAAGAAAAAGGTCGAAATAGGGTAGAAGCATATTCCTATGTAATTGAAAACTTAGTGTGACAAAGGTCAATAAGATAATTAAGACTTAAATAGAAATTTATATTAGAAATAACCGCGTATACTACATTTCTAAATTAGTATGCGCGGTTTTAAGTTATAATTTCCCTTTTTATGGATAAGAAATTGATTTTTAAATACAAAGTTATATTTTTATATCTGTCATAATATTACATTACTCAATCATAAAATAATAATAGAATCAATTTAATAACTGTCTTTCAGCTAAAGTAAAGGACTGTAGACGCACTTCAAAAATACCAATTAAATTGTATCTTGATCTACTTTGGACGAGTTATTTCAATTGATTGTTAACTTCAGTTGAAAATTTTCGAAAGAACATTTAAGGGGGAATTTTATTTTGAAAAACCGTGTAAATCCTGAACTTGTTGGAATGTTAGACGTATTTCCGCCGATTGATTTAGATGATTATGAAACAGTACGAGCTGCACAATTACAGGCACCATTAGCACCGCAAGATCCAAACATTGATATAACAAATAAAATCATAGAAGGTCCTGATGGCAATGAATTGCGAATTCGAATTTACGAACCAAAAACTAAAACAGAAGAGTTAGCGGGACTATTATGGATACATGGCGGAGGGTATGTACTCGGTAGACCTGAAGAAGCTGATGATTTATGTCAGCGTTATGTGAATGAGGCAAGTTGTGTCGTAGTATCGGTAGATTATCGATTAGTTCCTGAACATCCATATCCAGCACCATTAGAAGATTGCTATACAGCGCTTTCATGGTTAGCTGACAATGCCGAATCGTTAGGTGTTGATCCAAATCGAATCGGCATTGCTGGGATGAGTGCAGGTGGAGGCTTAACTGCGGCGTTAGCATTACTTGTTAAAGACCGCAAAGGACCTGAAATTTGCTTCCAGATGCCTTTGTACCCAATGATTAACGACCAAAACAATACTCCTTCAAGCTATGAAATTACAGGTAATTATATTTGGAATCATGATTTAAATGAAAAGGGTTGGAAAGCATATCTTGGAGATTTGTATGGTCAGGATGATGTACCAATTTTTGCAGCTCCTGCAAGGGCAACAGTTGAAGATTTAGTAGGTTTACCATATACGTATACATGTGTAGGGCAGCTAGATCCTTTCCGTGATGAAACATTAACATATGTAACGAAATTAGCTCAAGCAGGTGTTGATGTTGAGTTCCATTTATATCCTGGTGGCTACCATGCATATGAAGTTGTAGCTCCAGAAGCGGAAATTAGCCAACGAACAATTCAAGAGTATGTAAACGCTGTCAAGTATGTGCTAAATCGTAATAAATCAGTGGAGTCAAAATAATAGATAAATTAATAACTAAAAGAACGCTCTTTAAGGAAGGAGTGTTCTTTTTGAATTTTAAAAGTGTAGAGTAACGTAATTAACATTATTTATAGAACACATGAGGAAATTTAAAGGAGATTTATCAACTTTATAAAATTAAAATAAATAAGATAAAAATTAATAAATGGAAGTGAGAAGTGCGTGCAATATCAAAATGGACATCATATCGTGTACCCAATTTTATTTAAGGAGCAGTATGGTAGCTTATCTTCAATTAATTGCTTTTTATATAATAACGGCAGTACGTTAACTTTAATCGATGCAGGATTAAGCACACCGGAATTTAATGAGTTTTTTCAACAACAATTAAAACAATATAAACTTTCTATTCAAGATATTGATCAAATTTTTCTCACTCATCATCATGATGATCATACAGGTCAAGTAAATCAAATATTAAGTCAAAAGCAAGTTCAAGTATATGCTCATCATTTGGCAATACCCCGTCTTCTTTTTGAGGAACAATATTTAACAAATAAATATAATTTTTTCGTTAAAATTTACGGAGAATACGGCTGTTTAGATATTTCGGCAGACCGTTTCAAAAAGATGGAAAAGACCTTTTTAAATAGAGAAAACCTTAAATTAAATACAGAAGTGATTCCTTTACATCACGGAGACATTATAAATGAAATGTACATTATAGAAGCACCTGGTCACTCTCCGGACTCTATTATTTTTAGTGAGCAACCAGTGAGATGGCAATTTTCGGGAGATTTATTACTAGAAAATGCTCCAACCAATGCACTTATTGATTTCGATGAGAAGTTAGAGCTTTTGCCCACTGTTTCCCAATATCGAGAATCGCTTTTAAAACTTAACGCACTTGAGGCGGAATGGATTTTTCCAGGTCACGAAAAAATATTTCAAAATCATAACTTAGAAATCGATAATAAATTGAAAAAAATGGACCGAAAAGAACAAAGAATAATAGATGCTGTTAGAAATGGAAATAATAAAACTGTAGAAATAGCTCGAGCAATTTACGGGAAAAAAGTAGAAACGCAAACCTTTTTCGTATTATCAGAAGTTATTGGCTATTTAGAATATGCTATTGGAAGAGGGAAGCTAGCTAAAGAGATGAGGGATGGAGAGTGGTTTTTCCAACCAGTATACCCATAAATATAGTATTGAAATATTTCTTCAAATATACTTACTTGTACTTGAAAATACTATTGTGTAATATATACTCATAGCTGCGTTGTACGTACGAATATTAAGTTTTAACCTTTAAGCTGTAAAAGGGAGTTTTAGATCGAGGATGGAATGGCGAGCATCACACATTTGTGAATGATGATAAACAGGAAATCTTTTGCGAACACCCACTTTGAGGAGTGGTGGTTTAAAACTTTCTATATATTTACGGCAAGGCGGCTTTTAATTTACTTAATTTCAAAGCACTCTCGAGTTTGAGGGTGCTATTTTATATTGAATTTATATATTTTGAATCGTTGGGTTTCGCATACTTGATTGTGAAGAGTTGAATATGATAATGTAGTCTACGAACTATTCTATAAGACTATTATGAGTTTTCACAATATAAATTGAAAAATTCATATAAGAATAGTAAAAGTATGTTATAATTTGTCGGAAAGCTTTGACACAAATAAGCCAAAGAGTTTTAAATCAGAAAGGAACGTGAAAGGTATGAGTAACGGAATTTTCAAAATCCCTACACCTAAGAATGAGCCTGGTAATACATATGCTCCAGGTACAAAAGAAAGAGAAACATTAAAAGCAGAATTAAAACGCCAATCTGAAATCGTAGTAGATATCCCTGTGATTATCAATGGTGAGAATATAAAAACAGATACAGTAAAGCAAGTAGTTATGCCACATGATCACAAACATGTATTAGCAAACTATTCACAAGCAGGAGAAAAAGAATTACGTGATGCGGTTGAAGCGGCAATGGCTGCTAAAGAAGCATGGGCAAATATGCCATGGGAACACCGTGCTGCTATTTTCTTAAAAGCTGCTGACTTAATCTCAGGTCCTTACCGTGATGTAATGAACGCTGCTACTATGTTAGGACAATCTAAAACTGCAATTCAAGCAGAAATTGACTCTGCACAAGAATTAGCAGATTTCTTACGTTTTGGTGTTGATTATGCTGATCAAGTATATCAAATTCAACCAGAGAGCATGAAAAACGTTTGGAATCGTTTAGATTACCGTCCATTAGATGGTTTCGTATTAGCAATCTCTCCATTCAACTTCACTGCAATCGGTGGTAACTTACCATCTGCTCCTGCAATGATGGGGAATGTAGTAGTTTGGAAACCTGCAACAACTTCATTACTAGCAAACTATTACTTCATGCGTATTTTAGAAGAAGCTGGATTACCAAAAGGTGTAATCAACTTCGTACCATCACGTGGTTCACAAGTTTCAGAAGTAGTATTAAGCGATCCTCGTATGGCTGGATTCCACTTCACTGGTTCTACTGCTACATTCCAAACAATTTGGAAAACTGTAGGGGAAAATATTGCAAGCTACAATTCATATCCTCGTCTAGTTGGTGAAACTGGCGGTAAAGACTTTGTATTCGCACACGAATCAGCTCAAGCAGACAAAGTAGTGTCTAACCTTGTTCGTGGTGCATTTGAATACCAAGGTCAAAAATGTTCAGCTGCATCACGCGCTTACATCCCTGCTAGCATGTGGGAACAAGTAAAAGCTGGTCTAGTTGAAGAAGTTGCTAAACTTAAAGTTGGCGATGTTCGTGATTTCCGTAACTTCATGGGTGCTGTAATTGACAAACCTGCGTTTGATTCAATTACTAGCTACATTGAATATGCTAAAGCATCTGAAGAAGCAGAAATACTTGCTGGTGGTACTTATGATGATTCTGTTGGTTACTTCGTTCAACCAACAATCATTGTTACGACAAACCCTAACTTCAAAACAATGGTAGAAGAAATCTTCGGACCAGTGTTAACAATCTATGTTTATGAAAATGATAAATTAGAAGAAACATTAACTTCTGTTGATACTGCTTCTATGTATGCATTAACTGGCGCTATCTTTGCTCAAGATCGCCAAGCTATTCAACACTTAGAAAACCGTTTATCTGGTGCTGCAGGTAACTTCTATATCAATGACAAACCAACTGGTGCGATGATTAATCAACAACCATTTGGTGGTTCTCGTGGTTCAGGTACAAACGATAAAGCAGGATCTGTATTCAACATGATTCGTTGGACAACTCCTCGCGTTATCAAAGAAAACTTTGCACCAACTACTGATATTGCATATCCATTCATGGATGAAGAATAATCTAATAATGTAATAGTAAAAGGGGTTGAAACCAATTGTGTTTCAACCTCTTTTTTCATGTGTTTTAAATTGGTTCTTTGTCAAATAACGTTGGTGAAGAATATTAGTCGATTATTACC
>NZ_JPVQ01000023.1 GCF_000772965.1 Ureibacillus massiliensis 4400831 = CIP 108448 = CCUG 49529 | reverse complement strand
GTTTTAGAACCCTTGATACCGTAGGTATCAGAATTATGAAATTAACTCAAGTAACAAAAATTTTAGAATTTAATAAAACATAGAATATAATAGGTATGTCCAACGATAATTATTATTAATGCAATTATCAAGGAATTTACTTTTGTATGATTTTTTCTTCTCCAATATATATCACTTATAAAAACTATATGGGGATTCTATAAATAAATCATGATTAATCAATTTAATTAATAATCATAATTACTATAATAAGTAATATTTGCTGATGTACTACCTATAGAATTTAGTGTAATTTTTGTTCTTAAAGTAATATCAAGCTGAATTAAACCTATACCGTTAAACCCTATACCTGCTAACGTAAAGTCAGCTTGACTAGAAATTGAAGTTCCAGCGCTTTCTGCTCGATCATCTATAATATCATGATTGTGAGTAGCGATACTATATGGGAAAATAGTTGAAGTACCAGCAGTAGAGGTTGAAGTACCTGTTAAACCATTATACCTATCTGCATCATAGTATGTTGTAAGAACAAATGTTGGATCAGGATATGCGGCAGCATAATAGTGAAATGTATAAGTTAAATAACGACTACCATAGCCTATATTTAAAGTATCCTGTTCTGATAAAATTTGAAAGTCCATGCTTGCAGATTCATCCAGACCTTGTTCTAAAACTGGCTTATCCTCTATTGTTAAAACAATCTTACTACCATCTGATAATACTTTCTCTTGAACAAAAGTTTGATTTACTAATTCAGTAGACGATACTGGGTCAAAACTATTTATAGTATCTTGAATTTCCTTATTAATTTGATTTGCATATGCTCTTACTACATCTTTATTAGCATTTTGTAAAAGCTTTTCTACGGCTTCCTTTTTATTGAGTTGACTTTTACTTGATTGATTAATAGCTGATACTTCTTTAATTAAGGAATTGTATTCATACTTTTGAACGCTACTTAACTCACTAATTGTAATTTGCTCATAAAATGTTTCTTTTGTCTCAGTCAACTCCTTTGCGTGAGCCTCATTAGTAACGACACCAGAACTTAATACTAATATACTTGCTAATGCACCAGAAACTACTAGTTTGTTTTTTGCCATGTAAATAACACTCTCCTTATTGATTATTTAGCAAACAGAAAGTTTCTATTTGCTAATAAAAGTGTATCATAAGTTGGTGGTAAAAATTGTAATAGATTGTAAAATATTACAAAATGATTAGTAATACCTAAGGGAGAATGCAATAATTGTATATATTGAATTATTAATACATGAAACTTTGGTAGTGAAATAAGTGTGGAAGTAAAGGATAGTTGTAATTTTCTTTGGTTAGTTAATAGAAGTGTTATTCTCAGAATATTAAAATCAGAAAACCATAACTTTTTAAGTAATGACGCTACAGACTTTGATGAGTATTATTTAGATTTAGTTCAAAAGTACTATTAAAATTCAAGATTCCACCTGTGCATTAATACAGACGTTTTTGGAATATTAACAAAATAGTTGTATAATATAAATGAGATTTTAAATTTGTTTTTATAGCTAACGACGTAGGTATGAAAAACTTTTTATAATTGGTGGTGATAAAAAATGGATTTAATTGAATTTTTGGGAGTGTTCATTTTTATTTCGCTGATTTCGTATGGTTTATTTCTCCAAATACAACATTTACTAACCATAAGAAAGAATGAAAAGTATGCTAAAAATAGAAGACTAATGTTGGGTAATTACTTAACATGCTTTTCAATTGCAGGCTTTTTAACATCCTTTATTTTAAATGTATTTGTTTACTTGCAACTTATTCATTCGTATATAGTTACAAGTAACAGCACAAATACATTCTGTCTAATATTTCTTTTTGCAATAATTACATCAAAATTCCTAATAACACCTAGAGATACTAAAAACAAGCTTTCAGTTTAATGAATCTAAATATAGTTCACTTAATATAAGTAATGGCGGTTTTATCTGATTAACGATGTTCAACAATCCGAAGGTAATGTGAAACATCTAGAAGAATTTGATTCAATTGCTAACTTAATTCCTAATTTCGTTTTAGAAGATATATCAACGCACTTGTGATTGATGGCGAGTTAGATCATCCTTATGTTGAGCGTCAAGTGAACTATGCTAAAAAATTTATAAGAGAAGATAAAAACAACCAGGTCGTAAATTGACCTGGTTTTTCATTCTTTATTTGATTCAGCATCAATCAAATCTCCATCTTCATTTGTGTAACTATAAAAATTAGCTAAGTATTTTAATTTATACAAATCGAAATTTGAAAAGTTAATCTTATTTACTTCTTCCATTGAAATATCTAAATCCATTACAATAGTATCATCTTTATTTCCATAAAAATTTAATACAGGTGCCATCCAACTAATATCTACATTTTTAACAACGCCGCTATGTTTTACATGTATTAAAATAGTTCTATTTAATTCTTGCAAATAATCAAGTCCATTATGAGTGTCAAAATATCCTGAAACTGTTAGTTCGCCATCATTCAAAAATACGTATGATTTATTGATAGTTTGCTCACTTGAGAGTATGTTTTCTATACCTTCTATCATTCTATCTTCTTTTAAATCTTCTTGTTCTTCTAGTTCTCTAGCTTTTTCATCTGCTTCTTTTTGTGCGGCTATTTGTTCAGCAAAAATAACTGGATATAAATTATGAAAGCTGAATCCAGCTATGCAGACTATTACGGAAATTACAGATAAAATTATTCCTCGTTTCAATTTCGTTTTATGCTCTATACAATACCATATACCAAGTAAGGTACCCATCAGTCCAATAAATCCGATGAACGAAAACATTTATGCACTTCCTTTTTATATATATATTGGTTAATTATAGCAAATGAAAGCAAAAGAAAACAGACAACCGAAAATAGTTGTCTGTTTAAAATAGGTGACTAAAAAGTGACCAAATGAAAAAGTTAATGTCATTTTACTTAAAGTTTGTTGCAGTTAAATGCATGCGGTATTGAGATAAACCGTGTTAAATCAAGCTTTTTGAAATTCATTAGATTTAGTTAAAGTAAATTTAATTAAATATTTTATTTAATATGATAGGACCGAAAAAGGTTGATTCCATGCATGCAAAACCGATAGAAGCAGAATAAAAGAAAAGGAGAATCTCGGGGAAGTTTTTAAGGCTACCTGAGGTTCTTCTTTTTATATACCACGAATTTCCCTCTCCTATTGAAAAGCCACAATGATCTTATCTTTAAAAACATTTGCAAGCTTGAATAGATACGTCCCCATACGCGTCTCATTAAAAACATTTAATGTGTGATACCCTAATGATAGCTTACGATTTTTCTTGCTAAATATATAAAAGCATTTTTTTGTTTCCGCATTATTCGATATATAAAGTGGAAGAAATTTTTCCGAGAATAGTAAAAATAAAGAATTTATAAAGTTTCAAAATATAAAAAGTTTAGATGATACATTGATAACAGGGGGCAGGGATATGAAAGCAAGAATATTGGTTGTTGAGGATGATGCTGGTATTGCACGTGTTGTACGAGATACATTCTTACGAGATGGCTACGAAGTTACATGGGCAACATCAGGTTTAGAAGGCTTAGAGGATTTTCAAAAAGGCGCTTATGATGTGATATTGGTTGATTTAATGCTTCCTGAAATGGATGGTCTTACACTTTGTGAGAATATTCGCTGGAAAAGTGATGTCCCAATCATGATTATTAGTGCGCGGAAAGAGGATGAAGACAAAGTAGAAGGGCTCCAACTAGGCGCAGATGATTATTTAGCTAAACCATTCAGTCTTGTAGAGCTTAAAGCAAGAGTAGAATCATTGCTGCGAAGATGGCGACGATATCAAGGAATAGAAGAAACAATTATTGAACGGGTCGAATATTTGCACGGTTTAGTCATTTATTGGGAGCAAGAAAAGGTCATGCTTCATCAAAAAGAAATTAGTTTAACATCAAAGGAATTTGAGCTTCTGAAATTATTGGCTCAAAACCCTCAGAAAACCTTTTCAAAGGAGGAATTGTATCAGCATGTGTGGCAGCAGTCGGACATGGAAGGTACTCATACCGTAACCGTCCATATTAAATCGTTACGTGAAAAACTCGCTGATCCAGTTAAAAAGCCATATTTTATTCAGACGGTTTGGGGTAAAGGTTATCGGTTTATAGGAGATCCATCATGAAAATAAAGCATTGGTTACTTCTATTATATTTTATTGTTATGGTCCTACCATTGGCGGTAGCTTATCTATTATTCGCGTGGATTCAATCCTACAATAATGAACAGAAGGTTGAGGAATATTTTGCTGCCTCCATAAAATTACAAAGTCTCACCTCTATTTTAGACGATCCAATATTGTATCAACCAGGTGCTGAACGTTCCCACGTAGAGGAAATAGTAAGTAATGAAGTACAGATTACTTTATACAATCATGATGGATTTGTTCTATATTCATCTGATCCAACAGTTACCTCTATGCAATATGGACTAACAAAAGAAACTCTTTATAAAAATCTTTATTCTTTAGAACAAGGTTATCGGGCCTATAGTTATAAGCAACCCGTTTTATCTGGGAATGAGCTAGTAGGGTTTTACGAGATTCAGCTAGCGCGTGATCGGTGGATGGAGGGAGTTGCGACCCGAAGCTGGGTAATGATTGGAATATTTATTGCTATATTTTTAATCATTTTCATAACAGTTGCATCTCTAGTAAATCGAAAATTAACTAAAAGACTGTATCAGCTAATGAAACAAATGACGGCCTTTGCAAGGCAGGAGAAAGTTTCAGAGCTTCCAACCGGAAAGGATGAAATTGGAGAGCTGACTTCACATTTTTACAAGATGCGAGAAGAAATAGAAGCAGCCCGAGAAATCATTGAAAAGGAACAGCGAGAAAAGGAATACATGATTGCAACGATTTCCCATGATTTAAAAACACCGCTAACCTCTATTAGCGCCTATGCGGAGTCTCTTTTCTCAGAAAGAGAATTAACGATCAAGGAACGGGATGAGTATCGTCAAATCATCATGGAAAAAGCGCAATATATGAAACAGATGATTGATGATTTACTCATGTATACCTTACTACAATCCCCGAGCTATGAGATGGAGTTCGTAGAGGTGGAGGGGAACGAATTCTTTGAAATGCTAGTGTCAGATTATGAGCCCCTTTGCAGAAAAAAGAAAATTCGTTTAAATGTTTCTAGTAATGTAATCGGGAATTACCAAGTAAATCCTAAACAATTAATGCGAGTTTGTGACAATCTGATGAGCAATGCTATTTCTCATACGCCGACTGGTGGGAGAATTTGGATGGGTGTTTCCTCCTTTGGACAAACACCTAGTGTGGAATGGTTGTTTGATTTTGTTCTAAAAAGAGCCGATTTTTATGATAAGGAAAGCGTGTATCTCATAGTGCAAAATGAAGGAGACGGAATTCCTAAAGATAAAATTGATTACGTATTTGACCCTCTATTTCAAGTGGATCAAGCCAGAAGTAAAAGTGATTCTCAAAGAACAGGATTAGGTCTTAGCATTACAAAGCAAATTATTGAAAAACATAAGGGGGACGTTCAGCTCTATTCAAAGGCTGGAGTAGGCACTTGTGTAATTTGTAGAATACCAAAAAAGTAGAAAGTGATGTGAGAAGGATGAAGATAGCTAGTGCGTTCAAAACAATAGGTTTTTTAGGAATAGTTATGATGGGAACCTTTGGATGCTCTTCGGAGTTGGCAAATCAATATTCACCAGAACAGGTGATTAATAATGCGTTAAAAGAGGAAAGAGAAGTAGTTAACTATTATGCTG
Source organism: Ureibacillus massiliensis 4400831 = CIP 108448 = CCUG 49529 (assembly GCF_000772965.1). Classification (GTDB taxonomy): domain Bacteria; phylum Bacillota; class Bacilli; order Bacillales_A; family Planococcaceae; genus Ureibacillus; species Ureibacillus massiliensis. Next base: position 55,611 of record NZ_JPVQ01000023.1, on the reverse strand, counting down.
AAGTAGAAATGTCCTTGATTGGGGAAGCAGGTAAAGAAGAAAAAATCCTTTTAAAGGAATGGGTTAGTGATGGGAAAAGAAAGATAGAAACTAAAAATGAAGATGGAAGTGAATATAACATTACGATAAATGATGGAAAGAAGCTTATTAGCTATCAACCTGATTTAAAGCAGGCATTTATGGTCGAAGATGAAGAGTTACTTGCACTTAACCAAGTTTCACCTAAGCAGCAGGCTGAACAAGTATTGTCTATTATTAAAAATACCCATGAGATTTCGGCAGAAGGAGAGGAAGAAATTATTGGTCGCACAACGTATCACCTTAAAGCAACTGCAAAGGAACATAATAGTTTGCTAGGCGATCAAGAGATATGGGTGGATAAGGAGAATTGGTTGGTGTTAAAATCAATTTCTTCTTCTGGAGACTTTAAGGTGGAATTGACCTATACCAAACTTGACCTTGATGCTGATATTCCGGAAGATACTTTTAAGCTTGAATTACCGGATGATGTTCAAATCCAAGATCTCCTCGGAGTAAGTGATGCGCAAGAAGTTACTCTTGAGGAAGCGGTTATGAAGATAGAGAAACCATTTCTTTATGTGAAAGAGGAGAACGGCCTTACTATTTCAAGGATTGAGGTGGTTGAACTAGAGGGAGAGTTTAATAGAAACGAAGTAAATATTGATTATCAAAAGGATGGTTTACCGTACCTTTCGATGACGGTGTTTCAATCTCCAGAGGAAATTGGGGAGGAAGTAGAGATAATTCCCGGTGAACAAAAAGTGAAGGTTCGAAATCAGGAAGGCTTCTATATGGAAATGAATGATTTCCGTTCCTTGAGCTGGCAGGAAGAAGGCTTAAATTATTCGATTCTATTGATTGATTCAAATTTAACCCTCGATGAAATAAGCGAGATCGTATCAGATATGGAGCTTGCAGGCCAATCTATATATTAAAAACAAATGGGAGAGGTACGATACCAGTAGGCAGCGGTTTGAAAGGTTTATAGAGAAAATAAGTGAGTATCACCCTATATTTCAAGAAATCCCTGATTCCTAAATATAAAAACCAGGTTAGGAAAACATAAGGTTTTCCTAACCTGGTTAACTTTTAAATCTATTTACTCAGCGTTTGGATAAATCATTTTCTTAGGATCGATATATTCGTTAAACTGCTCTTCTGTTAACAACCCAAGAGATAGGGCAGCTTCTTTTAAAGTAGAACCATCCTTATGTGCTTTTTTCGCGATTTTCGCCGCATTTTCATAGCCAATATAAGGGTTCAGAGCAGTTACTAACATCAAGGAATTTTCTAAGTTTCGTTCTAATACTTCCATATTCGGCTCAATGCCAACAGCACAGTTATCATTAAATGATTTCATAGCATCTGCAAGTAGGCGAGCTGATTGTAAGAAGTTATAAATAATGACCGGTTTAAATACGTTTAACTCAAAGTTACCTTGGCTTGCCGCAAAAGCAATGGTAGCATCATTACCGATAACCTGTGTAACGACCATTGTTAGCGCCTCAGATTGAGTTGGATTTACCTTTCCTGGCATGATTGAGCTACCAGGTTCATTTTCAGGAATTGTAATTTCCCCAATTCCACTACGAGGACCGCTAGCTAACCAACGAACATCATTTGCGATTTTCATTAAGTCCGCTGCTAATGCTTTTAAAGCACCATGAGCTGTAACAATTTCGTCATGGCTTGTTAATGCATGGAATTTATTTTCTGACGAAGCAAAATCTTTTCCAGTAAGATTGCTAATTTCTTCAGCGACCATGTCACCAAATTTAGGGTGTGCATTAATACCAGTACCAACGGCTGTACCACCGATTGCAAGGTCTTTTAAAAATTGTGTATTGACCATAATCATCTTCTCAGATTTTACTAGCATATGGTACCATCCGCTAATTTCTTGACCAAGTGTCAATGGTGTAGCATCTTGTAAGTGAGTTCGACCAATTTTAATAATGTCATTAAATGTCTCTGATTTTTCTTTTAATGTAGCCTTTAATAATTGAAGACGAGGCATTAAATAGTTTTCCACGATTTCAACCGCAGCAATATGTAGTGCAGTTGGGAAAGTATCATTAGAGCTTTGCGATTTGTTAACGTCATCATTTGGATGTACTCGTTCTTCTGAGCCTTGTTCTTCTAGTAATTGATTTGCTCTGTGGGCAATGACTTCATTAACATTCATATTGGATTGAGTACCACTTCCGGTTTGCCAAACAACAAGTGGAAATTGATCATCCCACTTGCCTGATAGAATTTCATCAGCAGCTGTAACAATGGCATTAGTTTTACCTTCTGATAGTTTGTTTAACTTGTTGTTCGTAATAGCTGCTGCCTTTTTCAAGATTGCAAAAGCACGAATGATTTCTAAAGGCATTTTTTCTTGCCCAATTTGGAAATTCTCTTTACTACGTTGTGTTTGTGCTCCCCAAATTTTATCAGCTGGAACACGTACTTCTCCTAGTGTATCTTTTTCAATACGATAGTCCATTCTATCAACTCCCTTAGTATTACTATATTAAGTTATGCCCAAAAAAAGAATTGAATAAAAACAAATAAGGCTGTAACTCAAAAGCGTCACAGCCATTATGCGTCTTGTGACGCGAATAGTCAATGAAGGAGTCAAGTGGTGTGAAAAAAGCATTATTAGACTCCTTTTTACTTGAGAAATAAATTTTAGAGATATAAATAGGGGGGTACAGCTCAAAAATTTATTTCTATACGATAATGATAATCATTATCAATTGAAATGTCAAATAAAACCTTTAAAAAAAATAAACACCGCCTGAACGAAAAAGCGTTAGCTTATCGAGAACAAGCGATGTTCCTATTGGGTATTCAATTATATTCACCTCAGAAATTTTAAATGATTTTCACGTAAAAATCTTTGCCGTTATTAATTCCATCTGCGCGGACAGAGTTCTTATTCTGATAATAATGAGCAATGGTTTTTGCTAATCCTGCATGCCCATTTAAGTAAGTCCCTTGCTGGATGGGTTTACCGGGATTATGAAATTCAAAATATAATCTTACATCTTGGGACATCATATCCAATATTTCCATAAAATCAGTTTCCGGAATATGAATTCCACGAGTGTAACTACATTCTCGCCGATAAGTATCGTGAGACACATTAATTGGCTTTAATTCATTGACAATGTTGAATTCTTTCATCCAATCAACTCCTTTAAATAAATGGAAAATTAAGTTATTCGACTATTATAACAAAATTTGTTATAAATGTCAGAATATTTTTTAGGAAATTATTAAATAGCTTATGAAATTCTATAAATTTTATTACCAATCCTTTTGTTGCAATTCATCTGCAATAACTTGCAAATCATAGGCGTTAATAATTCGTAAAGGATAATCGAATTTTTCAGCATATTTTTCAGCAAGCTTTTTTACATATTTAGGGGAGCCTTCATTTTCCTCATCGTAAATCAATAATAAAGCGTCGGTATGTTGAATGATAAATTTGTCTTTTTCAATAAACTGCCAGGGTGCCTCATAAGGGCGTTTCGAAACACTTGTGACAAAATCCGCTTTACTTACTATATAAATATATTTTTCTTTTTTAATTTCGTTCCAGTTTTTTTCTTGATCTAAAAATGGGGTAATGACGGAATATTTTAGATGAGGAAATTCAGACTTTAATTCAAGTATCACTTCTGCAGCCCAAGTTTCAACACCTTGTTGCCCTGTTAGCACGACCCATTCAAGTCCCTCTTCAATTAAGGTTCTTAGCTCGTTTTCAATCGCTTTTTTAATAATAGGAATGCCAGGGTGTTTGTCATTGAAAATGCCTAGTTCATGGGGTCTATAACCAGAGATGTAAATGGTTTTTATCATCATATGTACTCCTTTAATCTTTGTATTATTACTATAGCCTAATAAGGGTAAAGTTGCGATGAAGTTCTTATGGTAAGAAAGTTTGTCTATAAAAGTATTAAAATATCAAAAATTTAGTAAACATTTGATAAATATTTACTATTGTAATCCTACCTGAATACAAGGTATTATATCCTTACCAATTTACTAAGAATTAAATGGAGGTGTCAATAAAGTGACGTATATGATTTTGACAGGACTGATTTGTGGGGCATTACTTGGATTTGTAATGCAAAGAGGGCGATTTTGTTTAACGGGCGGTTTCCGTGATATGTATATCGCAAAGGATAATCGTATGTTTTATGCCTTATTAATTGCCATTGCAGTACAAAGTATTGGTGTGTTTTTACTAATAGATTTTGGTGTGTTTGAATATTCTGCGGGCTCACTTCCGATAGTAGCGGTTATTGTAGGATCATTTATTTTTGGTATTGGAATTATATTTGCCGGTGGTTGTGCGACAGGTACATGGTATCGTGCTGGAGAAGGACTAATAGGGAGCTGGATTGCTTTAGCTGGTTATATGCTAATGGCTGCAATTATGAAAACGGGCGTATTGTTGCCATTAAATCAGAAAATACAAAGTGGTTCTGAATTACCTTCCAATTCTATTGCAGGAACGTTTGGGGTAAATCATTGGTTTATCATTATTCCTTTTGCTGCCATTGTGTTATTTATCGTATATAAACAACTATCAAAACCAAAAGTTTCAATTCCATTATTAAAACCAAAACGTACTGGATTAGCTCATATTCTATTTGAGAAACGTTGGCATCCATTTGTAACTGCAACTTTAGTTGGGGTTATTGCAATACTGGCTTGGCCGTTAAGTGTTGCAACTGGTCGAATTTCTGGATTAGGTATTACAACGCCTTCAGCGAATATTCTTCAATATTTAACAACGGGCGATAATAGCTTTTTAAACTGGGGTGTATTTTTAGTACTTGGTATTTTCGTAGGGTCGTTTATTGCTGCAAAAGCTAGTAATGAATTTCGCTTTAGAATGCCTGATGTGAAAACAGGTATTAATAGCTTCGTCGGTGGTAATTTAATGGGCTTCGGTGCTAGTATTGCTGGTGGTTGCTCAATTGGTAATGGTTTAGTCATGACAGCGATGATGACATGGCAAGGATGGATTGCTCTTGCATTTATGATACTAGGCACTTGGACTGCTAGCTATTTTGTTTTTGTCCGTCCTCGTCAAAAAGCAAAGGCTACAAAACTTCAAAGTGTACCAACAACATAAAGGAGGAAAATAGAAATGCAAAAAAAGCTAGAAGTATTAGGAATGGTATGTCCTTTCCCTTTAATTGAAGCAAAAGAAGCAATCACTGAATTAAATTCAGGAGATGAACTCATTGTAGAATTTGACTGTACGCAAGGTACAGAATCTATTCCACGTTGGGCTGCAGAAGCGGGGCATTCAGTAACAAATTTCGAACAAATCGATACTGCAACTTGGACTATTACCATTAAGAAAAACTAACGAACATGAATTTTTAGTAAAAATCATAAAAGCACGAAACAACATAGAAGGTATTTCCCTTTTATTTTAAAAGCCGAAGCTATTGAGTAATGCTCAATGTAACTTCGGCTTTTTTCTATAGTTCACCTATATTACAAATTAATACTTAAGAAAATATTAAGCAAAAATTGATTGAATATGTTCTAATGCCCAATCAATTTCTTCTTTAGAAATAATTAATGGTGGTGCAAAACGGATAACATAATCATGAGTTTCTTTACAAAGTAAGCCTTTTTCCATTAACTGTTCACAATATTTACGAGCTGGTTCCGTTAATTCCACCCCGATAAATAATCCGCTACCGCGAACTTCTTTAATGACTGGGTTATTAATCCCACGAAGCTGCTCTTGGAAGTAGTTACCTAATTCTAAAGAACGTTCAGTTAAATTTTCTTCTTCCAGTACTTCTAAAGAAGCTAATGAAACTGCACAAGCAAGAGGGTTACCACCGAAAGTAGAACCGTGAGAACCTGGGTTTAGTACACCAAGGATGTCACTGTTTGCAACTACAGCTGAAATTGGCATTACGCCACCGCCAAGAGCTTTCCCTAAAATGATTACATCAGGTGTTACATCATCCCATTGGTGAGCGAACATTTTACCCGTACGAGCTAGACCTGTTTGAATTTCATCCGTGATAAATAATACATTATTTTCTTTACAAATTTGCTCTGCTGCCTTTAAGAAGCCTTTTGGAGGCATTACAATTCCGGCTTCACCTTGAATTGGTTCAACGATGAAAGCGGCAGTGTTAGGTGTAATAGCAGCCTTTAAGCTTTCTACGTCACCATAAGGAATTAATTTAAATCCAGGTAAGATTGGTCCAAAACCGCGTTGATATTCTTTTTCTGAAGATAACGAAACAGCGCCCATTGTACGTCCGTGGAAGTTTCCGTTACAGCCGATAATCTCAGCTTTATTATCTTCAACACCTTTTACTTCGTAAGCCCAACGACGAGCAACTTTAATTGCTGATTCTACAGCTTCTGCACCAGTATTCATTGGTAAAACCATGTTTTTGCCAGTCATTTGAGTTAATTTTTCATACCAAGGACCAAGCTGATCATTATGAAATGCACGAGAAGTTAAAGTAACACGGTTTGCTTGATCGATTAAAGCTTTAATAATTTTTGGATGGCGATGACCTTGGTTAAGGGCAGAATATGCGGATAACATATCCATATATTTGTTGCCTTCAGGATCTTTTACCCAAACGCCTTCAGCTTCTGAAACAACAATTGGTAGTGGATGATAGTTATGTGCACCGAATTTGTCCGTTTTTTCAATTAAGTTAGATGATGTTGCGTTTGTCATATAAAATTCCTCCTAAATTTTTATTCGTATCTGAAAATGATGAGTAAAATTAAATACAAAATTAATAAAATTACCCTTGCGACATTTTAGTATTTCCAAAGAGTAAGTAAAAACACTTCATTGAAAGAAATATATACTATTCTATAAGTCATTTTTCAGTTACACTTTATAAAATATATAGCAATTTTCATGCCAACTTTTAAATGGTGACATCTCGGCTTAAGTAATGGGTTAGAAAAATCTTTTTGCGCAAAATTTTTGAACAATTAATCTTTTTCGCCAAATTTTTTTGCGTTATGATGGAGTAGAGGTGATAGTTTTTGAATCAAAAAATCCTAACAAAGCTTTATGAAGAAATTATTGATCGTGTAAGTGTTGGTATTCACGCTGTGGATGAAGATGGAAAAACGATTATTTATAATAATAAAATGTGCGAAATGGAAGCTATGGAAAAGGAAGATGTGTTGTACAAGGATGTCCGAGAGGTTTTTCATTTCCAAGAAAATCAAAGCAGTACCTTACTAAAATCTCTAGAGAATGGCGAAGAAATCGTTAATGTGAAACAAACCTATTTTAATAATCGCGGTGTTGAAATTACAACAGTAAATAATACTTTTCCAATAGAACTAGAAGGTAACATTTATGGTGCGGTGGAAATTGCAACAGACGTAACGAAAATGGAACGATTAATGCGGCAAAAAGTAAGGCAAACGAAAACGGATTTTACGTTTCAACAAATTATCGGTCAAAGTCATGAGTTAGAAGAAGTAAAAAGCTTTGCAAAAAGAGCAACTAGAACAAATTCTAACGTTTTAATAATTGGTGAAACAGGGACGGGAAAAGAGTTATTCGCGCAAAGTATTCATGCCGAGAGTGATCGAGCAACAGGACCTTTTATTACGCAAAACTGCGCAGCGTTACCAGATTCCTTAATAGAGGGAATATTGTTTGGTACGACAAAAGGTTCTTTTACAGGAGCCATCGATAATCCTGGGTTATTTGAGCTTGCTCAAGGTGGGACACTATTATTGGATGAACTGAATTCGCTAAATTTTGCACTACAGGCAAAGTTATTACGTGTTCTTCAGGAAAGAAAAGTACGAAGAATTGGAGGATCAGAAGAAATTCCAGTGGATGTTCGTGTTATCGCAACGGTAAATGAGGATCCAATAGATGCAGTTGCTAATAATCATTTACGAAAAGACTTGTATTATCGGTTGGCTGTTGTATCGTTATTGATTCCACCGCTTCGAGAGCGTAGAGAAGATATTCCTTTATTAGTTGATGAGTTTATTAAAAAATATAATGATTTATTTAAATTGAATGTAAAGGGCGTATCAAAAGAAGTTTTACAATTCTTTGTGTCTCATAGCTGGCCTGGAAATGTTCGTGAATTAGAACATGTAATCGAAGCATCGATGAATTTAATAAATTATGAAGACAGGATTGAAATGCATCATTTACCGTATCAATATCGAAGAAGTGAGTCAGAAGAAGAAGTTGCACTTCATCCTTTTATTGAATCCAACAAAATGAGTACAAATACAAATTTAACAGAGCAACTTGCTCTATTTGAAAAACAATACATCGAACAAAATTTAATAAAAAATGGAAATCACATTACAAATACTGCAAAGAGCTTGGGAATTAGTAGACAAAGCTTACAGTATCGTATGAAGCGATTAAATATTCGATTGTAATAAAATTACATATTGGAAAGGGGGCGTAAATGTGGCTTTATCAATGAATTTACAACAAAAGCTTGAAACCAAATATATTTTAAATCAACAACAAAAGCATTCTTTAGAGATATTAAAATATTCAATGCAAGAGCTCGTAGATTATATACATGATGAAGTAAATGCAAATCCAGTTTTAGAAGCAGAGGCCCCTCTTTCTGAAGAAAAACAATTCATCGAGTTAGCCCGGTTAGATCGTAATCAATATGAAAAATCAAAGGCTGTTGAACATGAACAATTTGATTCTCTTAATCTATTAAGAAGTACCGAGGAATCTTTAGAAAAATATTTGACTGGGCAGTTGTCTATGGTTAAAAATCTAACACCATTGGAAAGGCAAATTATTTTATTTTATATTCATAGTTTAAATAGCCACGGTTATTTAGAATGTGATATGAATGAAGTAGCTGAAATGTTTACTGTCCCGATTTCAAAATGTGAAGAATTGCTCACCATATTACAGGGCTTTGAACCGTATGGAGTAGGCGCAAGAAATTTAAAGGAATGCTTATTATTACAAATAAAACACCAAAAGAATGCCCCGGAATTAGCAGAGGTCTTTGTACAACTACATTTGGAAGAATTAGCAGATAGAAGATTCCTACATATAGCTGAACAATATCAAATTCCTGAAGAAACGGTCAAAAATATTTTTTCATTTATTCAACAGCTAAATCCATATCCAGCGAATGAATTTGATACGGTTCGGACTGAACATATCATCCCGGATATTATAGTAGAAGAATTCCATGGAGAATATATTATTCGTATTAACGAAAGCTACTTACCACAAATTTCGATTAATACTTATTATGATGAGTTAATGAAAACGAATGAAGATGTAAAAGGATATTTAAAAGGAAAATTTTCGGATGCAATGCTTTTACTAAAGGGAATCGAACAAAGACACGAAACACTATATAAAGTGACAAAAATTATATTGGAAAAACAACAAGCAATCTTTAAGCATGGTTTGAAAGCATTACAGCCGCTAAGATTGAAAGACGTGGCAAAACAAATGGATGTGCATGAATCAACAGTTAGCCGTGCAATAAGCAAAAAGTACATTCAAACACCAAAAGGGACATTTCCTTTAAAAATGTTATTGATGCGCGGTTTGAAAATGAATAATGGTTCGACGGAATCTACTATTATGATTAAAGAAAAAATTAAGTCAATTATAGAAAATGAAAACATCAAAAAGCCTTATTCCGACCAAAAAATTGCAAATATTTTACTTGCTGAAGGGATCCAAATTGCAAGAAGAACGGTTGCGAAATATCGGGAAGAAATGGGGATATTGCAATCAACAAAAAGAATAAAAAGATAAAATGGGCATATCTAGTATGTTAAGAGATTCCATTTTTTGTAACAATGTAAGCGATTCATCATCAAATGTAGGTTTGGGATGAATCGCTTTTATTATTTGATGGAGTTTTCTTTGGTGTTAACCCAAAAGGCTGACAAGAAAATGCTAAGAATTAATATAATCGTTGCAAAATAGTAAGGGTAATGGATATTTTCATCAAATAGTAGACCCCCAGCAATAGGGCCGAAAATATTTCCTAAGCTTGTAAACATGGAATTCATTCCGCCTACAAATCCTTGCTCATTTCTTGCAACTTTTGTTAAAAAAGAAGTAATAGCTGGTCTTATTAAGTCAAAGCCAACAAAAATAATACATGACGTAATCATAACTGCTAAATAAGTTTCCACTACAGTCATAATCCATACAAGCAGTGCGGAAAAAATAAAGCAGTAACGAACAAGAACAATTTCGCCTAATTTCTTAGTTAAAGGATCAAAGAAAAGTACTTGAACAATTGCACCAACTAATCCACCACCTGTCACAATAATAGCAATATCAAATGGTGTAAACTGAAATTTATGATCCACAAATAAGCTGAATAATGACTCGAATGATGCTAACCCAAAGGTCGAAGTAAAGAGTAGTAAAAAGGGAATGAGATATAGGCCACTAAAAATTCGTTTCATTCCAAACTTTTCAGTGGGAATATTCGATTCGTTTTGTACACGATCTGGTTCTTTTAAGTAAATAAAAGATAAAATTGCAGCAAGTCCCGCTAAAATAGCTGCGGCAAAAAAAGGTGCTCTGGAGCCTAACCCTGCAAGAAAACCTCCGATACCAGGTCCTATAATAAATCCTGTATTAATAGCTGCTGACATATAGCCTAATATTTTCGCTCGATCCTGAACAGTCGTTATATCAGCGATAAAAGCCGTTACGGAAGGCATAATAAATGCACTACTTACACCGCCAAGAATTCTAGAAAGAAATAATACTTCAATAGATTGTCCAATCCCAAATAAAAACTCAGAAAAGCTAAAAATGATTAATCCTAATATAATCATTCGTTTTCTTCCAACGATATCTGCCCATTTTCCTGCAAATGGTGAGACGATAAATTGAGCAATGGAAAAAGCCGCGACCATATACCCTACATATGATCCATTCAAATCAAGCTCATCCATGATTGTCGGTAATACAGGGATAACAAGTCCTATTCCGACAAATGAAACAAATATATTACTTAATAAAATGATAATGGTAACTTTTGAAACCTTGGAGCTCATATTTTCTCCTTAATGAAATTGAAGTGTAGTTATATGAACATAAACATGAAAAGGGGTTGGTAGTCAAGAAGATAGATAACCTCCCTGTAAAAATGGAAGTATTAATCTTTATATATCGTACCCAAAAATAATCGAAAATTAAAAGGATCCCTTAGTGGAGGCAAACTAAAGGATCCCAAGAAAGAGATGATATTAAGTGGTTAATTTGTGGTAAAGATAACCTAGAAATAATTATTAAGTCAGTGTGTCTCAATTAACTTTGTATAGTGCTTAGGGAGACTTTTAAAAGGGGATTTTTTCTAGGCCTAATGTGTTTTGATTAAGTAGAAAAATAGTTTCGAAATTCCTTAATTGTCCAATGGGTATATTATTTTAAATCCGCAATTAGTATAGTTTTCGAACCTATCAAGATTTTTTAGTATATATCATCAAGCAATGTGATCATTGTTCAAAAATTATAGTGAGAAGGATTGAGATTGGACTTTATTTCTACACCTCCTTTGTTAACATCTTATTCACTTAATAGTTTTGTAAATGGACGAATAGCCAATGTTGCAAAAAAATGTGTAAATTTTATAGAAAAATAATGAGGAAATAGTCTATTAACCATTATGAATTGGGAGAATGACTTAATGTAAATGGGTGAGAGTCATAGATATGCTGATATTTAGAAATGAAAAAGCTGCAACAATGAAATGCAGCTTTTAGACTTTTTTATTTCGTTACTTCATTGGGTACTTCTTTTACATGCTCATGAAGCTTTCGATCACTAAAAAGCTTACCGAAGATTAATGTGGCAAGGGCAAGGATAATCATTGAACCAGCAAAAGCAAGCGGTGCTTTAAAGCTATTGAACCACGATTCAAAAAAGCCTGCAAATACTGGACCTACGATTTGCCCTAATGCATATACAGCAGTTAGGATAGAAACGACAGATCCACTTTGTTTTGGGAATAATTCTCGTGCGTATGCAGTTGATAATGAAACAATTCCTACGAAGGTAAAGCCATATAAAAAGGCTGATAATAAAACACTCCAAGCAGTCTGCGAGAAAACGGGAAGTAAAATACCGATTATTTGCAAAACGTAAGCAAACGATAGTACCTTTACAGTCGATAATTTAGAAATCATCGCCATCCAAATGGGTGCAGCGGGTGTTGCAGCTAGGCCTGCGATGACCCAGCTGAAACCAGCAAAGGCGCGTATACTTTCGATATTATAAATAATATCCACTAGGAAAGTACCTGTTATAATATACCCGAGCCCTTCTAGTCCATAGGCAATGACTAGCCACGGCATAAAGCCTTGAAGTATTTTAGTTTCTTGCGTTTTTTCGACCTTTTCACCATCTCGAATAACTACATTTCTCCATAAAACGATCGTCGATAATAGGAACATGCCAGATAAAACTCCAAGACTAATCCAAGTCCCTTCCCATGCAAAAGATACCTCTATATAAGGTACTAGTAACCCAGAAATAGCAATTCCTAAACCAATCCCAGAAAATAAATATCCAGACCAACGACTTAGTAAGTGGGAGGCTAAATAGTCCATTATAATACTTGAAGTCAGTACGAAAATATAGCCACCCGTAGCACCGGCAATAAAACGTAAAAGTATCCATAGTAGATAAGAATGGGTTAAACCCATTAAAAGTATAGATAATACATTGAGTAGAACGTTGAAAAGTAAAAATTTCTTTTTATTACGATAAATAAATCCTGCTCCAAGTGCACCTACAAAATAGCCAATGTAATTACTTGATGCTAAATAACCAGCAGCTTCAAAGGACAATCCTTCGTCAACTCGCATGAACGGTAAAATAGGCGTAAATGCAAAACGACTAATGCCCATAGCAACAATTAATAACAATACTCCCCCAAATAGCACCCCGATGTGTTGCCGTGACATAAAACAACCCCTTTTTAAATTGCATTGTTAGAAAAATTTCTATTATTATACAATTTTAGCACTATCAAAACTTGAATCCTAGATTTTTGAAACGACGAACAATTAACGAAATATTCAGAAAACAAATTGAATTGTCCTGTTGGAAATGTTATTTTAAATATACAAAAATCTTAGCTTACAATTTATTATTTTAGAACGGCTGCTAAAACACATTTTTTTCTGTTTCAGGCAACCTATTGAAAGGTTAAAATCTCTAACGGAGGGTTTGAATGGGGATTCAAGAAATTATAAAAAGCCATTATTATAAATTATCAAAGGGACAGCGAAGGGTTGCCACATTTTTTTTAGAGAAGCCTGAATACGTTTCAATGCATACAGCAGCTGAAGTTGGGAAGTGTTTAGGTGTTAGCGAAACGACTGTTATTCGCTGTTGTTATTCACTATCATTTGATGGCTATAACCAATTACAAAAGTTTTTAAAAGAGCATTTAATAGGTTTAAATAAAAGTAGCCTAGGTGAATTTTTAAGTGCGAAACAGCCATTAATCAATCGCGCTCGTTTTTATGAACAGACCATGTCTCAGGACGCTGAACTTATTAATGAAACATCGAAAAACATTTTACAGTCAAGCTTTAGTAAAGCAACGAAATTGTTACATAATGCGGAAGTTATATATATAATAGGGTTTCGATCATCGTTTATTCCTGCTCAATGGCTTTATTTTACGCTTAATCTTCTAAGACCAAATGTGAAAATGATTCATACTGAAATAAACGATTTATTTCGTTCTACAACTGATTTAAATGAAAATGCAGTTCTCCTTGCTTTTTCATTCCATCGCTACTGGGAAGAAACGATTAATTTTGCGGAAATATCCTCTAAAAAAGGTGCTAGAATTATAGCGATAACGGATTCGGATTTTTCTCCTATTACTAGATTTTCAACAATTCACTTCAAAATTTCACAAAAGTCCCAGTCAACCATTGATGCCATGCCAGCCATCATTTCCTTTATCAATACACTTGTTGCTGGAATGACCGCCCAATTTCCAGAGTATTATGAAGAACAAATAAGAAAATACGATGAGATTGAAGGGAAATTTTTATTTAAACAATGATTTCAAGAGAACCGATTTGATTACAATACTGTTTTTTTATAGATATGTAGGAGTACAATTGGAAAAGTGAAAAATATTAATCAATATGTATTTGTAACGAATGAAAACATATCTATATAAAAAGGGGCTTGTTTACATGAAAATTATCGCCATTACCATTCGACATTTGAAGATGAAATTGAAGCAACCTTTTACAACGAGTTTTGGTACGTTTGTTCATAAAGAATTTTTGCTCTTGGAAGCAAAGGATGAGAGTGGAATCGTTGGATGGGGAGAATCAGTCGCTTTCGATTCACCTTGGTACAATGAAGAAACATTAAAAACGACTTGGCATATGCTCGAAGACTTCCTAATCCCTTTAATATTAAATAAACAAATATCCCATCCAGATGAAGTAAGTAAATTGTTTAAAAACATTCGAAAAAATAATATGGCTAAATCGACGATAGAAGGAGCGGTTTGGGATATTTATTCACAAATTACAAATCAATCTTTAGCGCACGCACTAGGTGGAAAAAAGGACAAGATTGAAGTAGGAATTAGTATCGGTATTCAAAAATCATTGGATGAACAAATGTCGGTCGTGGAGAAAGCGATACAGGATGGCTACAAAAGAATAAAAGTAAAAATTAAGCCAGGTTGGGATGTTGAGGTCATTCGTGAATTGAGAAAAAACTTCCCTGAAACACCGATGATGGCAGATGCAAACTCTGCTTATACGCTACAAGATGCAGAATTGTTAAAACAACTTGATGAATTTAATTTAACGATGATTGAGCAGCCTCTAGCTTCTGACGATATAATCGACCACGCGGTTTTACAAAAACAAATGAATACGCCCATTTGTCTTGATGAAAGTATACATTCCGTTGAAGATGCGCGGAAGGCAATAGAATTAGGTAGCTGTGGCGTAATCAATATTAAAATAGGTCGTGTTGGTGGCATAACTGAAGCGAAGAAAATTCATGATTTATGTGAAGAAAAGGGTATTCCGGTTTGGTGTGGGGGGATGCTAGAGTCTGGCATTGGTAGAGCACATAATATTGCTCTTACTACATTGTCAAATTTCGTTTTGCCAGGCGATACAGCAGGTTCAAATCATTATTGGGAAGAAGACATCATTTTACCAGAAGTGATCACAGAAAATGGCTACATAACAGTTCCGCAAGTAAGTGGAATAGGCTATAAAGTAAATCTTGAAGCAATCGACAAATACACAATGGCTACAAAATATTATCATTCATAAGGTTCCTTCCTGTTTTATATGGGTATATGACTGAAAGTTTAGTTGATATACTCTTCTATTTTGGAAATGAGGGAATAAATGAAAAAAAGTTTGCAAATCGGTGGAGCAATTGTAGGGTTAGTTGTAGGAGGCGGTTTTGCTTCTGGACAAGAAATCATGCAATTTTTCACTAGCTTTGGATACTATGGAATATTAGGGGCTATCATTGCTACCTTTGGTTTAGCATTTTTTGGCATGAACATTGCCCAGCTTGGTTATCAATTAGGGACAACTTCTCATAAAGAGGTTCTACATTATATTTCTGGTCGTACAATCGGTACAATTCTAGATATTTTAATTACATTCTTTTTGTTCTGTGTTACGGTGGCGATGTTTGCAGGAACGGCCTCTATTTTTAGAGAAATTTTAGGGATTGACCCAGTTCTGGGAAGCATTTTTATGGTTGGATTAACAATTTTCACGCTTATGCTCAATACGAAAAGTATTATTAATGTCATAGCCATTGCTACACCGTATTTATTGGCCTTTATGCTATTAATCACCCTATATTCTATTTTTTCGATGGACCTAACACTGTCTGAGCAAGTGAGTTTAGCAGAAAGGCAGCCATCAGCAGCCCCTAACTGGTACATGGGCTCATTATTATATATTTCTTATAATATTGCATCGGCTGTATCTATGATGATTGTGATTGGAAGCACTGCTACAAGCAAAAAGACCGCTGGATGGGGTGGCATATTCGGTGGTGTTTTGCTCGGTATATTGATTTTACTTATTAATGCAGCGATGTTTGCAAAAATGGATGTAGTGGCCGGAAAAGATATGCCCATTTTAGAGATTGCGCGGGATATTCATCCTTTGGTCGGTTTTATAATGGCTCTTGGACTAGTTGGAATGATTTATAGTACAGCGGTAGGAATGATGTATTCCTTTATTAATCGATTAGTTTCACCTAAAGATAAAGTTTATAAGCCGACAGTTGTGTTATTTGGAATTATTGGTTTTATGGCAAGCTTTGTAGGTTTTACAAATTTGGTGAGCAAAGTTTATTCCATCATGGGGTATTTAGGCTTTGTATTAATCGTTGCGGTATTTTTGTCATGGATAAAAAGGAAATGAAACCTGAAAGCATACGACTTGCTTTCAGGTTTTTTATATTTTTAGGTACATTTTGTTCATATGAATCATTAAATAGTGGTGAAGCTTTGAAACTAATTGAAAAGGGGATATTAATGGATCAAATATGGCAATCTTTAATGATGCCTAATACACTTGTACAAATTCCACAAGGACAATCTATTGTTTCTTATAAAGTGGGGGATGTGACGGGCGATCATTTTCCAGATTTCATTTATTTAACGGGTACAAAACAAGCAGACTCACCTTCGTTTTTAAAGGATATTACACTGTATATAAAGTATGGAAGATCAAATTATATTCAAAAGCATACACTTTCGGAAAACATGGGATTCCATCCTACGATTTGGTTAGGAGACTTTACAGGAGACGGCATTGATGACATCTTTATCGTGATTGATTCTGGAGGAAGCGGCGGAATAATATTTGCATATATTTATTCAATGCAAAAGGGCGTTATGAAGGAAATTTTCAACTCTACTAAATTTAATGAAGAGCATTCCTATCAAGTTCAATATGCTAATCAATATAAAGCGAATATTATTAGTGAGTATCCAAGTAAAAAATATACCATCGACCTTATGTTTAAGGGAGAAGAATATTTAAATGAAATTTATAATCCCGATGGTACTCTGAAACAACCAATCGAGGGTTGGGTAGATCCTTTAGGTGCACTTTACCCAGTAGACTATGGTAGAAATGGGAAGTATGATTTGCTCGGAATGCAGCAGATTGCAGGCCGTTATCACGCTGATGGGTTAGGATATGTGGAAAATTTATTAAGCTGGGATGGAAATTCATTTTCCGTTGTTCGTCAAACCGTTGCTATTTATGGAGAAGATACGTAATGTACATTAGTAAAAAATAATAGAGTAGAATAAAATTTAGCCAACTATTTAAAGATTTAAAGAGATAGCTTAATGAGACTAAATATAAACATTACAATAAATTCGAAGGCAAAGATGACATTTACACAACATGAATTCAGAGAAAGTGATAAACACTTGGAAAAAACAAACTGTTTTCTCTAAGTGTGTTAAACTTTCTCTTTTACTGTCCTTTCCAATCCCTTGTTATAAAATGCCATCCAACTTTTGCTGGAACCATTGCACCTACTGGAACATATCTATACCAGGTTTGGCCAGAACCATCATCAGTTACTTTGTAAACCAGTTGGCCATTTGATGATGTTCCCGGAACATAACCATCAATTTGCCCCGTATACCCTGGATCAACTTTCATCTCGGCGTTAAATTCGGTACATGCAGATAATGAAAAAAGATTAAATACAAAACATAAATATAATACTGCTGCCACAAATCTAATAAAAGTTTTTTCCATAATGTGTTCATCTCCTTTTATTTAAAATAGAAAATTACACTAATTTACTATTTTAATAATATTCTTCAAATTGCGCTAAATATCTCCATTAATATGTTAAAATATACAAAATAGTAAATTATTACTAAGGTGGTGTGTTTGTTGATGAAAAATAGTATATATTTATTTCTTATTCTTGTTTTTCTAGTTGGATGTGTTGATAGTTTAAATGATGAGGTAGATGAAAATAGTGGAGAAAATAATAACGTAACAGAAGATTACTCTAATAATAAACTGGAAAGTCAACTGTTAACAGAGTTTAATAATTATACATCAGATGCTGTCATCGCCGATAAGAGGTTATACGATTTTAACGATGATGGGGAAGAAGAGCTTCTTGTACTATTCAGTACAAAAGAGGAGCCAGCAAGTTTGGCTATCGTCTCTAAACACGATTTAAAGGGTATATCTCTAAACGGTGATACAACTACTAATTTTAAACCTACAAATATGTCTACACTTAAAATTTTAGATAACCCTATAAGAGTGTTATTTAGGGTGACCGACTTTAAAAAAGGTGTTGATGTCGATTTTGAAATACAGGTAACATACAATAAGGAAGCAAAACATACGCATTTTATAGTTAATTCAGAGGATGTTGAATAAATAAATCCTATAATAAAACTGGGCGTTCTTGAATAAATCTACTAAATAATCAAACTTTATTTCAAACGAAACTACCAAAACTGATTTCTTATGAGAAATCGGTTTTATTTTTGTTCTTTCAAACGTAAATATAAAAAAACTACTTTTTTATAAATGAAATTACTACGAAATATACCAAAGGAAACTATAAGAAAAGGGGAATTGTATGAGTATCATTTATCCAGAAATACCAACGGAGGCGACAATAGGGGTAACAGCACCTTCCTCAGGATTACATCGAATGAATTATGATTTATTAGAACTTGCAATTTACCAGATGGAGGAAAAAGGATACCGAGTAAAGGTGGGAGATACGTGCTGGATGCAGTATAAGGCGAGATCGGCATCGGCTGAAATACGCGCTTTAGAATTGAATACCATGTTACAGGATGATTCTATTCACTTTATATTTCCTCCATGGGGTGGAGAATTACTAATAGAAATATTAGACCTAATTGAGTTTGAAAAGATTAAGCCGAAATGGGTAATTGGCTATTCTGATATAAGCTTGTTATTACTAGCAATCACACTGAAAACAGGTATTGCGACGGCGCATGGACCAAGTTTAATAGAGTTAAGGGGAGAGGATATAGACCCTACTACTGCAATGTGGGAAAGAGTATTGAGGACGGAGCCAGGTGAAGAAGTAATCCAGCATCCTTCAGAAAAATATCAGTTAGAATGGCGTAATAATAGTGGATCAAGTTCTATCTTTCATTTAACAGAAAATACAAAGTGGAAAACAATATCAAATAGTCCGATGTTTGTAAAAGGTCGCTTACTAGGTGGTTGCATTGACGTGATCCAACATCTTATTGGAACGCCATATGGCAATGTACCAAATTTTCAAAATGTGCATTTACAAAATGAACCGATTATTTGGTATTTTGATAACTGTACAATGAATTTAACAAGTTTAAGAAGAACTTTAGTTCAAATGCGATTAGCTGGTTGGTTTGAAAATTGTAGTGCCATAATATTTGGACGTAATCCCGTTACTGAACCAATTGATGATTATCAGGAAACGGATGTGTATATGGAATTAGCGGAAGAATTAAGTATTCCAGTTGGTTACGATATCGATTGTGGTCACATGCCACCTCAAATTACATTTGTGAATGGAGCTTATGCAGAGGTTAGAATTTATAATACTGCTGGTATGATTACACAAAAATTTATATAAAAGACTATGACTGTAGGTGTTTTTAAAAGCCTACAGTTTTTAATTTGGCATAAATTTCTCCTATCTTCTTTCGTTAGTCATTGAAATTAAATGGTAATACAACTAAACTATGAACGAAAGGTTGGTAAGGATGAATCGAATGATGAGTATAGTAAAAGTGCTAGTAATCGGAATCATAGGAGCGATTGTTTTTGATTTAATCGGTATTCCAATCCCTTGGATGCTTGGACCATTAGTGTTTAATTTAATCGGGCAATTTTTTATTAAAGATTTATCTATGCCAAAAGGGCTTCGGAATTTAGGACTTATTATTGTAGGGTATACAATTGGCAGTACTTTTTCTTATGAATTGTTTACTGGTAGTGCCTTGCTTTGGGGTTTTATGATTGGTATTAATCTATTGTTAATTGCTTTTTGTTTTCTATTAAGCTATTGGGTACATAAAGTTGGCAATGTATCTTGGATGACTGCGGTATCCTGTGGTATACCAGGTGGACTGTCCCAAATTTTGGCCTTTGCAGAAGATGATAAAGAAGTAAATTTAGTTGCTGTGACCTATTTCCAAGTAATACGTATATTAACAGTGATTATTTTCATTCCATTTTTAATATCTGGTCATTTTGTTCAAGGAATTCATGTGGAGTGGAATGTCCATGATCTACCTTTACTCATAGTTCTCTTTACTGGTTGTGGGCTTAGTGTAATGTTAGGGAAAAAACTTCGCTTTCCAGCCTATTTTATTGTCCTTCCTATTTTATTTGTTATTTTTATACAGTTTACACCGATCGATGTTCCGTCAGTTCCAACAGACTTGAATCATATCGCTCAAATATTCTTAGGTTCTTATATCGGCTTATTATTAAAGCCACACATGTTAAAGTTATCAAAAAAATTACTACTTCTCGGGCTTGGAAGTGCAATCATTCTCCTAATTGTAACGTATGGAACGAGCTGGATACTTCGAGAAGCTCTAGGCATGTCCTTTGCGACAAGTTATTTAAGTACTGCGCCTGGAGGACTTGACCAAATGGGGTTAATAGCTTCAGCCGTTCATGCTGAGGTGACTGTAGTTGTCGTATTTCAACTTTATCGATTACTTTTCATCTATTTTGTTATCATGCCTATTTTATATTGGGTGAAGGGTGTTAAGGAAAGAGGGCGAATAATAGAAAATTAGTAAAAAAGTTGGGAAATATATGATATTTTAGAATATGTTTGCTAATAATATGACTTTTCCCATATATAGGAAGCTAAAAAACCAATAAAGTTATTAGAATCTTCGGAAAAGGAAAAACTGTATCTGGTGTATTAGGTTCTAACAATGTTAAGAACTTAGAAGCATATGATAAAAATGGTGAGATTAGTATTCGTACTTACGAAACTCGTGATGGAGCTATGAATGATGCAATTAACAAACGAGTTGAAGGGTATGTAAATGCTAAGCCATCTTTATTGGCAGAAATTAATAAAGCAGATTTACCATTAAAATTTGTTGGAGAACCATTTGTATACGAAGCTGTTGCGTTCCCATTTGTAAAAGGGTCAAATGAAGAGTTACGTGAAGCAATCACTGCAGAAGTTCAAAAATTACATGAAGATGGTACAATTTCTGAACTATCAATCAAATATTATGGTGAAGATGTTTCAAAGAAAGAATAAGTCAAATTGTAATTAAAAATGGCCGTCCTTAAAAGTATTAATACTTTTAAGACGGCCTTTTAAACTAATGGCTTAAATATAAGGAGATGATCAAAGCGATGAATTTCGATGTGGGTTATATGTTTTCACTCATTCCTAAAATTATAGAATATATACCAATTACATTATTGATGGCAGTTTTAGCAATGGTTTTAACTATAGTAATCGGTTTAGTATTATCTTTCATGCGCAATAGTAAGGTGAAAGTACTAAATTACATAGCAGCCGTTTACATTTCATTCTTCCGAGCAATTCCAATGCTCGTACAATTATTCTTAATTTACTATGGATTGCCTCAGATTTTCCCGGTCTTTACTCAGATGGACGCGGTTACTGCTGCAATAATTAGTTTTGGTTTTAAACAAGCGGCATTTGCTGCAGAGATATTCCGTGCAGCTTTCTTATCTGTTGATAAAGGACAAATGGAAGCTTGCTTAGCTGGTGGTATGACAAAGGTTCAAGCCTATAGTCGCATTATCATTCCTCAAGCATTTAGAAATGCACTGCCGGCAACGGGTAATATTTTCATTTCGTTAATTAAAGAAACATCTTTAGCATTTACTTTAGGGGTAGTAGAACTATTTGCAGAAGCTAAAATGCAAGCATCGAATACATTTAGATACTTTGAAGCTTATTTGGCAGTAGCCCTTGTATATTGGGGAATGGTTATCATTTACTCATACTTACAAAGTAAGCTTGAGAATCTCTTAGAGAAACCTTATCGGACATAAGGAGCGAATAATATGATTAAAATCAATCAACTAAAAAAATCATTTAACGATTTAGAAGTACTAAAAGATATTAATTTTGAAGTTAAGCGTGGAGAAGTATTATCTATCATTGGTCCATCAGGTTCAGGAAAATCAACGTTATTACGCTGCTTAAATTTTTTAGAAACACCCAATGCAGGAACAATAGCAATTGATGATGTAACTGTTGATGTAGCAAATTATAAAAAACAGGATATACAACAATTGAGAAAGAAATCTGCGATGGTATTTCAGAACTACAATTTATTTAAGAATAAAACGGCTTTACAAAATGTAACTGAATTATTAATTGTAACGAAAAATATACCTAAAGCAGAGGCTAATAAAATAGGTATGGAATACTTAGCTCAGGTAGGTCTTGCTGAAAAGGCAAATAATTATCCAGCTACTTTATCAGGAGGGCAACAGCAACGGGTAAGTATTGCTCGTGCACTTGCATTAAAGCCAAGCGTTATTTTATTTGATGAACCTACATCATCACTTGACCCAGAGTTGGTTTCTGAAGTACTCCAAGTAATAAGACAAATTGCAGTGAAAGATACAACGATGATTATTGTTACACATGAGATGGATTTTGCTCGTGAAGTATCAGACAATGTTATTTTTATGGCGGATGGTTATATTGTCGAAGAAGGCCATCCAAGTGAATTATTTGGTAACCCAAAACACGCACGGACGAAATCGTTTATTCAACAATTAAGCGAAAAACATTAATGAAAGAAGGAACTGTACAATGAGTACTACTGTAGAAAACTTACAATCAAAACTTATTTCATATCGTCGAGAATTACATGAAAATCCAGAATTAGGGTTTAAAGAATATGAAACGACGAAACGGATTCGTCAATGGCTAGAAGATGCAGGAATTACGATTCTAGATTACCCATTAGAAACGGGTCTTGTAGCTGAAATTAAGGGTGATCAAGATGGTCCTACAATTGCTTTACGTGCAGATATCGATGCATTACCAATTTTGGAGCAGTCTGGTGTAGAGTTTTCATCAAAAAATGAAGGCATCATGCATGCGTGTGGTCATGATTTTCATACTTCATCAATGATTGGAGCAGCGATTTTATTACAATCTCGTCGTTCAGAGATAAAGGGAACGGTGCGAATTATCTTCCAACCTGCTGAGGAAATTGCACAAGGTGCTGTATATGTTGCTGAACGCGGGGTATTAGAAGGTGTATCTGCAATATTTGGTATGCATAACAAGCCTGAATTACCAGTAGGAACAATTGGTGTACGTTCAGGCTCTTTAATGGCAAGTGTTGACCGATTTGAATTAGATATTATTGGCGTTGGCGGTCATGCAGGTATTCCGAATGACGCCATTGACCCAATTGTTATCGCTAGTCAAATTGTATCAGCATTCCAAAGTATAGTTAGTCGTAATATGAATCCATTCCATAATATCGTTGTATCTGTAACGAAACTTCAAGCAGGAAATACATGGAATGTTATTCCGGAAAAAGCAGAGCTTGAAGGAACAGTTCGTACATTCCAAGAAGAAACGCGTGAAGTAATCGGTGAACGTATGCGTGCTTTAGCGGAAGGAATTGCTGAAAGCTTTGGTGCTCGTGCTGAATTCAGATGGTACCCATATTTACCAGTAGTAGATAACGATGATCGCTTTGCAGAAATTGCTAAAGAGGCAGCAGAAGTCGCTGGATATAAAGCTGTTGAAGCTGAACAAGTACCAGCAGGTGAAGACTTTGCATTCTACCAAACAAAAATTCCTGGATTTTTCGTATGGATGGGTGTTGATGGACCTAAAGCGTGGCACCATCCAGAATTTAAGTTGAAAGAGGAAGCGTTAGAAGTAGCAGCAAATTATTTCACGGAGCTTTCAATTTTAGCATTAAATAAACCGGAGCTATTAAAATGAGTTTAACCGAAAAGTTCGTTGATAAAATCTATCATGCGACACCAGATGGGGAAGCGATCGAATGCGCCAAATTGGGTGTGTTAGATTATTTAACCTCAAGTTATGCTGGTAAGGATGATGCAGGAGTACATAAACTCCTAAAATTAATCGAACTCGAAGGTGGCTTTCAAGTTTCGCCTATTATTGGTCAAGGACGAAAATCTACTCCTTTGCAATCAGCATTAGTAAATGGCTTTTTAGCCCACGCACTTGATTTTGATGATGTTCATACGGAGGTGCGAGGTCATCCAAGTGCTGTACTACTTTCTACTTTACTAGCATTGGCTTCTACAAATGATGTAACAGGGAAACGCTTTTTAGAAGCTTATGTGGTTGGGGTAGAGGTAATGGCAAGAATTGCTCGTGCGGTTAAAGATAGTCATTATGAAAAAGGCTGGCATAATACAGGTACAATTGGTGTACTAGCAGCTGCACTTGCTGGTGGATATATGCTTCAATTTTCTCGTGATCAGCTTGCACAGGCTTTGGGCTTTGCAGCAACTCAGTCGAGTGGCTTACGCTGTCATTTTGGAACAGAAACGAAACCACTTCATGCGGGGCTAGCTGCCCGTGCAGCAGTATTAAGCGTGAATTTAACAATGGTTAACTTTGTAAACAATTCGAATAGCTTTGATGGCAAAGGGAACTATTTCGAAGTCTATGGAGAAGGTACAGAAAATTATTCTTCCACTTTACTTGATGGGTGGAATGATAGTTGGAAAATAGCTTCTCCCGGACTTTGGTTTAAAATTTATCCATTTTGTTCAGCAGCTTATTTTGGCGCGGATGCGGCATTACGAATTGGAAAGTTAAATGTTGAGGATATACAAGAAATTATCATAACCTTTTCAAACAATACGGATGCTGCACTTATCCATCATAATCCTAAAACCGGCGAGCAAGGTCGTTTTAGTATTGAATATATCGTTTCTCTTATTTTACAAGGGCAACCTTTAGAGTTTAAACAGTTTGAGGGGAGCCCAATTGATTCAGTTTCCCAAACTATTATTAATAAAACTGTAAGACAAAATGTGAAGGAACCTTCAACTGTTCCAAGGTATACAAAAGTGAAGATTGTGTTTAAAAATGGTGACATGATTGAGGAAACATCAACAACTCCAAAGGGTTCACCAAATAACAAAGTCACGAAACAAGAAATCATAGAAAAGTGTAAGTCGATTTTGAAAAATGAAGAATTAGAAGAGAAATGGATGGAATCTATATTTACATTAAATGATGCGACGGATTTATCTGACCTTCTCTGTCTGATTTAACATGATTTAAACAAAAATGAAAAGCACGAATCAATTAATTTTGAATTCGTGCTTTTTCAATGGAACTTTTTAGTTTATCTTTCTAGGATTGTTAAAATGCATTTATTTTACTATTAATGCTGGGCATTGAACACGCTTCATTACTTTATGACTTACGCTTCCTAATACCATCTCCTGCAAGCCATTCAATCCACGGCTTCCTATTACGACTAAATCCACTTTTTGTTCATTTGCATATTTAATGATTTCAGGACCGGGTGTGCCATGCAAAAACTTAATTTTATAGGTTACATTTGATTCACGAAGTAATTCTTCTACTTTTGCTATTTTTTTGCGACGTTCTAATTCGATGGTTTCGCTAGAATTTAAATGAATAACCTCAGCCTTTGCTTTTTCAAAGTCAATCACATAAACTACTTCAACTATTGATTCTTTGTCGCATGAAGCAATTTTAACAGCTTCTTTTGTTGCACGAATAGCATTTTCCGAACCATCTGCAGCAAGTAAAATGTGTTTATACATAAGATATCCCCCTTAGTGTGATGAAGACATACCATTTAATTTAGACATGATTTTCTTGCTAGGGGCATCTAAATTAATGATTTCAACTAGGACCCCTTTTTCACGTAACAAATCCTCTACCTTTAATAAAGCACCTACACCTGAATCATCCCAAATACGACTATTGGAAAAATCAATTATGATTTGATTCGTTTCAAAGTGCTTATTTTTAAAGTAATTTACAAAGCTTTCTGTTGATGCGAAGAAAAGCTGACCGTGTACTTCATAACGGTGTCCATCTGGTTCAATTTTCACAGTTGAAATTTTAACCACAAAGAAGATTGCACTTAATATAACACCAGCAATAACCCCCTTTGATAAATCATGAGTCCAAACTACAATTGTAACTGTTGTTAGCATAACAATTACGTCAGTGCGCGGAGCCTTCATCAAATATTTAAACGAACTCCAATCAAAAGTACCGATACTTACCATAATCATAATACCAACAAGCACTGGCATTGGAATTCTTACAACTAAGTCTCCTAATACAAGGATGAGGAACATTAAAAATAAGCCGGCAATTAAAGTGGAAAGACGACCACGCCCACCGGATTTCATGTTAATAACGGATTGCCCAATCATTGCGCATCCCGCCATACCACCAAAGAAACCATTAACGAAGTTAGCAATACCTTGCCCACGAGCTTCTCGATTTTTATTGCTTTCTGTTCCTGTCATGTCATCAACAATTCGTGAAGTTAATAATGATTCAACTAACCCAACAATGGCCAAAGAAATGGAAAAAGGGAAAATAATTTGTAATGTTTCAAAGGTAAATGGAACATTAGGGATGATAAATGACGGTAAGTCTTTCGTAATATTCCCTAAATCACCAATCGTTCTTAATTCAATTCCACTAAATAGAGCAATTGATGTTAGTACAACAATAGCGATCAGTGGTGCTGGAACTACTTTGATAAAACGTGGTAATGTATATACAAGTAATAATGTAATCCCAACAAAAACATAAGTCATTGTTGAAATGCCAACAAAGTGCGGTACTTGTGCCATAAAGATTAATATAGCTAATGAATTAACGAACCCAATCATGACCGCATTCGGAATAAATTTCATTAATTTTGCAATCTTTAGAGAACCAAAAATAATTTGTATAATTCCTGTAAGAATAGTAGCCGCAAATAAGTACTCAACACCATACTCTCGAACTAACGGAACCATTACAAGTGCCATCGCACCAGTTGCTGCTGATATCATACCAGGACGTCCTCCGACAAAGGCGATAAGGACTGCAATTGTAAATGATGCATATAAACCTACCATTGGATCAACGCCTGCAATGATAGAAAAGGCAATTGCTTCTGGGATAAGAGCAAGTGCTACAACGATACCTGATAAAATATCACCACGCACGTTGCCAAACCATTGTTGTTTTAAACTTTGCATGGGAAACTCCTTTACTATTATTTATCCTGCTTGTTTAAAGTAAGATAAGTATTTGCAAAAATACAATCATAATTCTGAGATTATCATAACATTCCAATTCCTAAAAAGGAACCTTTTTGGGAATGTGTTTAGGAGAGATAAAGTGAAATTTGGTTATGTAAGACCTTTATATAATGATAAAGATTGCAGTATACAGTTAGAAAAACTTAATAAAGCAAGTAACTGTGACTATATATTTAAAGAATTGCATGGAGAACCAAAAAAACGAATGGAGCTTGAGAAACTGCTTATGAGCCTCCAACCAAATGATGTGATTTTAGTAGAAAGAATGTTTGTTTTAGCTGATACGACAAGACACTTGATGGAACTATTAAAATTATGTAAAAGAGATGGGGTAACCATTGAATTTTTAGACGAGGGATTAAATAGTAGGGATTTAATATCTTTTTCTCTTCAAGATATGATTCAAAAAATGATACATTTTCAAACGGATATCATTAAACAATCGACAATCATTGGTATGGAACAGGCTAAAGATGAAGGAAAAGCAATAGGACGCCCAAGAAAATCAGATGAAAATATAAAAAAAGCAATCTCTATGTATCAATCAGGTACCTATACTTTACATGATATTAAACAAGAAACTGGAATCAGTAAATCTACACTTTATAGATATTTAGAGAATGCTGATTTAAAATAATCAAAAAGGCGCAGTCATCATGACTGCGCCTTTGTTATACAGTTGGAATAGATTTAATGGCTTCTTCTGTAGTTGAAAATGGTTGCTGTATTAATAGTAAACGTTCAATATATTCTTCTACTACAGGAGGTAACTCCAATTCTTCTTGCCAACGTCTCTCTTTTCGTTCAGTTGGCGAATAATTCGAATAAAGTAAATATAGAAGAAAGTGCCCTATATAGTATAAATCACTCCAGTGATTTTCAATTTTTTTAGGGTTTTCTATATCTTCCATTCTCGTATCATCTTTAATATATGCTGCTAAACCAAAGTCAATAATATATAAAATGTTATGTTGTATTAAAATATTTGGAATTCGTAAATCACGATGGACAATTCCCTTTTGATGAATATTATTCACAATTTCAAGCAAATCCTTAACAATCGCGAGAGACTCTTTCAAAGAAAAGGTTATACCTTCTTCAAATATGGCCTGCTCAAAGGTAGAACCATTCACAAAGTCCATAATATAGAAGGGGATATCCTCTAAGACTCCATCATAAAGAATGTTTGGTACATTTGGAATATCTAGTTCTTTTAACATAGTAATTTCTTGTTGAAATTTTGCTCGCTGCTTATCGTCATTTCGATGTTTCGCTCGCATTCTTTTTAGTACATATTGATTACCTGTAACCTCATCCAATAAAAGATACGCAAATCCATAGGAACCATTTCCGAGAATATCTTGAAGAGAAAATGAAGTCTTATTTTCTACATATTTTTTAAAAAGGTTATGATATTTTTTGTCTTGTATAAAATGAAACATTATTAGCTGCTAAAGAAGCTACGACTTCTAGATCCGAAGAAGCCTGAGCTAAAGCTTCTACGCTTTCTTTTATAATGCTTGTGGCCGTAATATTTATCGCGATGGGAGTATCCTCTATGGCTTGAAGAATAAGAATAACGACGATGACTTTTACCAAATAAAGATTTCTTTAATTTATCAAACATAAGAATTGTTTCCCTCCAGAAGAATTGTAAGTTTTATAATATATATACGAAAAAAATTTAGAGATGTTTCATTTACTACTAATAATATAGGTAAAAAATTTTAAGATGTATATATCCTTTAGAAAAAAATTTTAAAAATTAGAAATTATTTTAATGCTTTTTTTTCTACAACTGTGCTACCCGCTTTAGCATAGTAATTTGAGAATATTGACTTAAATAAACCTAGAGACCCCTTTAGATTGTTAAAGTTATCGAAACCTCATCTTTCTCTAAAAAAATCCAAAATAAAAAGTTGTTCTCCCAATATTTACAAAAGGTCTAATTTCCTATTTAATTAATATTATAAATATAAACTAATAGACTATTTGCTACATTGTATATAATGCAAATTATAGATGGGAGGTATTGGTTTGTTTGGTAATTCAAAAAAATCTAACATAATAAAGAAAATTTTAAATAAAGGTGAAACCGATCTTCAGATGGAAACCGTAAGAGAAAAGAATATCCTATATTATTGTTCGAAATTTGCAAAATACCAACCGAATACAACAATCATCTTTGCAACAGACAAAAGCATATTTTCAATCAATAATGAAGCAATAAAAAATATTCTAGGGTTTGAACCAAATCATTTGAGAGAGTTAAAAACAATACTGCCTCCAGATACATATACATCATTAGCGCTTACTATGGAACAAGCATTAGAAGGAAAAATTGAAAAGCATCTTATAAATTTTACTTTTCAAGAAGAGAAATATGATCTTTTATTAACATTTATCCCTATTGAACAAGAGAACAATGAAGTCGAAGGTGTTTACCTGATCATTGAAAATGTATCAGAGAAATTGAGCACAATAGGAAGCCTACGTGACCTTTTTGATGGATTGAATACTGGAGTTTGGATGAAAAATTCCATCAACGGGGACTTTTCTTTCATTTCTAAAAATATCGCAAGTATTTTTGAAGTCTCTTTAGAAAAAGTTAATAAGCGAACTTTTACAACATTTATACACCCTGAAGATCGCGAAGTTACTCAAATTATTGAGAGTCAGCTCTCCCAAAGAAATAAGGCGCAAGCTGTCTATCGTATAGTTAGTGGAAATGGAAAGGTGAAGTGGTTATCAGAACAAATTTCCATAAAGTACAACAATAATGGGGAAGTGGAGCAACTTCTAGGAATCATTCATGATATTACAAGGGAAAAGCAACTCGAAGAAAAATTAATTTTTATAGAAAAGTATGATGAATTAACAGGTTTGCCAAATCAAAAAAGCCTTTATGAATTACTAGATTATTATTGTGAAAATAGGAGACCTTTTGCATTGCTCTATTTAGATATTGACCGATTTAATATGATTAATGACTCACTTGGTTATGAAATAGGCGATGAAGTTTTAAAAATCGTTGCGAATAGACTTAAGGACATACTTCCTTCCAATGGACATATTTCACGTATTAGTAGTAATGACTTTGTCGTTACCCAAAGTGCTTTTCACCATAAAGATCAAGTAATTCAATTGGCTGAGAAAATAATTCATGAGGTTGAGCGGCCTATTATAGTTGAAGATTATGAAATCTATGTTTCGATGAGTATAGGGATTTCATTTTTTCCAGAAGAAGGAGAGGAAAAGCTTAGTTTAATTGAAAATGCCCATACAGCTCTTTATCTTGCAAAGCGAGAGGGTAAGGGAAACTATCAGTTATTTACATATTCTAAGGATATTTCTTCCTACAAAAAATACGTACTTGATCGTGACATGAGAAAAGCGATTTTAAATGAAGAGTTTGAATTATATTTTCAACCAAAAGTTGAACCAATACGTGGTCAAATTTACGGAGCGGAAGTTTTAATACGTTGGAATCATAATGAATGGGGTGCAATATCCCCAAGTGAGTTTATCCCTATCGCAGAGGAAAATCAAACGATCAACTTGATTACGGATTGGGTGATTAAAAGGGTTCTATCATTGTTAAAAGAATGGAAAGAACAAGGTTTTTTACTAAGGACATTATCAGTAAATGTCCCACCAATTCGCTTTATGCGTAATGGACTAGTTGAATTAGTGAAAGAACAGCTTCAAATCAATGATATTCCAGCTAAGTTCCTTGAGCTAGAAGTTACGGAAAGTACATTATTACGGAGCGATAAAATCGTTCTTTCCAAAATTGAAGAACTAAAGAATTTAGGAATAAAAATAGCAATTGATGACTTTGGAACAGGGTATGCGTCATTCGATTTATTAAGGAAATTCCATCCGGATACATTAAAAATAGATCAATTGTTTGTGCAAAATATTCATCATGAAAATGAAATGGATAGGGGCATAATATCTTCAATTTTGTATCTTGCAAAAACTCTGGAGATGAAGGTCGTTGCAGAAGGGGTAGAGGAATTACATCAAATAGAGTTTTTAAAGCAACAGGAATGTGATTTTATCCAAGGATATTTATTTTCCCCACCAGTATCCCAATCTGAATATGAGCACCTTATGAAAATTGGCTATTTAAAGCCAAAAAATAAATTGAATTTCAAGCAAGGTGGTATTGAAAAAAGAAAGTTTTTCAGATTTCAGTTTCCTAACTTCGTTCTAGCGAAAATGACTATTTCGGAAGTAAATAACCAAAAAGTAGATGTTGGCGCAACACCTATCTTATTAGATAATATCGGACTAGAAGGGATTAAATATTTATCGAATTTAAAGCTGCCAATCAACTCAAATATGAAATTTAAATTCGAATTTACCTTAATGGGTCAACCATTCGAAATTGAAGGTTTTCTAAAGTGGATCGAAGAAGAATTTGGTGGTATTTACTCTTATGGTGTCCAATTCCAATCGAATAAGCCGATTGAAGATAAATTAGCACCTATTATCAATAGAATGAGCGCATTAAATAAGAAGAATGAGCGAATTCCTGATACAGAGTTTATTAATAAAGAAGCACATCTTTATTTAAGAGAAAGTAATTAAAGAATATAAGAAGACCCAGCCCCAAAGGATATGGAGACTGGGTCTTTTAGTATTATTCGTTTACATGAACTTCGCCATCTTTGTATGTCATTTGCTCTGGATAGCGTAAGTTTTCTACATAATCTTGAATTTCCTGTGAAGGCTCCTTAGTGGCTAAAGAGACAATAATATTAGCAGCAAAGGCAGCAATCGCACCAAATACTCCGGCTCCTGTATCAATGATACCTAAAATTGTAAAGCCACCGTATTTCGCAGCAAAAATATAAGCTAGTGTAACACCTAAACCGACTAGTAAGCCTGCAATAACACCTTTTGAGTTACTACGTTTCCACCAAACGCCTAATACTAATGCTGGGAAGAACGTACCTGTTGCAAGTGCGAAAGCCCAAGCAACGATTTGAGTAATCGCCCCAGGAGGGTTTAATGCTACTAAACCAGCAAGTAATGTCGCAATTACGATCGTAATACGTCCAACATTTAAACGTTGCTTATCCGTTGCATCCGGTTTAATAATGCGATAGTAGATATCGTGTGCAAAGGCAGAAGAAATGGCGATTAATAAACCACCTGCTGTTGATAAGGCAGCTGCCATTGCACCAGCAGCAACTAATCCAACAACAAATATCCCTAAGTTCGCAATTTCTGGTGTGGCCATTACGACGATATCATTTCCAATGACTAATTCTGTCCATTGTAGAATACCGTCACCATTTTGGTCTGCTACTTTTAATAAACCTGTATCTACCCAAGTTTTCGTCCAAGCAGGAAGTTCTGCAATTTTGCTTCCAGCTACTTGAGTCATTAAAATGAAGCGAGAGAAAGCTGCATATGCAGGTGCAGAGAAATATAGTAATGAGATGAACAGTAATGCCCAAGCGCCTGACCAACGTGCTGCTTTCATCGTTGATACTGTATAGAAACGAGCGATAACGTGTGGAAGACCAGCAGTACCCGCCATTAACGTGAACATTAGTGCAAGGAATTGCCACTTTGTTCCGTTTGAAAACGGAGCGAAGTACTCGGATAATCCAAGGGCTTTATCTAGTTCTCCTAAATTGCTAACAATCTCACCATAGGATAACCATGGTAGTGGATTACCTGTAATTTGAAGAGACATGAAGATAACAGGAACAAGATAAGCAACTATTAATACGATATATTGCGCAACTTGCGTCCAAGTAATTCCTTTCATACCACCAAAACCTGCATAGATGGCAATTAAAACTACCCCAATCATTGTTCCGATGCCAGCATCAATTTGGAAAAGGCGTCCGATTACTACACCGGAGCCAGATAATTGTCCGATGGAGTAAGTAAAACTAATAATAATTGTACAAATTGCCGCAATAATAAGTGCTGTATTACTCTTGAAGCGGTCTCCTATAAATTCCGGAACTGTATAACTGCCAGATTTTCTTAGTTGAGGTGCGAGTAGGAACGTTAATAGTAAATAACCACCAGTCCACCCCATAATATAAGCTAATCCATCATAGCCAAGTACCATAATAGTACCAGCCATACCGATGAATGAGGCCGCACTCATCCAGTCAGCACCGATAGCCATACCATTAAATAACGGAGGTACTCCACGACCAGCAACATAGAAATCCGAAGTGACGTTCGCTTTATTATAGACTGCAATACCAATATACAATGCAAATGTCGCTAAAATGAGAGCCGTCGAAACTATAAATTGTATATCCAATAGTCATCCCCCTTTTCTAAAAGAAATTTCCCCTTAATGATTTTGTGTACTTTGCTTACCGATTTCTTCATTCTTGGTTTCATCAATACCGTATTTTTTATCGATTTTATCCCCAACGATTGCATTGACGAAAAGTAAAATAATAAACACAGCTAAAGCCCCCTGTGCACCCATAAAGTAATGGAATGGGAACCCGTTAAAAGAAAAAGTACTTAATGGCTCTGCGATCGCAACTGCTCCAAAGGATACAAGAGCCCAGATGATAAAGTAGATAATCATATATTTGTTCTTTTCACGAAAGTAAGCATCTGCAACACTTTTATCGATCTTTTTCACAATATCACCCCTATTTATTGAATTTCCCCATAATCTTTAACAGTGACAAAAAATAATAGCTGATAGGTTTAAAAACTCCTCCTTCCATCGTTAACCAATTAGATTAGTAAAATATCTATCTTCACTTTGTTCTTCAAAAGAAGGCAAAGGGAAAACCTTCGATCACTTTAGTCACAACGAAAAAGATGGAATTAACTGTGAATGAGGGCGCTTAATAATTTTTTAGTTGACTACTGTAAACTAAAGATAAATTTAACGGTATCCATAAAAGGTAGTGGTACCATTGCAATTTGAACAATAAAATAGACAATGAATGCGATTACAGGAACGGTTAAGTAAAACATTCTTTTTGTTTTAAATCCAATAAATAGGCAAAACGCCGCTAGAAGGATAAAAGCTAGAAACATGTAAAGACCCCTCCTTTAGTTATGCTATGAAACTTGTTTTTTTAAAACTTATGATAGGAGGTAGAATATTATAATCACTAAATAGAAAAAAATGTCATAAAATTATAAAAAAATAAATGGTATAATCGACTCAGCTACAATGAAAATCCTATAACAAGAGAATTTAATACATTTAAGCAGAATAAAAAATCTAAAAGTTTAATAGTGATATTGGGAATCATTGGTTTACACTTGAAAATAAAAAAACTCTTCGAAACGTTCGAAGAGATAATTGGTTTATTTTATATAATAGGTCGAATTATAGACAGGTCTATTTAAGAAATTTGATAAAATACTCTGCCATTTGTTGTTTTGAAAGCTTCAATGTTTTCATTAACCCAGAACAATTTGACAAGATAATATCAGATCCCTCTGATTGAACAAATTGAACATGATAATTTGCTTGAAGAAGTTCTGCAAAGTCCCATTTTTCTCTTGAATAGCATTTATCCCCACGATGAAAGCGTCCCATCTCTGTATACAAATCTTCAAAAAAAGGCTCGAAAAGTTCGCTTTTACTAATAAGTTCACGATAAATACTTGAGTCTGCAGGGGCTTCCTTTGCATAAATATCTTTAAAGACAATGCGGATTATATCCTCTGGATCAATTAATTCATAATATGTTTCTTCAATTTCCCAAATAGGTGTTGTAAATAATGGATGAGCATGTAGAGTCCGAACGTTTTTTAATTCATTTCGATAAAATTTTTGTAATACAATGCCATCATTAGATACATAAAGTGTTTCATAGTAAAATGTTGTGTCTACGTCCCAATCATGATTTTCCTCTAAAATAGCGTAACTTTCACCATATAGAATATCTGTCATCATTAAGGTAGGTTCATAATTAATCTGAATTTTATTTTCTGTTGAAAAACCAGAGTATTTAATATAAAGATTAAATAAATCATGTTCGCGTGGATTTACTAAACAGAGACTATAGTTTTTCTTTGGGATGACGAATTGAAGTATCTTCATCAGCTCCTTCATGTTGATAGTTTGAGTGACTATGTAAAACTTGAAGTTAAAACACTACCAATTACTCAAAAAGATACTGACTATAAATAAATATTCAACTTTTAAGATAATATTCCTAAGTTATTTATTTTTTACTAGAAATGTTAATTTTCAGGTTTATCTAGGGACAACCTTTTTCCTGAAAGTATTTGAGGATTCTTTAGGGGATTCAAAATTAAAAATTCTAACCTCACCTTTTCGCGAAACCACTTTCCTTTATATAAATGGGCTTTCATTATAAAAAGACATTCGTGGAAGGGCGATAACCCTTGTTAGGCACTTTCCTTCTACATAAATTGAAGATAGTTATGAAGAAAGGAGGTTACAGAATTGAATCCTTTTGATTTTGATGATGATTATTTAGTTCAATTTGATGGTGATGGCAGAGGTCCATCCTTTCCAGGGGGATTTCCGGGAGGTTTTCCAGGAGGATTTCCAGGAGGATTTCCGGGAGGCGAGCCAGGAGGTTTCCCAGGTACACCACCATTTGATGTAGGTAGTCAATTAAGCCCGCCAACAGCACCACCACCAAGCTTCACACCACAAACTTTCACAACAACTCAGCAACAGGAGTTTTCCCGACGTGGTGGTGTAGGTAGCATTAGACGCTGCATGTTCCGTAATACGTTTGTTTGGATGAGAAACGGTAATAGTTTTTGGTTTTTCCCGATGCTTGTTTTCGGTAACTCAATCATCGGCTTCCGCTGGAGAGGGGGAAGAAGAGGCTGGGTTTTTGATTCTCTAAACCGTAACAGAATCTTATTCTTCCAATGCTATTAATCTCAACGTACCATCACCTCCAAAATAAAATAATAGTGCTTAGGGTGAGAATTTTTTCTCACTCTTTTTTCTTTTGAGTACCGTTTTAATCAAATAAGATGTTTAATAGAATAACAGTAATCAAAAAAAAGGGGTGTTGGTTATGGAAAATGCACAAAAAGTTAGGGGAGAAATATGGGAAAGTGTGAAGGGGCTTTCAGATGAGCAGTTGAACATGGTAGTAGCAGAGGGGACATGGACAATTGCACAAGTTTTGGAGCACCTTTATTTAATGGAAAAAGTCGCAATAGATAGCTTTCCTGATATCAAAAAGGTTGATGAAAAGAATCCAGTCAAGATAAGAAGGGTTCATTTAATAATTGATCGTTCACAGAAAGTGGATGCACCAGAATTTTTAGTTCCCAACAAAGAATTTCAATCATTGGTAACATTAAAAGAAAAGCTGCAAGGTACAAGGGATATAATCGTAAGGAAATATAAAACCTATGGCGAACAGGATTTAACTGAAATGGCAATGCCGCATCCAGTTTTCAGTTCTCTGACGTTAGGGCAATGGATTTCCTTTATTGGGTATCACGAAAAACGGCATCTTGCACAAATTGAGGAGATAAAGGAAGCGCTAATAAATTAAATCAATAGAAAGCAGGATGTCTATTTAAACGTTCTGCTTTTTCTTATTAAATTTGAAGAGCTCTATTTTATATTGTTTTTAGTGTGCTTTTTTATAATAAATACAAAGCATTTTACATCAAAAGGGAGAGAGTCCTATGGGTTGTTAATTCCATATGATTCAAGTAAAATGGATGCTTAATAGCGAGTAATCGCATAAATTCCCCAAGAAATAATTGAAAGAACGTATTAAAAAATTTATCTAAGGTAAGTCGAAAATAAGGCATGTTTTCTATTTTACTGAGTACATTACATTGCATTACGATGGGTAAATTATAAAATATACAACTACTAGTGAGGCGTTTTATATGGTGAATATAGTATTGATACTAATATTGCAATTAGTTTATGTACCATTACTAACATTAAGGACAATATTTTTAGTAAAAAACATTACGTTTTTAGCAGCAATTTTTGGCATTATGGAAATGCTAATTTATGTATTTGGTCTTTCCCTGGTATTTAATGGTGATCAAAGTTTACTAGCAATGGTTGTATATGCAGTTGGCTTTGGTTTAGGGATGTTTTTAGGAACACGAATAGAAAATAAATTGGCTATTGGCTACGTCTATATTACAATTAACACTCAAAATAAAAACCAAGAGCTGATCGATTCTATACGTGCAAATGGCTTTGCATTAACCACGTATATTGGTGAAGGACGCGACAGTGATCGCTATAAATACGAAATTTTAGCAAAGCGAAATCGTGAAAAAGAGTTGTTTTTACTAGTTGAATCCATTGAGCCAAGAGCGTTTATCATTTCATATGAGCCGAAATCCTTTAAAGGTGGATTTATGGTAGATCGAATGAAGAAAAATAAGCGGAATTTAAATAACCAATAAAATTAAAGAAAGAGCCGAAAATTTAATATATCGGCTCTTTTTAATGTGAACGTTAATTTTTTTTAAGGAGTGTATTTAGTTTTATTTTTTTGTTATAGACCGCAACTAATTGTTGGAGTCTTAAAGCTTTATCCGAATTGTTCGGACTAGGATGATAAAATTCATTTTCTTTCGATAAGACACCAAAATAAGGAACACCGCTATCGTTTATAAGTTCAAGCCATCTCGCCTTTTCCCTTTCAAAATGAACCCAACTTTTCTTTTTCTCAACTCCCCAGCCAATCAATATCCACGGATGTTGTTGTAATTCAAGTAAGCAGGGAGGAAAAATTGTTGGATATTTCCCTGTATTCTTTAAATGTTCGAAAAGCGCTATCGCTTCTTTATTATTTGTTTTTTTCACATAGAACAGATTGTAAATATGGAGTCTTCCATTTAATTTGGAATGAGTATTCTCCATAAATTGAATAAGCTGTCTCATCGTTTCATCAATCGTTGTTTCATCCGTATGGGAACCATTCATCGAGAGCTTTTTCCGTGCTTCTCCTTTTAATTGAGAAGATCCGGGATTTAACATGACAACTGCACCTAGGGACTTTCTTGATGAGCCAAATTGTAGATACGTATTTGTTCGGTAAATCTCTTCACCAACTTGCTGAAATGTTGCGAATGCCTTTACATTTCCCAACCAAATACCCCCAATATAAAGTGTTGTCATATATATGTATTCTTACATCTTGGGAAATAGTCGTTAGGATAAAAGGACTTTTTTATTACTCGAAAATAGGAAAAAGCTTATTGCCTTGTGTGCAATAAGCTTGAGACATTTGATCTAGAATAGATTGTATCATTGTGGTGTATAGAAGTTTTGAGTATAGAACCAATGATAAGAACCAACACCTAAATGGGTGAAGTTAGCATTTAAAATCGCTTCTCTATGACCAGTTTTAGAATTCATCCATCCTTCAGTAGCATCAATACCATTTGTATAACCCATCGCAATATTTTCACCCGCATAGGAGAATGAATCTAAACCATCCTTTGCCATTCGATCAAATGGATCAAGACCCTGTAAATTTGTATGGTCGAAGAAATTGTTATCATACATATCTTTACTATGTTTGTAAGCTGTATTCGAAATTTGTTCGAACCATTTTAATGGTTTTAAATTGTAGACATTTCGGTAACTATTCGTTACATCAAAGATTAAATAATCACTTGTTTCAAAATTTGCATCTGTTAAGGACCAATTTGGATCTTTAACTTGTAATGCTCTAACAGGCATACCTTGAAGATGTGTATCGTAATAAAAAGTAACACTATTCCCTTGATATGTTGTCTTTGTTAATTCATCTGAATAACTTTTGCCAAAAATAGATGTGATGCTTTCTTGGTTAAGAAGATCCAAGCCATAATATCTTGCTGTATATACTTGGTTAGAATATAAATAAGCAACATGATGACTTTCATCAAGACCGACAATCAAAAAGTCATCATAATTGTTTCGATAATATGTGTGTATTTCTAAGCCGTCATCGTTATAAGTTATACGCTTTGGTTCGCCATAAATTTGTTTCACTTTATCTATGGAGTCATTTATTTCAATACCATTAAATGAGAATTCATTTAACTTCTCTTGAACAACATCTTTTCTTTCAATAACCTTTAAGGATTGGTCAATTTGTTTGCTTGTTGAGATATTGTATAAAAACACAACGACCTGTGCCCTCGTTAAAGTAGAATTCGGTAGGTAAGAGTCGTATGTTTTTGGAAAGTCGCCATTTCTATCTGCTTGTCCATCACTAATGTTTTGGTTGTACATCCATTGAACAGCTTCGTTTTCAGACATTTCCTTACCTGTTAGACTTTCAGCAAATAGTTTTGCTACAGTACCACGACGGATTGGTTTATTCCAATTGGCTGTATTTTTATAGGAAACAGCAAGATTATACTTCTTAGCCATTGCATATTGAGGCGTCCAATCGTTGGTATTTAGATTTTGGATATAAGTGTCTAGTTCTTCAGAATTCAATACGCGGAATAACATTGTAAGGAATTGTGCTTCTGATAAGGTATTGTTCGGTTTAATCTTTTTTTCAGTAGGGTATCCGTTTAGAACGCCCTTATCAATTGCCCAGGTCATTTCATCAGCCCAGTACAAACCTTCATTAAAATCTACATAGTCTTTTGCAGCAAGACTATTTGCATTTGTAACTAATGCAAATGATATCGTTAATAATGCAGTAAAAAATAGTGTAAATAGCTTTTTCATACATTCCCCCACCTTTTTATACAATAGTTACGTTAAGTATACTATTAAAAGTTCGAGAGGTTAGTAGATTTATAAAAACATCACTAAATGTTAATGTATTTGTAAAAATGTTACATAAATATTAAGTGGTGTTACAACTTTGAATTGAGCAGAAGTATTAGATATGTATTAATGTGAAACTACTCGTAGGACTATCGAGTAGTTTTTTCTTTGTGAACTTGACTAACCACGTTCGATTTGTTAAATTGATGATAATAAAACAAAATTAAATTTTGTTTGCTAAAACAATAAACATATTTTTATAATGTTTAAATTTATAATAGGAGAAAATATGAATGGACGTATCAATTGATTTTTGGAACGCTAGTTTAGAAGAAATAAAGCGCGGCTTTGTTGAAGACACGAATCAATATCGATGCTTATTATGCGGCGAACAGGTTGAAAAAGGTGTTATCTACCCAGAAGGTAATGTACTTTATGAGGCAGAGCGATTTATGAGATTGCACATCGAAAATAAACACGAATCTGTTTTTCACTATTTACTTAATCTTGATAAAAAAATAACGGGTCTTACTGAACATCAAACAGAGCTTTTGAAGCACTTTTATGCAGGGAAAAGTGATAAAGAAGTACAAGAAGAAATGGGGATAGGTAGTAGTTCGACAATTCGTCATCATCGTTTTGTATTAAAGGAAAAAGAACGACAAGCAAAAACGATGCTGGCAGTTATGGAGTTGTTGAAGGAAAAAGACGATTATGCCCCAGCCTTTGTAGCCCCACATAAACATGCAACGATGATAGATGATCGGTATGCTTTTACTGAAAAAGAGCAGGAAAAAGTGTTAGTTAAGTTTTTCCCAAAGGGATTAACTGGACCTCTTATAAAATTTCCACCAAAAGAAAAACAACGTTTAATTGTTCTACGTGAAATAGTTAATCGATTAAATATGGATAAAGTTTACACAGAAAAAGAGTTAAACGTGATTTTAAATGAAGTATATGAGGATTATGTGTTAATAAGGAGATACCTGGTGGAGTACGGATTTATCGATCGAAAAGATGATGGCAGTGCCTATTGGGTGAAAAAATAGTTGAAAAGAAAATGAGGTAAAAAAATGAATCGAAAAAAGGAATTAAAACAACAGTATCAGGAAGTCGAGATTATTGCGGGAGTTTATCAAATAAAAAATAATGAAAATGGAAAAGTGTTTATTGCCAGCACGCCAAATTTAAAAACCATAAACGGGGTTAAATTTAGCCTTGAAAATAATGTATTTAATCATAAGGAGCTTCAACAAGATTGGAATCATTTCGGAAAAAATGCATTTTCAATCGAGATATTAGAAAAGCTAAAAAAGGATGAATCAGACCCTTACTTCAACATGAAAGAAGCTTTAAAAGAGCTTGAAGAAAAGTGGCTAGAAAAGCTCCAGCCTTTTGGTGAAAATGGGTATCATTAGTTAAGTGAAAGAACTTATCCCCACCTTAAAATCCGGTGGGGATTTTTTCATTTTATTTGGATAACCCATCCAAAAATGCTTCAATTTCTTCTTGTGTTTTGCGATCTTTACTTACAAACCTGCCGATTTCTTTACCTTCATTAAAAGCGATAAAACTTGGAATACCGTAAACATCTAATTCCCCACATAAATCAATAAAATCATCACGATCTACTTTTACAAATTCATACTCTGGATAATCTGCTTCGATAGATGGTAATGCTGGTTCAATAAAACGACAATCGCCACACCAGTTTGCAGAAAACATAAAAATGACACGTTCTTCATTCTTCAACTGTTCAAATTGTTCTTTAGTTTTCAAAGTCTCCACAAATATTCCCCCCAATTTTTTATCTCTTTTTAATATTTATCCTAACACATAGTTATTAAAAATTGGAAAAAACTGCTCGAAAAATACGATGCGGAAATAATTGATTATGTTGAATTTTAGTTTGACCAACATCAATTTCAATATGTATCCAAAGTACATGGTTTAAAAAAATCGGGTTATTCTAAATTAGAACGGAAAGGAGGTTTCGTAATTGGTTCGGTTTTTAATTCCCTTATTAGCTTTTCCCATGCTGTGGAGCATAATTTTTTTAAATGAAGCATCAGCAAATGCAAAAGAACCATCTGGGGAAGAAATTATGCAACAGCGCATGGACTATTATATGAAATATCAAGACGTTTTTGTGCCTTGGCATTATCTAGCTGCAGTTGATCAGTATGAACGTAATATTCAATCCGTTCGAAAGGATATCCCGAAAAGAGATAGTGTCGTCGCCATTCAATTTTCAGATGAAGTTTGGGCAGGACCTTTTAATCCAAATCAAACCGATACATCAATAGCATCAATTCAATACTTTGGTGGCGTAGGTCTGGATGGAAATGGTGACGGTAAAGCAGACAATCAGAGCGATGATGATGTTATGTATACAATGGCACGGTATTTGAGCCAATATGGGCCAAGTGAAGACGACTTTAAAATGGCCTTATGGGAATACTACAAAAGTGAACAGGTTATTAATCAAATTTTAACCATAGCAAAACTTTATAAACATTACGATACAATCGAATTAGATACCCATGTTTTCCCATTGCCGGTTCGTGGCTACAATTATAGCTATCGTGGAACTTGGGGGGCAAGCAGAGGTTGGGGCGGAAGACGCATTCATGAAGGAACAGATATATTTGCAGGTTATGGCACGCCTGTTGTTTCCACATCATACGGTGTTGTAGAGGTTATGGGGTGGAACGAGTTTGGTGGTTGGCGAATAGGTATTCGGGATAATCATAATAGTTACCATTATTATGCACATCTTGCCTATTATAATAAAGATTTAAAGGTTGGAGATATTGTTGAACCAGGCACGCTTCTTGGCGGAGTTGGAAGTACTGGCTATGGGAAAGAAGGTACGTCAGGGAAGTTCCCGCCACATTTACACTATGGAATTTACAAATTTAATGGTAAAACCGAGTGGGCCTTCGATCCATATCCTTCTTTAGTTCAATGGGAAAAAACATCTAGAAAGAAAAAATAATAGGTGGGTTGCTTCAAGTTAAACTGGAGCAACCTTATTATGCTCAAAAAAACACCTGAGATATAGGCTATGGTAAACGATTGCTCCTCATTTTTGGAGCAATTGTCTCATTTTTATGAAAAATAATTTTATCAGATGTATTGACAAGAGGAATTGATGTATGATAAATTTATCTCGAATTGAAGATATTGAACTTCGAAGTAAAATGGCGAGGGAAAATATCGATTAATTTTGTATATTCTTTAGAAGGTGGTTAATTACAACTGCTTTCAAATTTTTTTTCATATATCTCGAAGTCGAGATAAGAAAAATCAAACAAATTGGAGGAATTTTAAAATGGCAAAATTTACAGTGGATCAATCACATTCACAAGTAGGCTTTGAAGTAAAACACATGATGGTATCAAAAGTAAAAGGTCAATTTGACGCTTATACTGCAGAGGTAGAAGCAGAAGATTTATCAGATTTAACAACTGCACAAATCACTTTCACACTTGATGTTGCTAGCATCAATACTCGCAACACTGATCGTGATAACCACCTAAAAGGAGCAGATTTCTTTGATGTGGAAAAATATCCAAGCATCACTTTCAAATCTACTAGCATTGAAAAAGATGGAGATGACTACAAATTAAC
The DNA here is from genome assembly GCF_000772965.1 of Ureibacillus massiliensis 4400831 = CIP 108448 = CCUG 49529. Taxonomy (GTDB): domain Bacteria; phylum Bacillota; class Bacilli; order Bacillales_A; family Planococcaceae; genus Ureibacillus; species Ureibacillus massiliensis. The sequence continues at coordinate 11,864 of NZ_JPVQ01000023.1, read as the reverse complement.
TGGTGACTTGACAATTAAAGATGTAACTAAACCAGTTACTTTTGAAGTTGAATTTGGTGGTAAAGGTACTAATCCTTGGGGTGTAGAAGTTTATGGTTTTGAAGCAGAAGCTAAAATTAATCGTGAAGAATTTGGCTTAACATGGAATGCTGCACTTGAAACTGGTGGCGTACTTGTTGGTAAAGATATTAAAATCAAAGTTGAATTAGAAGTTAACCCAGCAGCATAATATAAATTATAAGGGAAATCCAAGAGGTTCATTGGATTTCCTTTTTTTAATTTAATTGAATATGTTTCATGTACTTTTTCGAAATTGCTTATAAAAATGATTAGGGTATGTTGACAGAATGAAAAATATATGATAAATTTATCTCGAATTAAAGATATTCAATTTCGAATTAAATTGCATAATCGATTAATTCTTTGCTTTAGTATAAATAAGAAATAGGAAGTCACAATAATGATAGTTGAAAAACTATCTATATTTTTTAAACATATATCTCGAATTCGAGATAAATTATAAATTTTGGAGGAATTGAGAATGAACGATTTAAAAGGGATACACCATGTAACTGCTATTACAAGTAGCGCAGAAAAAATATATGAATTTTTTACTTATACACTAGGACTACGCTTAGTAAAGAAAACAGTAAATCAAGATGACATTCAAACATATCATCTATATTTTACCGATGATGTAGGGAGCCCTGGGACAGATATGACATTCTTTGATTTTCCTGGCATTCCAAAAGGCGTACACGGAACAAATGAAATTTCAAAAACGTCATTCCGCGTACCAAACGATGAAGCACTAGACTATTGGTTAAAACGTTTTAACCGTATTGGAGTAAAAAATACAGGGATCAAAGAGCAATTTGGCAAAAAAGTATTGTCCTTCGTAGATTTTGATGATCAACAATATCAACTTATTTCAGATGAAAATAATAAAGGCGTAGCAGCTGGGACTCCTTGGCAAAATGGACCTATCCCATTAGAATATGCAATTACAGGACTAGGGCCAATATTTGTACGTACTGCCTATTTAGATTACTTTAAAGAACTATTGATTAATGTATTTAATATGAGAGAAGTTGCTAAAGAAGATTCGTTCTTTTTATTTGAAATGGGTGAAGGTGGTAATGGAGCGCAAGTCATTGTGGAATATAATACGGTGCTCCCACAGGCAAGACAAGGCTTTGGCACAGTACACCATACAGCATTCCGTGTGGAAAATCGAGCTGAATTAGATGAATGGCAACAACGTCTTCAAGAGTTCAGACTTCCAAACTCAGGCTATGTTGAAAGATTTTACTTCGGTTCCCTTTATTCTAATGTTGCACCGCACATTTTATTCGAACTAGCAACTGATGGCCCTGGTTTTATGGAAGATGAGCCATATGAAACACTCGGAGAAAAACTATCTTTACCTCCATTCTTTGAAAGTAAACGAGAAGAGATTGAAGGTTTAGTTAGACATTTTGATACTGTACGAAGCGATAAAAAATTTGAGAAAGAATACGAGTAATAATTGGGATTAAATTGGAGGATTTAATATGAAAAAACAAACTTCAGGGATTCACCATATTACAGCAATTGTCGGTCATCCACAGGAAAATGTAGATTTCTATGCTGGAGTATTAGGGTTTCGTTTAGTGAAAAAAACAGTTAACTTTGATGATCCAGGAACATATCATCTATACTTTGGAAATGAAGGTGGTAAGCCAGGTTCAATTATTACCTTCTTCCCTTGGCCAAATGCGTATAATGGTAAAATCGGTGATGGGCAGGTAGGTGTGACTACTTATGTTGTGCCAATAGGTGCATTAGACTTTTGGAAAAATCGATTAACTAAATTTAATGTAGACTATGCCGTGTTGGAAAGGTTCGGGGAAACATATTTACAATTTGATGATCCTCATGGACTTCATCTTGAAATTGTTGAACGCAATGATGGTGAGCTAAATCCTTTGGAAATAGGTGATATTAAGAAAGAAGTAGCGATAAAAGGATTTGGAGGAGCTATTCTTTATTCAAGCCGTCCAGAAGAAACAACGAACACATTAGTTGAAGTTTTGGGACTTGAAGTTGTAGGGGAAGAAGGAGGCTTAAAACGCTTTAAAGCTACTGGGGATATTGGAAACATTATTGACTTAAAAATGATAACGGGAACTAGAGGGACTATGGGAGTCGGAACGGTACATCATATTGCATGGCGAGCAAAAGATGATGTAGATCATCTTGAATGGCAGGAATATGCGATGGTACATGGTCAACGAGTAACAGAAATAAAGGATCGTAATTATTTTAACGCCATTTACTTCCGGGAATCTGGTGAAATATTATTTGAAATTGCAACTGACCCACCAGGTTTTGCCCATGACGAAACGTATGAAACAATGGGTAGTCAGCTAATGTTGCCACCTCAATATGAACAATATCGTAATCGACTAGAAATGTCATTGATACCAATTAAAGTCCGTACGTTGGATTAAGTGGAATAACATAAATCTCGAAATATTTATTTCCTTGGCAATTTATTTAAGGTAAGAGCCTCTAAAGAAAGGGAGGAATAAAAGTGCAACATATTTTTAAAGAAGGAACAAATAAAGATAAACCTGTATTATTACTACTACACGGTACAGGTGGGGACGAAAATGATTTATTAGCTTTAGCTGATATTGTTGACCCAACAGCATCTGTATTAAGTGTAAGAGGAAATGTGTTAGAAAATGGTATGCCACGTTTCTTTAAAAGATTAGCTGAAGGTGTATTTGATATAGAAGATTTAATTTTCCGTACAAATGAATTAAATCAATTTTTAGATTCATCATCGAAAGAATACAATTTTGACCGTTCAAATATCATGGCGATTGGCTATTCAAATGGGGCAAATATTGCAGCAAGTTTATTGTTCCACTATGAAAATGCATTAAAAGGTGCAATTTTACATCATCCGATGGTACCAAGGAGAGGGATTGAATTGCCTCAATTAACGGATACAAAGATATTTATTGCAGCTGGAACAAACGATCCTATTTGCCCTCAACAAGAATCAGTGGATTTAAAGGAATTGTTAGAAGGTGCAGGAGCTACTGTTGAAATTTATTGGGAAAATCGGGGACATCAATTAACGATGAATGAAGTTCAAGCGGCGAAACAATGGTATGACGGTATTTATAAATAATAAAAGAGCAGAATAAAGCGGAATTGATGGTCCTGTAGTAAAAGCTTTTCAATGGTTAGCATTTCAAATTGTTCACCTTCGTTGATTTGATTTTTCGTCATCAGGGTGATCATCACCTAAAGTTACACTACTGTATATATAAGTCGATTTTCGTTACAGGCGCGAAGACTCCTATGAGCACGAGCAGAAGAACCTGGACTTTGAGCGTAGCGAGAGTGAAGGCTGAGGCCGTGCTCGTGGAAAGGGTAGTGCCTGTAACGACGATTTCTTAATATGGATTGTAAATAGAAAAAGACTGTAGACAATCTCAAATTTTTGAGTTTGTCTACAGTCTGAAACACCCCATGAAAGGGATGTTTTTTAGCCTTGCTATACATTATGTATGGCAAAGCCGCCTTGCCGTAGTTTATTAATAAAAAGTTTTAAACCACCACTCCTCAAAGTGGGTGTTCGCAGAAGCTTTCCTGTATATCGTCATTCACCGCAGTGTGACGCTCGCCATTCCAACTTCGATTAAAACTCCCTATTACAGTTCAAAGGTTAAAACTTAATATTTGTACGAACAACGCAGCTTTATTGTTATATTATATGATTCGAAAAAAGAGTGCAAGTAAGTACATTTAAAGAAAAAAGTCAACCATTTAATACTATAAAGTAATATAATGTATTCTTTTTATTTAAAATATCAAATATAATTTTACACAAAATAAAAAGCCTTCCTTAGGCGGAAAACTTTGAGCGTGAATTTATTTAATTTTATTCAATATTTCGTTCGTTAAAGAAGCGATATTTATTTGAGTGTCTTCTTCCATCACATCACTTAATATTTCTGTTCGGAAATAATTCACACTTACTTCGAGAGGCATTTGTAATAATTTTAGTAAAGCCTGTTGATACATAATAACAAATTCCTTATCCGTGTTGCCTCTTTTCAATTCAGCAAAGGATTCATAAAACTGATCTAGCTTGTCGGCAAATTCCAGTAAACGCCCTTCTAATGTTGCATCTTTTCCTTCTTTCATTCGTTCAAAGAAAATTTCCTGAAAATCGGGAGGTATTTCTTCCCGAATAAATTTTTCCATCATTTTTTCTTCAACGTGGGCAAGCATTTGTTTTAACTCTACACTTGCATGTTTTACTGGTGTTTTAATATCTCCGATAAATACTTCAGCAAAGTCATGATTGATCGTTTTTTCGTATAATGATTTCCAATCCACATTAGCACCATTCATTTCCTCTAACGTACCAAAAAACATGGCATATTGAGAAACTTTCCAAGAGTGTGCTGCTACGTTATGTTCTTCAAATTTGAAGCGTCCTGGGGCACGGAAAATACGTTCTAAATCATTCAAGCTTGTGAAAAATTTATGGATTCCTATAATAATCACTCCCAATCTTTTTATAAAGCATAACTTTAAAATATGCTTCTACATGCATCATACAATGTTTGATTTCTTTATTGTATGTAGTTTATTTCATTTAACAAATAATTAATACCTAATTAACAAAATGTTTATTAGTTTGAAACAAATATCTAGCAGACCCATGAAATTGTCATTCATTTATCGATTTTTAAGCGCTTTCACGATGGTATACTGTTGCTAAGGAAGCAAAGGACGTGAACAAAATGTTATTTTCAATTGTTATATTTATTCATGTAGTGAGTGCCGTAGTTTCTATTGGACCTCTAGTGGCTCTTTTACCTATGTTAAAAAAGATGGAGGACACTGATGAAGTGCAGCTAGGTGGATTTGTACAAGCTTTTCAAATTTCAATTACTGTTGTAAAGCATGCTGGACATGTATTAGTCATTTCAGGGGTATTATTAGTTTGGCTAAGTGCATGGACTTGGCTAACTTCATGGATTGTTATGACAATTGCTGTAATGGTAGGTTCTATAGTCTTTTTAGCGAAAGCATTTAAACCAACTTTAGTAACTTTTGGAACGTCAAATTTTAATAAAGAACAGTTTATTAAAAAACTACGGAAAGCGACATGGATGTATATTTTTCTACTATTAATCATGTTGTGGTTAATGGTCGTGAAACCTACACTATGGTAATAAGACTATAGAGTATACCAATTGCTAAAAAATAAATTCGAAAAGATTAAAAGTAATTTATATACAAAAGTTAACAAAATACCTCAATAATTTAAACTCTCGAGGTATTTTGTCGGTTTTCTAGAGCTTTGACAAGTTGATGTCAAAGCTCTTTTTACATCACACAGATACGTCAATGACAGTACCTTTATAAGGATGTGAAGCAGCGGGTTGCTCAGGCATACTTTCAAGCAATTTTGCAGTACCTTCTGCACCTAAATTTAGGGTCTTATCAAGAATACTCATTTGTAAGGTTTGTTGAAGTGAAGCAACCTGAGTAGACATAATAGAACTTAATTCCATGTGAACCCCTCCTTTTACATTATATCGTCTATTAATACTTGATTATAAATTCCGACCAATATTTAGCATCAACAACAAATTTCGACAAAGAGCGAATATTTCCTTTTTTTGTTGGTAATAATTGTTCCATAGGAGGGATATTTATGAAAAAGAACCTATTGTTACTAGGGTTGAGTGTACTTCTGTTAAGCGGATGTAGCTTCTTTGGATTCGGTCAAAATGATGAAGCTACAATACCTGTATCTGCCCCAGAAACGTCAGAAACACAAGAAACTCCAGAAACATCAGAAACATTACAAGCTGAAGCAAAAATGGTGAATGCAGATGGTAATGAATTAGGAGTTGTCAATTTTACTGAAAGTAATGAAGGGGTTATGATTTCTCTTAACTTAAAGGATGTTCCAGAAGGTGAGCGTGGCATCCATATTCATGCTGTAGGAAAATGTGAACCACCAACTTTTGAATCTGCTGGGGATCATTTTAATCCAACGGAAATGAAACATGGTGTAGAAAATCCTGAAGGACCTCATGCTGGCGATTTGCCAAATGTTACTCCTGAAAATGGTGTTGTAGCATCAGAATATTTAGCGAAGAATCTCACTTTACAGAAGGGGATGGCAAATTCATTATTAGATGAGGATGGAAGTGCAATTGTCCTTCACGAAAATGCTGATGATTATAAGACGGATCCATCAGGAGAATCAGGTGGCCGTATTGGCTGCGGTGTAATTACGCCAATTGAATAATGACTAAAAAGATGAAGCGATTAGCCTGTAGTTTGGTTAATTTTGCTTCATCTTTTTACATAATTATGTTATATAACAAATGCTTATATAAAGGTCAATCAACTATATATCTAAAATTTCTATAAAAATAAATTTTTCAGATATATTTAAAACTAACTGTTAAAAGTAATTTAAAACTCGAATTAACAATATTAATCTATTGACAGAATATTAAAATTTGTTGACACATTCGTAATTTACTTGTTACATTTAGACTGTACTGTAACAAAATTTGTACAGGAGGGGTTCTTTTGAAAAACAGTAAATTTTGGTTGCTTACAATGTTAAGCTTAATGCTAATTATGGTATTAGCAGCTTGTGGCGGCGGTGAAACTGCTACTGAAGAAGAGAATACTAGTGAAGAAACAACAGGTGAAGAAGGTACTTCATCAGAAACAGAAACAACTTCTGATATTGAGTTCTTAAGCTTAGCTACAGGTGGTACGCAAGGTACTTATTATGCACTTGGTGGTACTTTTGCAGATTTAATTACAGATGAAACTGGCATTAAAACAACTGCTGAGGTTTCTCAAGCTTCAACTGCAAACGTTAATGCTTTAAAAGATGGCACTGCTGAAGTTGCATTTATGCAAACTGACATTGCTTACTATGCTAAAAATGGTGAGTTAATGTTCGATGGAGCTGCTATGGATAACCTAGTAGCAATTGGTGTTTTATACCCAGAAACAATTCATTTAGTAACTACTGCAAACTCTGGCATTACTTCATATGAAGAGTTAGCTGGTAAAAAAGTATCTGTAGGTGCTCCTGGTTCTGGTACTTATGCAAATGCTGAACAATTACTTGAAGTTCACGGTTTAACGATGGATGATATCCAACCTCAAAACTTAGATTTCGGAGAATCTACTGACGGTCTTCAATCTGGACAAATCGATGCTGCATTCATCACAGCAGGATATCCAACTGCTGCAGTTGAAGCATTAGGCGCTACAGCTGATGTTCGTATCGTTCCTGTTGCTGCTGATAAAGCTGAAGCATTGATAGCAAAATATCCATACTATGCAGTTGATACTATTCCAGCTGGTACGTATGGTTTAGAATCTGAAGTACCAACAGTATCAGTATTAGCAATGCTTGCTACTACTACAGATCTACCTGAAGAAGTTGCTTACGGTATTACTAAAGCAATCTATGCAAATACAGATAAAATCTCTCATGCTAAGGGATCATTAATTAAAGCTGAAACTGCATTAAATGGTGTCGGAATTGAAGTTCACCCAGGTGCACAAAAATTCTTTGACGAACAATAATTAAGTGAAGCGAAGGGCTTGAAGGCAAACGCTACTTCAAGCCCTTTTTTGACATGAAGGAAATTTTTTTCACTTTGGATAAACGGTGGTTATCAGAATGAGCGTATTACTAAGCTAATCTTTAAAATTGAGGCGAGTGCATTTGAAACGGTTAACCCTCCTTATATCGACTATAATCGTTCTAATCATCGTCGTAATGTTTATACCGATATTTAAGGTTTTCTCATTTACAGAAACAAGAACGAATAATCCACATATGTATTACATAAATGTTTCAAAAGACAATTTATTTCAAATACGATTTACTCATTCTATTCATTTGACAGATGTTTTAGAAACGTATGAAATAACTGATTCAAACAGACTGAAGCTTGTGTCAATGGAGTATGAAGATGTAAATGTTGGAATGCCAGCTCATGCTGAAGAGGATCAAACATTAACCTTTGAAGATGGGAAGTACAAATTGTCTTATAAAGATAAAACAATCGACAATTTTACATTGCTCATAGGAAATGTGGATTACGACTTATTCTTCCAGTATAAAGGAGAAGAGTATGATTTAAAGAAATCGTTAATTCGCGGTAGTTCTTATTTATTTGAAGTAAAAAATATATCTTTATATGACAAGCTGAGAGGAGTAATGATAGCAGATGGGAAATGAGAAAAAACAGCTTGCGACAGACCAATTAGAAACACTAACTTTAGAACAACAGCAGGAATTGTTGGAAAAATACGATAGTGAATCCAATACTAGACGTTTAATGGGGATAATGAAATGGGTTGTTTTCTTTGGATTACTAGCATTCTCATTATTTCAATTATATACAGCTATTTTTGGGCAATTTACTGCGTACATCCAAAGAACGATTCATCTAGGTTTTGGTTTAACGTTTATCTTTTTATTATTTCCTGCTCGCAAAAAAGGTTCGAAAACAAAAATTGCTTTCTATGATTATATATTAGCGATTTTGTCGGCTATTTCCGGTCTTTATTGGACATTGAATTACGAGAGGCTAGTAACGAGTCTTGGACAAATTAATCAATTGGACTTTATTGTTGGTCTAATTGTCATTCTTTTAGTATTGGAAGGTGCAAGACGTGCAGTAGGTTTACCAATAGCGATAATCGCTGTTTTATTCTTGCTTTATGCATTCTTTGGTAGAAACATGCCTGATTTTATATCTCATAGAGGTCAATCATTAGAAAGTATTGTAAACCTAATGTACTTCTCAACAGATGGTATTTTAGGGACGCCTATTAGTGTATCAGCAACTTATATTTTTGCCTTTCTACTATTTGGTGCATTCCTTGTTAAAACCGGAGTTGGACAATACTTTAATGATTTAGCAGTATCGGTTGCAGGTAAATTAACTGGTGGTCCTGCTAAAGTGGCAATTTTCTCTTCAGCTTTACAAGGGACTATTTCTGGTAGTTCTGTTGCAAACGTAGTAACATCTGGTTCCTATACGATTCCAATGATGAAAAAACTCGGGTATAAGAAGGAGTTTGCAGGAGCGGTAGAGGCTGCAGCTTCTACAGGTGGACAATTAATGCCACCAATTATGGGTGCAGCTGCGTTTTTAATGGTTGAATTTATCGGACGTGGTGTGACTTATTGGGATATTGCAAAGGCAGCTTTAATTCCGGCTATCTTATATTTTGCGGGAATTTGGATAATGACACACTTTGAAGCAAAACGTTTAGGCTTACGTGGTTTAAGAGATGATGAAATGCCTAACCGTAAAGAAGTATTTAAAAAATTATATCTTTTAATTCCTATTATTTTAATTATCGTTCTGATGGTATCAGGGACTCCTGTTATACATGCAGCTTTATATGGGATTGTCGCTTGTATTATTGTTGGGGTCATTAATAGAGAAGTAAAATTTGGACCAAAAGAATTTGTAGAAGCATTGGTAGATGGTGCTCGAACTGCCCTTGGTGTAGTTGCAGCGACGGCTTGTGCAGGGATTATCGTTGGTGTTGTTGTTAAAACAGGCTTAGGCTTAAGTTTAGCAAATACATTAGTTGATTTAGCTGGAGGCAATATCCTATTAACACTTGTATTTGTTATGATCGCATCCCTTGTTTTAGGTATGGGGGCACCAACAACAGCTAACTATGTAATTACATCAACAATTGCGGCGCCTGCAATTATTACATTATTAGCGCCGGACGTTTCGCAGGCGTTAATACCAGTTACAGTTTTATTATCTGCTCATTTCTTTGTATTTTACTTTGGTATTATTGCCGACATTACACCACCTGTTGCTCTTGCCGCATTCGCAGCGTCAGGTATTTCCGGTGGAGATCCGATTAAAACGGGGGTTAACTCTGCAAAACTGGCAATTGCGGCATTTATTATACCTTACATCATTGTATTATCACCGGAACTACTTATGATTGATGTAACAATACTACAAGTTGTTTGGGTGTTAATCACAGCAATACTAGGTATGATTGCAATTGGTGCTGGGGTAATTGGATTCTGGTATCGTAAAATTAACTGGATTGAACGAATTATTGTAATAGTCTCTGGTCTAGCAATGATTTATCCAGAGCGTGTTTCAGATATTAGTGGTTTAGTCGTATTCGGTCTAATGTTTGTACTCCAAATCATATCAAAAGACAAAGGAAATAAACCGACCACTCCTGAAGAAAGTCCAGCAAATTAATTTAAATGTAACTAGTGACGAAAGTGTATATATTACGCTTTTGTCACTTTTTTTGTTGGTTGGTAAAGAATATGTAAATTTGTTCATTATCGTTTGTCTTTCGTCTATTTCTTTTTTAGACTAAAGATATAAACCTATTATTTGGAGGTATTCATGAAGAGTATAGCTGTTGATATGGACCAAGTATTAGCGGATTTTATTGGGAAAGCTCATCGAGAAGTGAATAAACGTTTTAATTTAAATGTTGCCAGAGAAGATTTTGAAATTGCAAAACTTGAAGCTCAATATCCAAATCTAGCAAAAGAATTCTATTATATGATTAATGAGCCGGATTTTTTCCGAGATTTTGAATTAGAGGATGAAGATGCAGTCCCTGTTTTAAAAGAACTAAATCAACATTATGAAATTTATATCGCAACTGCAGCTATGGATGTGCCGGGGTGCTTTAATGCGAAATATGAATGGTTATTAGAACATTTCCCATTTTTAAACCCGGCTCACTTTATTTTCTGTGGAGATAAAAAAGTAGTAAAAGCAGATTATCTAATTGATGATAACGTAAGACAGCTAAGATCCTTTTCCGGCGAAGGGATCCTATATTCACAAAGCTACAATGAATATTGCAACGAATTCAGAAGGGTTCGTAATTGGAAAGAAATAAAAGAATTATTTTTACCTGTAGAAACGAAGTAAATATTCTAGGTTTTTAGAGGGTGGGGTAATGGAACAAATTGAAGTGCGAGATTACCTAATAGAAAAAATTCTGAATACTAAATCCAAAGAAAATTATAAACTACCAAGCGAAAATATGCTCGCTGAACAATTTTCAATCCCTCGGAAACGAGTAAGAGATGCGTATGTTTATCTCGAACAAATGGGATTAATTGAATCAAGACAAGGTATTGGGCATTTCGTAAAACCCAAAAAGAAATTACTCGATATAGTACTGACTGGGGATGTAAGTTTTAGTGAAAAAATGAAACAACAGACGAAGGACTATCGTTCCATTTTAACTCGGCTTGAACAAATCGATAAAAACGATTTGGCTTTTAAATCCATACAAATGGTAGAAAATGCTTCACTATATATTGTTGAAAGACTAAGATATATCGATGGAGAGCCAGCTGCAATTCATCGTTCCTATGTGAATTCAGAGCTCTTTCCGGAAATAAAAAAAGAACAGAATAAACTATCTTCAATTTATCAGTTTTATAAGTTAAACGGAATTCAACGTTTTGAAAGTAAATTCACGCGACTATCAACAATTTTCCCAGGAAAATATGAGAGACTCATGCTACATTGTGAAAACTTGGTACCATTAATATTAGTAGAATCAGATAATTGGGATAAAGATCGAAATATCCAATTAGAATATACCGAGATTTTATATAGAAGTGATCGATTTTCATTTCAGCTAAATGGCTAGGTAAGCACTTAAATTAAGTGATTACCTAGTTTTTTTTATTTTTAAAAGAAGGTAAGAAACTGTGATTTTTAAGGCTCTATAATATTTGTTGGGGTTTGAAAAAATTTCATAAATAAAAA